>CAIKBD010000145.1 GCA_903825565.1 uncultured Anaerolineales bacterium | reverse complement strand
GGCACAAACTGCGGTTTTGTAACACGCGGATTGTCATGCTGAGCGAAGCGAAGCATCTCTCAATTCGCTAGTTGCGAGACCCTTCGCTACGCTCAGGGTGACAATCCAAAAGCGCAATCTGCGACCGTGCTCAGTATAGACGCCTTCGGCAGACAATTGGACGACAGGATCGCTATTTGAATGTGGAAACGCGAAGAATGGTTGGAAACATAATCAAACTGCTACACAAAAATTAGCGTGTTCCCATGTTCTGTCGCATCACCCAGACCGCCGCTTGCGTACGCGATTCGACATTCAGTTTGCGGAATACCGTTGTCAGGTGATTCTTGACTGTCTTTTCGCTCATGCCAAGTTGATACGCAATCCCTTTGTTCGCATATCCTTGCACGATGAGGGCAAGGATTTCGTTTTGGCGTCGTGAGAGTTGAATCGTTTGCATGAGAATCCCTTATTTGAGAATGATCGGCAAATACAGATTAAAGTTGGAACTCGGTAGCGCACTAACTAGGGCAAGCCAGAATCCGCCGCTGAGTTGATAATTTCCACCGGTCAATGGACCCGCATCGGCTTGCCCAATCGTGCCGCCGAGCGAGTACGTGCCGCCCGTACTCCCTGCGGGCATCGCGCCGCCGCCGTCAAGCGAACTCCAGGTCAGGTCGTATGTGCCGCCGGTTTGCGCCGAGATGGTGACTTGGCTGAACGCGAGTGCAATGCTCAGAACGAAAATCGCCAAGACGATGCGCGTGACTTTGCGTTTCATCTTTTGCCTCCCCAGGGTCGCTTGACCAGCATCACGCCGAGCAATGCGCCAATCCCCAGCACCATCCAATTCGTTGTGGTGTCCGGCGAACCGGGTTTGTTGGCTTGCGTGAGTTGTTCTAGCGCGGTCAGGCGCGATTCTAGATCATCCATCTTTTTTTGTTGCGACGCGATTTGCGATTGCAAACTGATGACCTGGGATTTGAGGTCTTGGTTCTCTTGATACAATCCCTGAATCGCCGCGAGCGCGACGCCGCTTGCGTCCACTGTCGTAATGGATGTGTCATCCGCGCCGAGTTTGAACGCCGCGTAAAAATCTTGCGCCATCGGGCCCAGATGACGAATGTTCGTAGCTTCGGCTTTGTAATTCCACGAGGTGATCGGCATGTTCACGACCTGTGCCAGGACTGCCCGGCTGTCTACAGTCTCAAAATTCGTTTTGAGATTACGGTCGGACGCATTCGTCCACGCGCCACCCTTTGTGAGACGTGCGCCGTTGCCCATCACGAGATAGTTGGTTGCGTCATCTGGCTTTAAACTCATGACATCGCCAGTGCCGTTTCGAAAAAAGTTCATCACGTTGTCTGTGCCGGGACCCGCGGCAATATCCCAGGTATTGGTATTGGCAGCACCTATTCGCAAACGCGCATAGTCGGTCGTGTTCGTTTGGTTGATCCACAATTGCGGATTTGCGACGTTGCCACCTGACGATACATGCAACTGCGCGGCCGGTGCGTTGGTGCCAACGCCCATGCCCCCACTGGCGCGAACGAGAAATTGATTCACGGCGGTCGAGTTGAAATCGGTATAGTGAGCATCTGCCCAGACGAACGCGCCGTTGTGATTGGCGAACGCTTGCGTGCCTGCCGCAAAACTATTGGTGCCTGCCGCAACATTGCCATTGCCGCCGGGAACCACTGCGCCGGCGCCCGTTGCCAGGTTACTTGCACCGCCGCCGACTACGCTCCAATTGCCGCTTGCCGTATTGCCAACAATCCCCGTTGGCGCGCCGATGGGATAAAAGCCGCCTCCACCGCCTACCACTGCGGCATAGCCGGTTGCCTGATTACCGAGTCCCCCGCTAATGGTGGCATACTTGGCTTCAGCGGTCGCTTTGTTGCCCATCCCGCCGCTGATTGTCGAGGCATGGGCGTGCGCCTCATTCCCCATAAATTGATAGCCATCGTACCCACCCCCGCCAATTAAAGTGCCGTCGCCATACGCTTTATTCATGGCACCCCCGCCAACTGTGGCGTTCTTACCGCTGGCAAGGTTATAGTAGCCCCCACCGATGGTAGCAATAAGACCGGCTGTATTGCTATGCCCCCCGCCGATAGTGCCATAACCGGCAGTGACCTGATTGATTGCACCATTACCACCACCACCGCTAATCGTCGCTCCTTCGACGCCAGTGTCTACCGTGTTACTGCTGTTCCCACCAATTATATTCGGAGTTGATGCGGTCGGTTGCGTATACAATCCTGGGAGAGCCAACGCCATCGGCGCGGGCGTCAACGCTTGGCGCGGCGCAAGCGTGGTGTAACTGCCACTGCTCGCCGGACAACGCACGGCGATATTGAGCCAGCGCGCATTGCCCGTAATGGTGCTCGCGCCGAAATCAATTTGGGTCGTGAACAAGCCATTGCTTACGCTCACATTCGAGTTGGTTTGCGTCGCGCCGATTTGCGTGCCGCCGGTCAGCGCATCGTACAAACCGAATTGGAAATCGCACGTGCCATTCACGGCATTGCCGCCGCTCTTGAGCTGACCCTGATACGTGAACGCCGTGCCCGCATACGCGTTTGGCGATCTGACATTGCCGGGTGCTTTGGGCGGCGTCGGTTTCGGTCCCTGGGCGTTTGCAATCGCGCTGGCAAACAACGTAGCAAGCAATACGCACATTGAGATGAACCAGATTTTGTTTTTCACGGTGTACCTCTCGAATAAATTTAGCGTAGTTGATTTCACGGCTGACTGCGGATGATAAAAGGCAGATACAATCTTGACGACGTTGCTGGCGCGAGCGGGATGACGAACTTGGATAGATATGCGTCCATCCCTCCCTGCGAAGCGCGGTGAGCCGTTCCGGTTCCTGGGTCGAAATCCACAGTGCCCGGCGCCGAAAAATAACCGGCGATGTACAAATGATTGTTAGCGTCAATCGTCGCATTCCAGATGCCGTCTTGCCCACTGCCGCCCCAGGTTTGCGCGCCTTGAAAATTTCCACTGGAATCGAACGTAGTGATGGACGCATCCCACAAACCATTCGCGGTGCGCGTGTCGCCCGCGCCGTCTGGGTCAAAGTTGACGGTGGCAGAATACACGCCGGTTACATGCAGATTGTTTTGCTGATCCACAACCAGCCCGGCAGAAGCGTCCGCGCTCGCGCCGCCCCAGGTTTTCAGCCACAACAAATTGCCGGCGGAATCGTACTTGCTGACAAACGCATCCAGGTCGCCATTGGCATGGGGATGGGCGGTGGTCGCCGGATTGAACTCGCACGTGATGCAACCGTACCGCCCGCCCACGTAAATGTTGTTCGCGTGGTCAATCGTGACCATTTGCCCAGCGTCGTCCGTGCCTTGCCCGCCCCAGGTTCGCACCCACAGAAAATTGCCGGCAGAATCGAATTTCGAAAGGAACACCTCCACGAGCGAACCACTATCGTGCGCGGGATGTTTGTCGCCATCGGGATGGACGCCGGCGGGATCAAAGTTGATGGTCTTGCTCGCGTACATGCCCGCGACGTAGACGTAACCCAAACTATCCACCGCGACGCCGGGTCCGTCATCGTACCCTTCGCCGCCCCAGGTCTTTGCCCATTGGAACGCGCCATCGGACGCGCGCAGTTTAACGAGAAACGCATCAAAGTGACCGTGATTGAGGTGAACATCATGCGCGCCGTACTGATCGAAATCGCACGAGACGCCCGACCAATCGCCTTGCACATAGACGTAACCGGCGGGGTCTACCGCGACGCTGTACGCTTCGCCGCCGCTGTTCGCGCCCCAGGTTTTCACCCATTGCGTCACGCCGTTCGAATTGAATTTGGCGGCAAAGACGTTATTCGATCCCATTGGCGCGTTCGACGGGAAAATAAATCCCGAACCAAAATCCACCGTGCCCTGATACAAGCCGACCACATAGACATTGCCCGCGCTGTCGAGGGCGATCCCGTTCGCCGCATCGCGTCCCATGTAACTGAGTGCGCTAACCGGACCCGCGCCCCAGATGCGCGTCCATTGCCAAGTTCCGCTCGCGTTAAATTTGGTGAGGTACGCATCCAGCGTGTTGTTGTACGAAGTGCGCGTCGCGCTGGGATTGGGACCGGCGGGATCAAAGTTGACGGTGCCGGCAAATTCGCCAATCACGTACACGTTGCCTGACGTATCCACGGCGACGCCCTTTGCCATTTCGGTTGAACTGCCGCCCCAGGTTTTGACCCAGCCAAATGATGGGAGCGTGGTTTGCGGAGCGCGCGCCGCCGCGGTGGTGACACGGTGAGCGTCTAACATCAGCAAGAATACCGCCAGTAACATCAGCGCCACCGCGACCAGTGCAATCTTTTTCATGTTGCCTCCTATCTTGCGATGTGACCGATAAAAATTTAGCGCTCGGGTTCACGCTGGGGCAAACCCAACGGCGCGATCTTGTCCCAACCAATTGCTTGCGGCAACACATTCAAATCCTTGCGATTGGCAATGTGCATTTCCAAATAACCGCACGCGCCGCAGATGAACGTATCCACCCACAGCACCAGCACAGTTTTGCCGGCATTGATCTCGACGAGCGAGGTGTACGTGCCCGCCATCAAGCCCTCGCCTTCGAGCGATGCGCCGCGATAAACCTGGGTTGAGTTGCACTTGGGACAAACGCCGTCTAGCATCTCTGCTCACCTTTGCCACGTGACGCCACTTTGATTGGCGATGCCGAAATGTGGCGTATCGAAAAGTTCGACAAGCCAATCGCTGGGGTGTATAATCGCCGAAACGTTGGATGGCCCGCGATCCGTTCGCTGTGTCACCTGCACTGTACTCGAAATCGAAATCGAAATGTTGACATTTTTTACGTGATTCCCAATTTGCCTTGAAGCGGTATTGGACGCAGACGAGCGCGGACAAGCGCGGATTATCTTTTGTCTGCGTCCATCCGCGTCCAAACTGAAACTTTCTTGTTTGGTTTTGCCAAATCAGGTGATTTTATGCCCTCTGCCGATTCTGCCATCGCCTTGCAATCGTTCACGACGTTCGGCGCACTACTCCGCTTTTTGCGTCGCCGCGTACGGCTGACCCAACGCGATCTCGGTGTCGCCGCCGGCTATAGCGTCGCGCACATCAATCGCTTTGAGAAAAACAAGCATGTGCCCGATGCGGCGACCGTCGCGTCGCTCTTCATCCCCGCGCTCGACCTGGCGCACGAACCCGCGCTCGCCGCGCGACTGATGGAATTGCTCACAACGACGACCAAGCCCGAATCCGCGCGCCCCGAATTTATCGGCGAGCCGATTCCGCCTGCGCCGCCGCGCGAAATCGCGCGCGCGCGCATCGTGGCGCTCGCGCAAACACGCCTGCGCGAAGAACGCCACCTTGTTTTGTGTGGACAACCCGGGGTTGGTAAGACGACGATTGCCAGCACACTCGCCCGCGAATTTGCCAAGACCATGCCGGTCTTTTGGCTAACCATCACCGAGGGCATGACCACTTTGGCGGAGGCATGGCTTCATCGGCTCGCCGAATTTCTGCTCGCGCATGGACAAACCCAGGTCAAACCGCTCATCCCCACCACCGTGGAAGCGCAATCGCGTTTTACGTTCGATCAAAAAATCCGGTTGCTCAGTGCGGCATTGATGAAACAACCGGCGCTTTTTTGCTTCGACAACGCCGAAGTGATTCGCGGTGAAGAAGCGTGTTTGCAATTGTTGCGGCATTTGTGCGAAACGACGCCGGCATTTTTGTTGTTTTGCTCGCGCCAGAGTTTGCCGCTCGCGCGCGTCGCCGAAATCACGCTGAATGGTTTTGAGCAAAACGAAGGATTGGCATTCATCGCCGCGAGTTGCGAGCACGCGCTCGATGCCACGCAAGCCGCGCGCTTGAACGCCAAGGTGGACGGCAATCCAATGCTTTTGCGTTTGGCGGTGGGACAGTTGGCGACCCAAACGCTGGACGTCGAAACTTTTATCGCGCGCTTGGAAACCCAGCCCCAGATTGCCAACTATCTCATGCAAACCTTGCACGCGCAATCGTCGCCGGCGGCATGGCGTTTGCTGTTGTGGCTTGCCGTGTTTCAACAGCCGCTGAATTTGTACGATGAATACCTGAGCGAATTGATCACGACCCAGGGCGGCGTAAAAAATTTGGGGGACGCGCTCGACGAATTGCAACGCCGCCATTTGATTGGCGACGCCACCGCCGCGCGCTTGCATCCATTCATCCGCGAGTCGGTGTATCGCACCCTGAACACCCAGACCACCTTGCGCCAAAAATTACATCGGCTTGCCGGCGATTGGACGGTTCACACAATCCAGGACGCGATCACGGCGGCACAGCATTACAATCGCGCCGGGCTACCCGACCGCGCGCTCGAACAGATCGAAAAGAATCGCGCGGCAATCGGCGCGCAAGGTCAAGCGCTCGTGGGGGTCACGATCCTGGATGAGGCGCAAGCGCAAATCAAACGGATGCACTCGCCGCAAAATGATTTGTTGCGCCGCGTGTTGCTCATGCGAAGTAGTTTGCTCGTCGGCACTCTACGCATGGCAGAGGGAGAAGCGAATTTGCGCGAGGCGGTGGGATTGGCAAGCACGCCCGCCGTACGCGCCATCGTCGTTATCGAATTGGCGCGCATGATTACCCGGCGGCGCGATTACACCGAAGCGCTCCGCCTCGCGCAAGCGATGCGCGCCGAATTGTCGTCCAAGGATGTGTTGCTACAGATCCGCTTGCTTCAAATCGAAGCCGGCGCCGCTTTGAATGCAGGGAACCTTGACGAAAGCGATCACAAACAAACGGTGGTCTTGACACTCGCAGATCAACTGGCAGAGTTGTCGCTCAATCTGAGCGATAGCATTCGCACCGACGCGCATTATCAACTTGCTACCGCGGCGGCTGGGCGGCATGATTTCGCAACGGCGATGCGCCATGCTCAAATCGGGCTAGGTTTAGCGCGCGCCGCTCGGCGAGGCATCCTCATCAATCTTTTCCTTAACCAGATGGGACGGTTGTATCAAGAGCAAGGCGATCTAGATACGGCGGTGCGCTATCTCAATGAGGCATCTGAGGGCTTGAACTTCATCGGCGATGTGCATAGCCACGCGTACGTGCTGATCAATCTCGCGGACATTCAACACATTCGCGCGCAAGATGATCAAGCCCTCGAACTCATTGAGCGCGCGAGTGAGACCTTGCGGATCATCGGCGATATGGGGGGACTCGCCAGCGCACAAGCCATCCGCGCGATGTGTTTGCTGTGGCAGGGGAAAATTCAAGCGGCGCGTGAAGTGATTGAAAAAATTTTGCAAGAAGCCGAGGGCAAAAGTACCGCACGCTTGTGGGGTTATCGCTTGAGGGAATTGGCAATGATGCAATTGCTTCAAAACGAATCGGGAACGGCTTTAGCCACGTTGCATCGCGCGCTCGACCTGCCAACAACCCAATCCAATCGAGTGATGCTGTTTGAATTGCATAACACATTGGCAGTCGCTTGCACGGTCGTCGGCGATCTTGCGGCGGCGGCGCGCGCGTTAGCCGACACGCCGTGTTTCGAGGGTCTGCCGCGCTTTTCGGAAATCGAGCGCACGCTCAGCGAAGGTTTCGTTGCGCTGGCGTGCGGAGATCGCGCGACCGCGCAAAACTGCGCCGACCAGGTTGCCCGTGATGCAGAACCCTATCCCTTGTATCGTCAAGGCGCGCATCAACTCAGCGACGCGATTCAACGCTCTGCGCCAGTGAGCGAGTTTCCGCGTCTGCTGTGGGTGAAAAGTGATGGGATAGCAAGCCCAAGCTCGCCGCGAGACTCGGACAGGACTGGGTTTGGCTTGACTCCAAAAGCATGAGATGAAGAGCAATCAAAATACAGCAGAAAATTATTCTAGCGTTTTGCCACCCAGTTCCCAAGCAAGGTTGTTTTGATGATTTAAGGGCAGTGTGATATACTTGAAAGCAAGTACGGTTTTCTTTGTCCGCGGGTTGTGAATTCGCTGCGCGTAGATGAGCATGATTGACTGCTCTGGTGCCAATGCGGTTGCCGAACGGTTCGTGTGTGTGTTTGCCCGCTCTGGTCACACGCCAGGGTGGGCGTTTGTTTTTTCTTGGCTAAATATCTTGGGGTATTCAGTTTGAAGACTTTATCCGAAGCTAAAACACGGGAAAATAAAATTGACCCCGCTCTTGTAAAAGCTGGCTGGAATTTAGGTAATCGTTCCCAAGTCCGTTTTGAAATTCCGGTGGATGGCGAAAACGCCGAACCCTGGAATGGCGTGACGGATTATTCGCTGTACCGCCCGAATGGTGAGATCATCGCCGTGGTCGAAGCCAAGTGCATGACGCACGATCCGCGCCTCGCGCAGCAGCAAGCCGAGCATTACGTCGCCGAAATCGCCACGCATCAGAGTTTTCGCCCGTACGCGTTTCTCGCCAATGGTGTTGACATTTATCTCCTCGATAGTGGCAATGCGCCCAAGCGCTGGGTCGCGGGATTTTTCTCGCCCGACGATTTGGAACGCTTGCTCTTCATCCGCCAGAACAAAGCACCGCTCAGCCAAGCCCCGATCAATTCCGCAATCACCGACCGCGCGTATCAGCACGAAGCGATTCGGCGGATTTCGGAAGCGATTGACGCGGGCAAGCGCAAAGCATTATTGGTGATGGCGACAGGCACCGGCAAGACGCGCACAGTTGTCTCGCTCGTGGACTTGTTCTTGCGGACAAATCAGGCGCAAAAAGTCTTGTTCCTCGCCGACCGCGATGCATTGGTCGAGCAAGCGTTGACCGATGGGTTTAAAACATTCTTACCTGACGAACCACGCGGACGAATTTACACGCGCACCGCTGAAGAAGAAAAAACCAAGCGTCTCTTTGCGGCGACGCTCCAAACACTCTCCAATTGTTACGAACAATTCACGCCGGCGTTTTTCGATCTCATCATCTTTGACGAAGTGCATCGCTCGATCTTTAACAAGTACGATGAGATTCTCCAGTACTTTGACGCGCGGATGATTGGGCTGACCGCGACGCCGGCGCAGTTCATCGACCGCAACACGTTCCGCGTGTTCGACTGTAACGATGGCAAGCCAACATTTCTCTATACGTACGAAGACGCGATCCGCGAAAAATATCTCGTGCCATTCGATTTGTATGCGGCGCGCACCAAGTTTCAGCGCAAGGGCATCAAGGGCGTTGACCTGACCGAAGAGGAACGCAACACACTCATCGAGCAAGGCATTGACCCCGACGAGATCAACTTTGAAGGTACGCAACTTGAGAAAGATGTCAGCAACAAGGATACGTTGCGCCGTCAATGGGAAGAAATCTGGCTCAATTGTGTCAAGGATGAATCGGGACAACTGCCAGGCAAGACGATCATCTTTGCGATGACGCAAGACCACGCACTCCGCTTGCAAGACGTGTTCGACGAAATGTTTCCGCAGTTTCCAGAACTGTGCCGCGTCATCACGTACAAAGCGGAATATCGCGGGCAGTTGGTCGAGCATTTCAAGAAACGTGAAATGCCGCGCATTGCAATCTCGGTGGATATGCTCGATACGGGCGTGGATGTACCTGAATGTGTGAACCTCGTTTTTATGAAGCCCGTGCAATCGCAAATCAAATTGCAGCAGATGATCGGGCGCGGGACGCGAAGCCACGCCGCGTGTCGGATGTATCACCTGCTTCCGAACGGCCACAAGGATGGATTTCTCATTCTTGATTTCTGGGAGAATGAGTTCAACAAACAAGCCGACGAGTCCACGGCGCAATCAATGCCTGTGCTCGTGACGATTTTCAACACGCGACTCAAGCAGTTAGAATTGGATTTGGATTTACAACAAGCATCACCCGATTTTCAGCGCACCGTGCGCGATTTACGCGCGCAGATCGCACTGATTCCGCAAGACTCGTTCTTGGTCAAGCGTGTGTTGCCTGACATTGAACCTGCGATGACGGATGCGTTTTGGTTGCATCTCAATCCGCGCGACGTAGAATTTTTGCGATTGAAGGTTGCACCGCTCTTGCGTTATGCGCCTGCGACCGATGTGGAAGCCGCAACGTTTGTGAGCAAGGTCGAACGGTTGAAATGGCAGAGGCGCGCGAGCAAGGACACAACCGCGACGGTTGAATCCATCGCCGAAGATGTGAGTCGCTTGCCTGATTTCGTCGTGAACGATGCGGCGCTCAAGCCCATTGTTGAATTGGGCGCGACACCCGCGCGATTAGCCGAAGCATCCCAGGATGAGTTGAATCGGTTGATGGATACGCTTGCACCGCAAATGAAGAATCGCCGCGCGCAAGCAAACACGTTCTTGCTTCTCGATTTGCCCGACTCGATTGATTTGCGCGGTTACATTATTTTGCGTGAGGGCAAAGAGCAAGTGTACGTAAAAGAGTACCGCGAGCGCGTGGAGAAACGCATCGCCGAATTGGTGGCAAAGCATCCCGCGATGCAAGCGATTCAGCGCGGCGAGCGTGTGGACGATTGGCAGTTGATTGACTTGGAGCGGACTTTGCGTGAGGAATTGAGCGGCGGCGATGTGGAACTGACCGAAGCGAACATTCGCAAGGCGTACGGTTTGAAGGTAGGCAGTTTATTGGCGTTTATGCGCGCGGTGCTGGGTCTGGATGCGTTGCCTGATTACAGCGACGTGGTTCAACGAATGTTCCAGGCATTCATCGCGCAACACAAATACAACGCTGACCAGATCAATTTTATGCGTGTGGTGCAAAATGTGTTTGTCGAGAAACGCAAGATCGAACGGATTGATTTCTATGAATCGCCGTTCACCAATTTTGGCGCGGACGCGGTTGACCGTTGGTTCACGCCGAAAGAGGTGGATGAGGTGTTGGAGTTTACGGAAAAATTGGCCGCGTAATTACTGACCAACGTGTATGCTCAATAATGTGGTTGGAGAAAAATGAATCACATAAATCTAAAAAGATATGGATTAAATGACCGTTTCGAGCAAGAAGCCACTTTATATGCCGAGATGTTTCTGGCAAGGGTTTCTGAACAACAGCGTGATTGGTATAAAGTGATTGGTGAACACGGAGAGTTTCTGGCAAGTGTTTCCGGAAAACTGCTTTATGCCGCAGACGACACTATGGATTTCCCGGCGGTCGGCGATTGGGTGATGGTGGATAGAATCGATGGGAATGCAGGGACCGCGATTATCCATCATGTCCTACAGCGCCAAAGCGTTTTTACGCGCAAGTCCGCCGGCACATCGAATACCACCCAAATTGTGGCGGCAAATATTGATGTGGTTTTTATCTGTATGTCATTAAACGCCGATTTTAATTTGCGGCGTCTGGAACGGTATCTGGCGATTGCCTGGGACAGTCTGGCAACTCCTGTAATTGTTCTGACCAAAGCGGATTTGTGCGATAATTTACAACAAAGGCTTGTTGAAATTGCATCAATCAGCCCAGGGACAGACATCATTGTATGCTCTTGCCTGGAAGAAAACGGCTATCAAAGCGTGAACGCCTATATTGCTGAAGGCAAGACCGTTGCGTTTATCGGTTCTTCGGGAGTTGGCAAGTCAACTCTGATTAATCGCTTGTTGAGGCAGGAGGTCCTTGTCACAAAGGAAATCCGTGACGATGACGACCGAGGAAGACACGCCACGACCCACCGTCAGCTTCTGCTCCTACCGAACGGCGGTATCGTCATTGATACGCCCGGTATGCGGGAATTACAGCTGTATGTCGGCAATCTTTCAAAAGCATTTGAAGATGTAGCGGAACTGGCTACCCAGTGCAAGTACAAAGATTGCTCCCACACCGCAGAACCGGATTGCGCAGTCAGGAGCGCAATTGAAGCCGGCGAGTTATCGGAAAAACGGCTTGAGAATTACTTAAAGTTGCAAAGAGAACTAGGGTACGCAGGACTAGACTCGCGTCAATTGGAACAGGAAAAAATCAATCGAATGTTTGGAAGTAAGAAGGAAATGAAACGGGCAATGCGGCATGCAAAAAATAAAAATGATCGCTAAGAACCGATGTTGACCAATTGTGGGACAAGCTCTGGACGGGCGGGTTGTCGAATCCCCTCGATGCTATCAGGCGCATAATAAAGCCGTCCAGTTGAACTGAACGGCGTGAAATTACTTGCGCGCGGCTTGGCGACGTTGCGCCATTTGCTTCCAAAAATCTTTTTGCTTGATGCCGCCTGTTTTTTGAACACGCGCGCGCGCTTCGCGGAGAATTTCCAGAAAGCGCGGATTGTACGCAAGCAAAAGCGAGTCAATATCGTCGTCTTCCGTTATTCCCGTCAACAGGGCAACGGGCTTGCCGTTCTTGGTGATGACAACGGGCGACTTTTGGACATCGCTCACATACGCGCTCAGTTTATCCTTGACCTCAGCCAATGGTGCAATTTTCATAATTCAAACCGCTCCTTTCCGAGCCAGACCTCGTTGCGAATTTTGACGCCAATCGCTAAAATGACGACGGTGCGTTCGTCAAACACGATTTCAAACGGCGGCGATTATGGCATAGCCAGAATTGTAGCCAGTTTTGCAAGCAAGTCAAATGTCATTTCGAGGAGGCGTTTTTTGCCGACGAGAAATCTCACCCGATAAAAGCGGAGATTTCTCGCTTCGCTCGAAATGACATAAGAGAACACGATGTCCAATAATTACTACATCTACATTTTGACCAACAAATCGCGAACGTTCTACACGGGCGTTACGAATAATCTTGAGCGCCGCGTTTTTGAACACAAGAACAAGTTGATTGAAGGATTCACAAAACGATACAATATCACTCTGCTGGTTTACTGTAGTCTGGCGAAAATCTGATAGAACTTGAACATGGGACGCCTCCTGAGTAAGCTAGAGGAAACTCTAGTTTACCGGTTCCAACAGGAGGACATCCCATGCTCACCCATATTTTACACAATTCTCCCGCATTATGC
>CAIKBD010000144.1 GCA_903825565.1 uncultured Anaerolineales bacterium | reverse complement strand
CGGGCAAACAATTCGGCTTGACTGGGTTGTGGCATCGCAAACCTCGCTGGAAGGTGTGCCACACCCTACCTCAATGCTATGTGATTGTCAAAGTGCGATAAGATTTACTCAACCCTGGAATACAGGCTCAGCATGACAAGTTTCTGATTTTGAACACGCTTCGCGCGCCCCGCGGAGGTATGCGCGCAGCGTCTCGAAATGACAAGCGCGGGCTTGGCAGCCAACTTTTGAGAGATGCCGACGCGTCCGGTTAATCCGTTCTTGTCCGTTGTCATCCTCCCGAACAGTTACAAACGCGTCCGGTTAATCCGTTCTTGTCCGTTGTAACCACCCGCGCAACCGCGCGCGCCAACCGCCCGCCCGCGAAACCCGCGCCAGCGACTTGCGCGCAATTGCCACGTCGGGCGACTTTAATCGCTCGAAAATGTCCAATGCCTCACGGAACAAGCGCGCGGCTTCGGCTTTATCGCCCGCAATTTCGGCAAGCCGTCCCAACCCATGCAGCGAACTCGCAATCCCACTTTGGTCGCCCAGCCGCTTGGCGATTTCCAGACTCTCGGCGTACTGGGTCCGCGCCGTCGCGTAATCGCCTTGCTGATACGCAATGTTCCCCAACTGGTGCAGTGTAATCGCAATCCCGCGTTGGTCGCCCAGCCGCTTTTCGATTTCCAGACTCTCGGCGTACTGGGTCCGCGCCGTCGCGTAATCCCCTTGCGCTTGCGCGAGTATCCCCAACTGTCCCAGCAAACTCGCAATCCCGCTTTGGTTGCCCAGCCGCTTGAACGTTTCTAGGCACTCGCCGTACTGGGTCCGCGCCGTCGCGTAATCCCCTTGCTGATACGCAATGTTCCCCAAGTTGTGCAGTGAACTCGCAATCCCGCGTTGGTCGCCCAGCCGCTTTTTGATTTCCAGACTCTCGGCGTACTGGGTCCGCGCCGCCGCGTAATCCCCTTGGTCTTGTGCAATCATCCCCAACTGGTGCAGTGAACGCGCAATCCCGCTTTGGTCGCCCAGCCGCTTTTTGATTTCCAGACTCTCGGCGTACTGGGTCCGCGCCGCCGCGTAATCCCCTTGGTCTTGCGCAATCATCCCCAAGTTGTGCAACAACACCGCCACGTTCGATTCCTCGCCCAGCCGCTTGCACGTTTCCAAAACGCGTTCGTAAATCGCGCGCGCCTTGTCGTACTCGCCGCGATCTTTGAGAATCGTCGCCGCGTTGCCGGTGAATCGCGCCTCCGCGCTTTCATCGCCGGCGCGCCGCGCCGCTTCCGCCGCTTGTTCTCCGCACGCAATCGCTTCTTCCCAGTAGCCGTGTAGATCCAAAAAACCGTTTACAATTCCCAGTGCATCCGCAATCCGCATCACGCTTTGCCAGTCTTGGGCGGCAAACGCGGTGTCCATCGCCGCCAGCAGGTTGGCGCGTTCGGCTTCCAGCGCATCCAAATCTTCGGGCGTGGTTTCGCGGTGCGCGCGCGCGTAGCGGACGAAATACGCTACAAACCGCGTGGCGCACACCCACCCGCCCTCCGTCTCGCGTCCAAGCGCGGGGGTGTGTGCGCGGGCAAGCGTGCGCGTCAAGCCCACAATGCCCACGCGCGCGTTGAGCGCGGTCGTTTCGGCAAGCCGCAGGGTAACCAGGCGCGTAATCGCGGCGGCGCACGCGTCCGCGTCCAAGCCCGCCACTTCCGCCAACGCGGCGCGCGTGGCGTTCGGCGCAAAGAGCGTGAGCGCGAGGAGCGCGGCGCGCGCGGCATCGTCGAGCAAATGGAACGAGCGATCAAACACGCGCTGGGCGGCGTCGCCTTGCCCGCGCGCCAACTCGTCGAACACGCGGCGCGGCTCGCGCGCCTCTGCGATCTGCGCGACGATCCATTCCATCACGAGCGGGTTCGCGCACGCGGTTGTGATGATGGACGAAACGTCCAGCCCGGCAAACGCGTGGCGGCGCGGCGAAAGCGCGATCAACTTGCCGATAAACTCGCGCGCCTCCGCGTCGCCCATCGCGTTCAGCTCGACGTTGTGCGCGCGCCGGTGCGCGATCATCGTCCGCGATGTAACGAACGCGGCGCACGGCGCGTCCGCCAAAAATTCGACAATCGGTTTCTGTTCCGCCTCCGCAATCGTCTCGAAATTATCCAGCACCAGTAGGGGCGACCCTATGTGGTCGCCCATCGCGCCCGCGTGGTCGCCCATCGCGCCCGCGTGGTCGCCCATCGCGCCCGCGTGGTCGCCCGGCGTCGCCAGCAACTCGCGCACGCGTTCGATCTTGTTCGCCAGCGCGAGCGGGCGCAAATCCGCGCGGTCGCACTGCGTCACCACCTCGTCCAGCAACGTGCCGAGCGAAAAACCCGGGCGCGCATCCGCGCTGACCCACAAGACCGCTCCCCCGCGCGCCGCCGCCGGCAGGCAAGTGGCGCGCGCAATTTCCGCGGCGAGCGTCGTCTTGCCGATGCCGCCCTCGCCGACCAGCGCGACGAACGCGTGATCGCGCGCGAGCAACGCGCCGACGTGCACGACGAGATCGCGCCCGGCTTGGTCGTGCCGCGCGACAAAGCCGATTGCCGGCGCGGCGGGGATTTTGGATTGGCGGCGCAGCGCCAAGTCGGCGTGGTCGCCGGCATCGCCGCGCGCCACCGGCTCTTCGCGCAGAAACGCGAGCAAGCGGCGAAACGCCGCGTCGAATTTCGTTTCGTCGCGGAAATCAATCCAGTTGATCGCTTCGAGAAACGGCGGCATTTCGCAATCGCGCAACAGCAACGGCACGACGCGCTGGGCGCGATTTGCCGGCGAAACGAACGCGGCAAGCGCGCGGTCAAACTCCGCCCACTCGGACGCGAAATATTCGGGCGACATGACCAGCGCGATCTTGCGGCTCGCCGTTAACGCTTTTTCGCGCGCAACCAGAATCAACTCGCCCGGCTGAAAATCCCACTCGTCGAGAAAAACCTTGAGCGTGCGCCCGTGCCACGTCTCGCGCTCGAGGCGCACGGCGAGCGCGCGCGCCCAATCCGTGTCCGCGCGGTTGTGCGAGAGAAACACATCATAGTCAAAGTTTGGCATAATCGCCCACTTTCCCACAATCGCCAGCGCGATTGGCTACACGTGCTTGACCAAATCGTCCAGCGTGCGGCGCGGCTTGCGCTCTGGCGTTTCGGCGGCGTAGCCGATGGCGAGGATCGCAATCGGCAAGAGATCGTCGCCCGCGCCAATCGCGCGGCACACGAGTTCCTCGTCAAAGCGTCCCAGCCACACGCTCGCCAAACCCAGCGCGGTCGCCGCGAGTTGCGCGTACGCGCACGCAATCGTCGCGTCCTGCACGCAGTAGAATTTCGCGCCGCGCTCGCCGAACCGTTCGCCGGAGCGCGCGGGGTGCGCGCAAAAAACGAGCGCGAGCGGCAACACGTCAAAGTACGTGCGCCCGTCGCCCAGTTTTTGGAGCGCGGCGCGCGCCTGCACCGCAAAAATTTGGTACGCCTGTTTGTTGCCGGCGGAAGGCGCGGCGTTAGCGGCGCGCAAAATCGCCTCGATTTTTTCCGGCTCAAGCGCGCGCGCTTGGTAGGCGCGCACGGATTGCCGCGCGTGTAGCGTCTCGAAAAATTCCATCGTCACATCACCCTCGTCCAAATTGGCGCGCTCACGTCGCCGCCGGTTCACGCACAAACAGGATCAAGATCGTAATCACCACGCAACTGCCAATCAGGTTGCTGAGCAACGGTGCGGTCATCCCGCCCCAATCGTAGAGCAAGCCGCCGAGCCACGAGGCGGGAAACGCAATCGTGCCGCGAAACGCGTTCAGCCGACCGAACGCTTCGGAGCGCGCGTGCGCCGGCACCGCGCGCGTCATGTACGTGTTCACAACCGGCACCCAGGTCGCGGCAGTCAGCGCGAACAAGAACTGCGCGGCGACGAACATTTCGAACCGGCTTTGCGTGATGCCGATCAGCATCAGCGGAATGCCCAGCGATTCGGAAAAGATCATCACCGGCTTGAGCGCGTGCCGGTCTACGTACCGTCCAATCGGCATTTGCATCGTCGCCCACGCCAGCGCCATCACGCTTGCCAGCACGCCCAACTGCTCGACGGTAAACCCGTGCGTCTTGACGAGCATCCCGCTGATCAGCCCCCAGCCCAACGACCAGGCGAATGAATCGCTCGCCGTCGCGAGAAAAAACGCGCCGAGTCCTTTTGGCGGCGCGAGCGCACGAACGAGCGCGCCCCCCAAGTCGCGCCAGCGAATCGCGTCGCGCCCGGCGCGCGTCTCGCGCAAATACCGCCACACCAAACCGAACGTCACGATCTCGAACAGGATCAAGATCGGAAAGACGGTCGTGTACCCCCACTGCTCCGCCGCCCAGCCGCCGAGCATCGGCGCGAGAATTCCCGGCACGAGCCACGCGACCATCGTGAAACTGAACGCGCTACCGTGTTGCCCCGCTTGCGCGGATTCCGCCGTCAACGCGGAAATTGCCGGGCGCGAGAGAAACGCGAGTCCGAGCAGAATGATGCCGCCGAGCATCAAGCCCCACAACTGCCACGCGCCGGCAAACGCAAAGAGACCATACCCCACAATGGCAAACAGCGCGGAGAGGAGCAAGATCGGTTTGCGCCCCACGCGATCCGCAAACCAGCCGCCCAGCGATTGCGCAAGCGTGGGAAAAAAACCGTTCATCCCGCCGATGCTGTTGAGCAGTCCGACCGTCGCCATAGACGCGCCGAGACTGATCGCGAACGGCTGAAAGATCACGCCATAGACGCTGTTGTGCGCGCCGCGCAAAAACGAAATCGCCGAGAGGACGATCAGGTTGCGATTGAGCCAGCGAGCCGTTGCTGTCACACTCACCTCATTCCAAGAGTTACGCTGATTATAACACAAGACCCGCAGAGTTTCGATCTTTCTGCGGGTCTGCTGTTTACACCGTAGCCACCACGACCAAGTCGGGCGATTGTGCCGCGTCGAACGGCGCGCCTTGCAAATCGCCCCAAAACGTCATCGTGCGAAAGCCGGCGCGACGCAAAAGCAATTCGATCTCGCTTTGGTGGTACGGGCGTTGCGGCGTGCTTTGCACTTGGACGTTCCACGCGCCTGTTTCGTTTTGCGTGAACAGGGCAATGTTGAATTGAATCTGGCGCGCGATTTCGTTGTAATCCGCAAACCGCCACACCAACATCGCGCGCCCGTCGCGCACGCCGCTGTTCACGGCAAACCAGCGCGGCTTGGCGTGCCAGCGTTTATCGTAATTGAGATTGTGCAAAATCAAAACGCCGTCGAGCCGCAAACATTCGCGGATGTTGCCCAAACTGTCGAGCGCGTCGCCGTCCGTCAAAATGTGCGCGAACGAATTGCCGAGGCACAACACCGCGTCGAATTTTTCGGCGAAGGTGGCGCGCAGGTTTTGCAAGCGCGCCACGTAAAATGGGATCGTCACCCCGGCGCATTCGGCGTTTGCCTGCGCGCGCGCGATCATCGCCGGGCTAATGTCCGCGCCAGTCACGCGATAGCCGCGTTGCGCGAGCGCGAGTGTGTGCCCGCCCGTGCCGCACGCACTGTCGAGCACCACCCGCGCGCCATGCTCGGCAAGCGTCGCTTCGAGAAACGGCAACTCGGCGGCAAGCCGGCTTTGCCAATCGGTCATCACATCAAACGAATTGGCGAGCTGATCGTAAAATTCAGTTTCCGTCAACATCCGTCATCCACTCATTCGTCATTCGTCATTTCCACGCGTTTGCCGGCAAATTCCAAAACCGCTCCTGATACTCGATGGCTTGGGCTTGGGACGACGCCGTCGCGGCAACCAACCACTTGCCCGGATTCAGCACATTGCCCGGATCGAGCAACGCCTTGAGCGCGCCGAGCGCGGCAGGCACATAATAGCCCGCGCCATTTTCATAGCCGATGCCGGCGTGCGCCGCAAGCGCCGCGCCATTTTCCCGCGCGCACGCGATCAACGCGGCGCGCATTTCTTCCCAGCGCGCGATCTCGCGCCCCGCTTCCAAACGCGCCCAAAACGTGATCCGCAAATCCAGCGTAGCCGGTTCCGCGCGCACGCCTTCGATCCACACTTGCGCGGCTGGCATCGCGGCGAGCAACGCCGCTTGCACACGCGCCACATCCGCCCACGCGGTGGTCAGCTCCATCGTGTCCATCAGCGCGCCGCGTTCGAACACCGCGTCGCGCCACGCCGGCATCGTCGTGCGCGCGCGAGACCACGCCGCCGCCCACGCGCATCCCAGATCGAACGCGCCGTGCGCCGCGCACTGCGCCCACGCCGCGTTCGCGCTCGCCGCGTTGGCAAAGCCGAGCACGAGCACAACGCCGGCGTCGAACTCCGACCTGGGATCGCCGAACCATTGCCGGCGAATTTGCGCGACGAACCCTGCCCAACCGCGCGGCGATTCCTCGACGATCACACTGCGCCACCAACGCGTCGCCGCCGCGTCCGCGAGGTGCGCGAACGTCGGCGCCAGTCCGCTCTGCGTCAAGACGCGCATCGCGGCAACGCCTTCGGCGAAATTTTTGAACAGCCACGCGCGCGCGTTTTCAGTTTTGGGGAGCGCGCACACGCCGAGCGTCGCCGCAGTGATTACGCCGAGCGCGCCCTCGCTGCCGAGCGCGCATTGCAATTGCGCCGGCTCGCGCGCTTCAAGGATGCCGCGCGGCGTGACGATGCGCGCGCTATGCGCCGACCGCGCCAATTCGCCGCGCCGCGCCAGCCCGCCGCCCAGCGTCGAAGTTGCCGGCGGCTCGAACGCATAGCCCAGCGTCAGTCCGCGCGCGTTCAACGCGCGTTCAAGTTCGCCGCCGCGAATGCCGGCTTCGGCAGTGACCGTCTGCGAAATTTCGTCGAGCGCGAGCACACGGTTGAGCCGGGCAAGATCGAGCGCGAGCGTCACGCGTGCGTCGCGCGCTTCGACCGCGCCGACCGTGTTCGTGCCGCCGCCGAACGGAATGAGCGCGCAATCGTTTGCGCCGCAGAACGCAAGCACGCGCGCAACCTGATCTTCGGTTGCGGGATACACGACGGCGTCCGGCGGATTTGGGACTGCGCCCTGGCGCAAGCGGACGCGATCCCGAAATGATTTTCCGTACGCGCGCAGAATGCGTTCGCGCGAGTCGGTCTTGATCGCGCCGGGTGACGTGAGGTCGCGGAGCGCGCGCAGTTGCGCGTCGGTCAAGCGCGGCGCACGCAAAACAATGTCCGCGCCCGCGTGCGCCGGCGCGCTCGGCTCGGCAGGCAGATCGAGCGCGGCGCGCAATAATTCCCACGCGCGCGGGTGCGCGTCAAGTGTAAAAGGCGGTGCGTCGGCATCCGCGTCACGCCAGAGGAGATCGGTCATTCTGCTTCCAACATCTGAATCAGGTAATCGAACAAATCGGTCTCGGTGACAATGCCCACCAAACGGTCCTCAGCGACGACGGGCAAGCCGCCGATTTTCTGATCGCGCATAATTTTCGCCGCTTGCACAATCGGCGTGTGGGGTGTCACCGTGCGCGGGTTGGCGCTCATGCACACGCGAATTTTCAAATGATCGAGAATGAAATCGTCGTAACTGCGCTCGCGCATAACGAACGGCGAATTGACTGCGCGCCGCAAATCGCGATCGGTGATGATGCCGATCAGTTTGCCGTCTTCGAGCACCGGCAAGCGCCGGCAATTACGCGCGCGCATCTTTTCGATTGCCACGCGCAACGACTCGTCCGGGTGACTGACCGCCGGATCGGACGTCATGATTGATGCAACCGTTGGAATCGTCGCCATACAAGTTTGCTCCTCGCGCGCCGTCGCGGCGCACTAGATATTTTTGAACGGTTCGGCGTGAATGACCACGCGGCCCAGCGTCGGAAAATCGCGGCGCAAGCGGTTTTCCATTTCTTCCGCCGCCGCATGCACGTCGGCGATGGACAATTCGGCGTCGAGCAATAGATGAAACGCCAGGTACACTTGCCCGTCAATGCCTTGCACATCCAGGTCTTGGGTGTCGCGCGCGTGCGGAATTTCTTGGCACAGCGCGCGCACGCGTTCGATGTACTGCGCCGCCTCCGCCGGCTTGAGGTCGTGCCCCTTGACCAGCTCCTCCGCGCGCGGCTCGATGTGCACGTTGATGTCGGCGATCCGCAGGGCGCGCGACTCCGCCGATCCCAGTTCCGCGCGCAATTGCGTCTCCAGCACGGTCGCCATCTCGTGCGCTTGCTCGAACGAAACGCCCGGGTCCACTTCGAGATCGAGATCGATCCACATCCCTTTTTTGGTTTGGTGCGTCGAAATGTTATGCACCGCACACCGAGCGCGCGCCGCCACCGCTTGGATCGTTTCCAGAATGCCTTCGCCTTCCGCTTGCGGCACGGTCGTCACCACTACGTCGGCATTGGGCGAAAGTTGGCGCACCGCGTCCCGAATCTGGTGCGTGATTTCGTGACTGGCTTGAAACGACAAGTGGCGGGGCACGGCAACACGCAACTCGACGAATGTTTGCGCGCCCGCGCCGCGCACGCGCGTCCCCATCACGCATTGCACGTGCTCGATCTGCGCGACGATGTGTTCGATTTGGGCGGCAAGCCCGCGCGGCGCCGTGTCGAGCAAACCGTCTACCGTGCGCTTGCCCAACTCGATACTGACGTAGATCACGATGAGCGCGACGACGAGCGCGGCAATCGCGTCCGCGCGCATGAACAACTCGGCTTGCCCGATCCATTCGCCGAATTTGACGAACGCTAGACCCAGGATGACGACAGACGAACTCCAAATGTCCGTGCTGAAATGCAACGCGTCCGCTTCCAACGCCTGGCTGTTGTACTTTTTCGCCGCGCGCGCCAACACGCGCGAGCGCGAAAAATCAATGACGATGGAAATGCCCATCGTGGCGAACGCCCACACGCTAGGGTCTACCTCGACGCTGGCGACGAACAACCGCTGCAACGCTTCGTAAATGATCCAGCCACAGGTGACCAGCAACAGCACAGTTTCCGCCAGCGCGCTTAGGTTTTCGACTTTGCCGTGCCCGTACATATGCGCTTCGTCCGCCGGGCGGTCGCTGACGCGCACGGCAAAAAACGTGATCAGCGCGGCGACGAGGTCGAGCGCCGAGTGCGCGGCTTCGGCGAGAATACCGAGACTGCCGGTCATCAGCCCGACGATGATCTTCATCGTCGTCAAAAAAATTGCCGCGACGACCGACGTGCCCGCCGCCATGCCTTTTTCGCGCGCTTGAATTTCCATTTCTGCCGTGGTCATTCCGTTCCTCCCAAAACTTGGGGGCGCACACGGTTGCGCCACGCCCAGCGTACGCGCGCACCCAAGGTCGGCTTGAGCAAAACTTGCAATTGCGGCAACGCGTCACGGAGCGCCTGCTCGCCTGCCGGCAAAGCCAGGTCAATGAGATCGAAATCCAGCAAACCCACGTTTCGCACGTCGGGGTAGATGATCAAATCGGGCGGCATTTGCAACTGTTTCAACGCGCGCGCCGGTTTCGTCATAATGCTGATCGTGCGCGCAGACACGCGAAAAATTTTTTGTTGCTCCGCCGAAAAGATAAAGCGAAACAGCAGGGCTTTGAGCGTGTCGTGCGTGGGTTGCGCGGTGAAAATCGGTTCGTCCGCCGCCAAGTCCACGGCGAGCACGCAATCTGCGCCGAGCCGGCGCGCCACGTCGAACGGCACGGGGTTGAGCAAGCCGCCGTCGAGGTAACTGTGTCCGCCGAATTGCGCTGGCGCGAGGACCATCGGAAACGCGCAACTCGCGCACACGGCATCGGCAACCAAGCCGGCGGTGAAAACGACTTCGCGTTGCGTCTCCATTTCGGCAGCGCTTGCCGCAAACGGGATACGCAAATTTTCGATGCGCGCGCCCGCGCCGATTTCCGCGTTGAGCACGCGGCGAATGCCGTCGGTCGAAAACAAGCCCATCCCGCTCGTGTCGCGCGCCAACCACTGGCGCAAGTTCATACGCCGCAGCAATTTTTCGATTTCAGCCGGCGACTTGCCCGCCGCGTACAGCGCGCCGATGAACGCGCCGGCACTCGTGCCGGCGAGCGTGTCCACGCGCACCGGCGCTTGATCGAGCGCACGCAACACGCCGATATGCGCGATGCCTTTTGCGCCGCCGCCGCCCAACGCCACACCCAGTTTCATCTTTCGCTCCGCGCACAAAAAACCTC
Source organism: uncultured Anaerolineales bacterium (assembly GCA_903825565.1). Taxonomy (GTDB): domain Bacteria; phylum Chloroflexota; class Anaerolineae; order UBA4142; family UBA4142; genus CAIKBD01. The sequence continues at coordinate 9,634 of CAIKBD010000144.1, read as the reverse complement.
TCCCGCAAAATTATTTTGCGGAAGAGGACCCTTTCCCAGAGCCAGATTCATTGTATCCGGTTCAGCAGGATTCGTCAAAAACGAGCGGGCGGCAAATCGCCAATGGAAAAATCGCGGGCGCGGCGCTCAATACGCAAGCAACACGATGAAAACGAAACCCAGCGTGACGCCCAACTCGATGAAACCCAGGTGCGGCACGTTCAGGCGCGCGGGACGCAACAGCAAACCACCAACGACTTTGCACAGCGGCAACCCAAACGCAAGCGTCAACAACATGGGCGTCCAGCCAATGCCTGCTAACGCCAGCACCACGCCAAGCGTCAAGGCGTGATACGCCAAGGTCCACCGCCCCGCCCACAAGCGCGCAGTCAGCGATGCGTTTGGCGCGACGACGCGCAATTGCTCGCGCACTTTGAACTTGATGTAAGAAACCGTGCCACCGAAATAGCCGACGTTCAACGCATAGATCGCAAACGCCGTCGCGTCCAGCGCGCGTGTGGCGACGAGGTACGCGCCCGGCGCGGCAAGCGCCAGCCCGGCGATGCCGAGCCACTCACCGGCAAGCGACATTTCGGCGCGGCGCACGGCGAACCCAAGATAGATCGCCAACGAGGCAAAACCCAGCACAGCCAAGCCGGCGAGCAGAGCGAGTTGCGTCACCAGCAAAAGGGTTGTGCCGCTAACGAGCGTGAGCGCCGCATAGATCGCGCTCCAGCGCCACGCGTGCGCTCGCACATCCGGCGCGCGGCTCTTGAGCGCCACCGCGAGCGGATAGCGCAGGAGAAAAAAGCCGAACGCGGTCAAGGCGAACAACAGGGTTGCCGCATCGCTCCGATTCGCCGCGCCAATCCCCACCGTCAGGGGAACGAAGAACATTGCCCACGCGCCATGCTCGCGCGGGAGAGGAAGGCGATCATTTTTTTGAAAAGCAGTCATCTGCCATCGCTCCAACCGATCAACCCATTATCGCCACGGCGCGGGTTGAACAAAACCCCGAAGCGCTAACTTCTTCGGGGCTGGGTTTTACTCTTTGGATTTTCCGGGCGACAGGCGGTCACGTTCGCGTTGCGCGGCTTGGGTACGCCGCCACACGCTCAGCGTGTACCCGACCAGCACCACCGCGATCAAGGCATAGGCAATCGTCAAGTATTCCATCGTCTACCCCGCAGTCTCGCGCAAGATGTTGAGTTGATCGCGCAGGCGCTCCAAGCGCACGCGCTGGAGCAAGAGGTACGCAAAGAGCCAGGTGAAGGAGAGGAGACAGACCATCAGCGTTTGCGTCATGCGCTGTTCCAGTCCGCCCGATTCGGTGATCAACAACTGGGGATGCATCGTGCGCCACAGTTGCACCGAGATGTAAATCAGCGGTACGTCGAGAAAGCCAACGATGGCGAGGACAGCGGCAAAGCGCGCGCGGCGTTCAGTCTCCGCCGTGCTACGCAACATCAAATAGCCGATGTAGATCATCCACAAGATCAGCGAGGTGGTGAGCCGGGCATCCCACACCCAAAACGCGCCCCACGCCTTTTTTGCCCACAGGGGACCCGTGAGCAAAACGAGCGTGATGAACACGACGCCGATCTCGGCGGCGGACAATGCCAGCGCATCCCACTTGCGTTCGCGCTTCCACAGAAACAGGATGCTGGCGACAAAGACGACGAAAAAGGCGAGGAAGCCGATCCACGCGCTGGGCACGTGAAAGTAAAAGATGCGTTGCGCGTCGCCCATCGTTTTTTCTTGCGGCGCGTACCACAGCGCCATGTAAAACCCGATGGCGATGTTCAGCAATGCCACGCCCAGCAACCCGCGCGCCACCCAGGCGACGCGCGCGCTTGCCAAAAAATTCCAATAGGAACGACTCGAACGGGAATCGGTCAGTCCGCTGACTTGAGGCATACGATTATTCCTGATATTTTAATCCATTGATTTGCCGCATTTGCCGCAGAACTTGTCGCCGGGTGCGGCGCGTCTGCCGCACGCCGGACAACGCGTGCCCTTGAGCGCCGTGCCGCACTTGGCGCAGAACACATCACCGGGTTGGTGGGGCGTGCTACAACGTGGACATTTATGCGTGCCGTTCGCCGGCACGCGGCGCAACATGGCTACCTCGCGCTCGATGGTATCGTCGATCGCGGGTACGCGCCCACTCGCTTGCGCCGCCGCATTTAGATTGTCCAACTCTTGTAAAATCGCAACGGCTTTGGCTTCGTACTTGGCGCGCAAGATGCGGTAATCGGCATCGGACAGTTTGCCCATCGTGTGATCCAATTCCAAATCCTTGATTGCCGAGTACATCGCGTCGCGTTGCGTCACCAAATGCTCCCACACGGGATCGATCACGCCGACAAATGCAACATCCAATTCGTCCGAATGTTTGAACAAGGGATAAGCGACAAACGCAATCGCGCCAATCACGACAGCGGCGATGAGAACAGTTACCATAGAGTCACCGATGCCGGGCGAGGCACTACGTAATACGTATTACGTATTACGTAGTACGTATTACGTAGTGCGTACCGCATCGCCCGGCTTTTGGATTACGCCTTTGCCATTGCTTCTTTCACGCGTGACCGCGCCAACGCACGCGCCTCGCGCGGATCGGGCAAGATGGCGACGAGCGTGCCGAGCAACAAGACGCCGAAACCGATCCACAGCCACACCACCAGCGGGTTGACGATCACTTTGACGGTGGCGGTGTTCGCCTTGTTGTCAAACCCGGCGAGGATCACGTACAAGTCTTCGAGCGCGGTCGTGCGCACGGCAACCTCGGTTGTCCACTGCGCCATGTCGGGATTCGGATTGCTGTAAAAATCCTTTTCCGGCGACAGCGTGCCGACGCGCGCGCCATTTTCCAGCACCGTCATCCGCGCCGCGATGACTTCGTGATTTTCCGTCGGATAGATTTGCAAGCCCTCGTACTGCAACGTGTACTGCTTCAACTGCATCGTCTCGCCCGGCTTGAGATTCGCCTGGGTCTCGACCTGGAACAGCGTCGAGCCGGCGATGCCGATCACGCACAGAATCACGCCGATGTGGACGATGTAGCCGCCGTACCGCCGGCGATTTTGCGTGACGAGGTTCGTCGTCGCCGCCGCCCAGTTTTCGGCGTATTGCCGGCGACGCGCGAGAATGCCGCGATAAAATTCGATGGCAATTGTCGCCAGCACGAACGCGCACACGCTAAACGCCGCGACGCCGTACCAATCGCGCATGCCCGTCGCCACGAGCAGAATCGCCGTGACGACGAGGACGACGAACGGGCGCAAGAAATTGCGAATCAAGTTTTCGGCGGTGGCGCGCCGCCAGCCGATCAGCGGGCAAATGCCGATCAGCACGATCAGCGCGAAAAAGATGGGCCCATTCACTTGGTTGAAGAATGGCGCGCCGACCGTCACCTTTTTGCCGGTGAACGCCTCGCTGACCATCGGAAAGATCGTGCCCCACAGCGTGGCAAACGCCGCGCCGACGAGGATCAAGTTGTTGAGCAGGAACGACGATTCGCGCGAGATGAGCGAATCGAGTTCGTTCTCCTCCCGCAGATCGTCAATCCGATCAAACAACAAGTAGAGGAACGAGAGCAACGTCAACGCGAGAAAAGCCAGGAACCAGGGACCAAGCGACGACACGCCGAACGCGTGCACCGATTGAATGATCCCACTGCGCGTGATGAACGTGCCGAGCAAGGACAGGCAGAACGTCATCATCACCAGCACCAGGTTCCACACTTTGAGCATCCCGCGCTTTTCCTGAATCATCACGCTGTGCAAGTACGCCGTCGCCGTGAGCCAGGGCATCAAACTGGCATTCTCCACCGGGTCCCAGCCCCAGTAGCCGCCCCACCCCAGTTCCATGTACGCCCACTGCATCCCGAACAGCAAGCCGAGCGAGAGGAACAACCACGAGACGAGCGTCCAGCGGCGCGTCGTGCGAATCCACACGTCGCTGAGGCGGCGCGTGAACAATGCCGCCATCGCAAACGCGAATGGGATCGTAAAGCCGACATAACCCAGGTATTGCGTGATCGGGTGGATGAACATGCCGGGATTTTGCAACAAGGGGTTCAAGCCGTTGCCGTCGCGCGGCGTAAAGTCGAGCGTGCGGAACGGATTGCCGACGAGCGCCTCTGCGCCGTGCGGCATAAAGGGGAGCAAGATGAAAAAGCCAGTCTGGGCGGGATCAACCACAACCGTCATCAGCGCGAGGAAGAACGCTTGCGAAACGGCAAGCCCGGTGATGACGTACGGAATCAACTCTTGATTCTTATCGCGGTTCTGAACCAAGACCACCGCCGTAAAGATTGCCAAGAGCCACGCCCAAAACAAGAGCGAGCCCTCTTGCCCGCCCCACAACGCCGAGACGTTGTAAAGCAACGGTTGCGCGCGATTCGTTTGGAGCGCGACGTACTCGATGCGGAACTGGTGCGTGATCAACGCCCATTCGAGCACACCGACGGCGAGCGTCGTCAACGCGGCGGTGGCGAACATGGCGTTGCGCGCGCTGGCGAACACTTCGAGGCGATTGCGCCGCGCGGCATAGATGGATGCGCCAGCCGCGTACAGCGCGAGAATTAAACTGAGAAGCAGGGACGCGTAGCCGAGGTCGGCCAGTGCGAAGTCTGCCATAGCTTCGTCTCCTTCATTAGCCGTCAAACTGGCAAGCAGATAGAGCCGCCCGGCGCGCGGCGCGCGGCGCGCGGCTCTCACCAGTTGAGGTTATTGAGATGCGGATCCGGGGGCTTCGGATTCGTACTTACTGGGACACTTGACGAGAATCGTCGAGGCGTAGAACACGCCATCCGCGCCGAGTTTGCCTTCGGCGACCACGCTCTCGCCCTTGTCCATCGTGTCGGGCACCACGCCTTTGTAGACGACCGGCTGTACGAATTTGCCCTCGACCAAGTTGAATTTTAATGTGAGGGACTTGTCGTCGAACTGAATGGACGACTTGTCGAGCGGCGCATTGACGCGGATGGGTTGGTTGATCACCGAACCGCGTTGCGCGTTGAGTTCTTTCAGCGTCAAATAGTAAACGGCGGTCGAATCAAACGTCGTAATCGTCACATACGCAATGACGCCGAGAATAATCAAGCCGCCGATGAGAAATTTCCATTTGCCGCCTGCCTTGACGGATGTTTTCTGCTCCACCACCGGAGCAGCAATGCTACTCATTATGGTTCCTCCCATAAGAAATTGTTATCGTGTTCAAAATATCACCAACAAGTCCAAAACCGGTCAGAGCACAGTCAAAGACCAGTCGTATTTCCTTTCGCGCCGGCGTGTGTTATAATCGCCCCCGTTTATTACCCGCGCTGGCGTATCAAGCCAAAGGAAATCGCATGATCAAATTCGTTTTGTTGTCCGGTCTCGTTATCATTCTACTCGTTTTCGGCGTTGCGTGCAAGCCACCCGACGCGATGCCAACCGGCACAGCAACCCCAACGGCGCGCGCGGCGACGCCCACACCGCACGCCAGCCGCACGCCTCGTCCCACGCGCACGCCGTTGCCGGCGCTCGAACAACTCGCGCAGGTGGAACGGGATGTAACGTACTGCACCCAGGATGACACGGCGCTCAAACTCGATCTGTATCTGTCGAAAAGAACGAGCGCCGCACTGTCACCGGTCGTCGTCAACGTTCACGGCGGATCGTGGAGCGGCGGCGACAAGACCGCGAGCGAAACGGCAAGCGACATTCCCGAATTACTCGCGCGCGGGTACGCCGTTGCCGCAGTCAATTACCGGTTCGCGCCCAAATCCAAATTCCCGGCGCAACTCCAAGACGTGAAATGCGCGGTGCGATTTTTGCGCGCGCACGCCGCGCAGTATCGGCTCGATCCGCAACGCATCGGCGCGTGGGGGTGCAGTGCCGGCGGGCATCTCGTTTCGATGCTGGGCGTCACTGATCCGCAAGCCGGCTACGACGATATCGGCGAGTACCGCGCCTATTCCAGCCGCATCCAAGCCGCCGTGCCGATGGCGGCGCCGGGCGATCTCACGTTGTACGACATCACTACGCGCGCGGACATGCTGGCGCGCGTGTTCGGCGTCACCACGAACATCAACCCGGTACTGATCAAAGCCAGCCCCATCACCTACGTCTCCCGCGACGATCCGCCGTTTTTGCTTTTCGCCGGCGACAAGGATCCGGTCATCTCCATCAAGCAATCGGAAACGTTACTGCAACACCTAAACAATGTGGGCGTGCCGGCGCAACTCGTCGTCGTGCAAAACGCCGCGCATTGTTTTCCGCCGAGCACCCCGCCGCTTGTGCCATCGCGCGAGGAAATGTCACAACTCATCGGCGATTTTTTCGATCAAACCTTGCGCCCCTAAACGCGAAACTTTTTGCCCAACTCTGCGTGTCAATAAACAGGGAATTGCGCGAACTGCTATGTCACTGTCCGACGAATTTTTGCTCACCCAATTTAAACAAGGCGATGCCGGCGCTTTTCGCGAGCTAGTCGAACGATACACGCCGCCCATCTATAATCTCGCGTACCGTTTGCTGCGCGATCCCGCCGAAGCGGAAAATGTGACGCAGGAAACTTTTTTGCGGATCGTCACCGCGCTCGACCGCTTGCGGCTGGACATTCCGTTCAAGCCGTACATCTTTCGCATCGCCGTCAACCTGTGCCGCGACATCGGGCGCAAAAAAAAGCCGCTCCGCTTTGCCGATCTCGGCGACGACCCCGCGCCGGTCGAAACCTTCGCCGACGATGCGCCGCCGTTGTGGGAACGCCTCGTGGATGAAGAATTGCGCGCGCAACTCCATGCCGCCCTAGACGCTTTGCCCGCGCTCTATCAAACGGTAATCATCTTGCGCTACGCCGAAGAATTTTCCTACGAGGAAATCGCGCAAGCGACGAGTCTGCCGCTCAACACCGTCCGCACGCGTTTGCGCCGCGCCAAACAACAGATACGCTCACGCTTGGAAAAAAGGGATTAGAGGTTGGAGGTTGGAGAATGGACATTCCACATTTAACCCCGCTGGAAATTGAACAGTACGCCGAGCAAGAGGTACCCGCCACACGGCGCGCGGCCGTGGACGCGCATGTAGCCGCGTGCGATTCCTGTCGCGCGCAGGCGACACGCCACACGCGCCTCACCGCATCGCTCCGCGCCCTCACGCGCCAAGCCGCACCTGCAGACCTTGCCGCGCGGATTTCCACGCATGTGGAACAATACCTGACGCAGGAGCAAATTCGTCGCACGCGCGTGCCGTTGATCGCCAGCGCGATGGTGTTTTCATTCTTGCTCGTGTTGTGGTTTGCGCTGGAAATGATCGTCGCGTTTCAAGAAAATGGCGTGCTCGACTTCTTCACGCTTTACACCAACGATCCCGGCTTGGTATCACTCTATTCGTGGGATGCAATCCTCGCGCTGTGCGAGACCTTGCCCTTTTCGGAAATTACGCTGACCGGCTTTGCGCTCATCACCGCGCTGGTGTTGGCGCAACAATTGGTAGACACGTTGCGCCCGCGCACGCCACGCCCGGAAGGATTCTAGGATTGGCGTTTTATCCAATTCTCATTCACTTTTAATCCGCAGGAGTAATAATGTGAACAACTTGAGCACACGTCGAACCGCCTGGCGATACCTGGGATTCGCGCTAGGCGGCTTTGTCTTGCTCGCGCTGGTGTTCGGCGCGGGCTTTTTCCTCGGACGCGGAAGTGTACGCCCTTGGCGCGGGGGCACACCACTGCCGGCGCAAAACTCGCTGTTACTAAACGGACACGGCGCCGTTGGCGAAATCATCCAAATCGAGAAAGACCAGTTGATCGTGCAAGCCCGCGACGGCACCACGCAAACCGTGATCGTCACGAAAGAAACGCGCGTCGAACGCGGCTTGCAACAAAAAGGCGCCAAACTTGTCTTGCCCGATCTCAAGGTGGGCAATTACATCCTGGTCATCGGTGCGCCCAACGCCGAAGGGCAAATCAACGCCAAATTGATCCGCGTGATCGAGCATCCGGCTTTGACGCCAACCCCATCTGGATTATAATGTCCGCGCGGAAATCTTTCGGCGCGGTTAGGGAGAAGGTATGAAACGCAATTGGCTCGTGATCGGCAGCGTCGTCCTCGTGATGATTGCGATTGCCGGTTTTTTTGGAATTCGACAGATGACTGCCAGCGCCGCGCCGACGGTGCGCGCGCAAACCTCCAACGTGCAACGCGGCACCCTCGTCGCCACGGTGAGCGCAGCGGGTAACGTGGCAACGCCGGAAGAAGCGACGCTCGCTTTCCAAACCACCGGGCGCGTCGCCAAAGTCAACGTGCAGGTCGGCGATCTCGTCAAAAAGAATCAAACGCTTCTCGAACTCGACATGACGGATTTGGAATTATCGCTCAAGACTGCCAAGACCAACCTCGCCAGTTCGCAAGCCAGTCTCGATCAGACTAAGGCGAATTTACAATTTGCGTTGCGAAACGCGCAATCCGGGCTCGCCAGTTCGCAAGCGAACCTCGATGCGGCAAAAGCCAAGAATACGCAAAACCCGAATCAACTTGTCGTTGCCAAAGCGCAACTCGACAAGGCAACGGTTGCGTTGCAACAAGCGCAGGGCGCGTATAATCGAATTGCCTGGCGTGGCGATGTGGGCTTGACGACCGAGGCGACCAATTTGCAAAACGCGACCATCGAGTATCAATCCGCGCTCGCCAATTATAACCTCACCGCCGCAACAATCAACGACAGCGTGCTCAAGTCCGCGCAAGCGCAGTTGGACAAGGATCAAATCGCGCTCGAACAAGCGCAGAAAAATCTCGACACGCAATTACGCACCGCGCAAGCCGCTGTCGAAAAAGACCAGGTCGCGCTCGAACAAGCGCAGCGCAATCTCGAAAAAGCGCGCATCACCGCGCCGTTTGACGGCATCGTGTCCACCGTCGCGTTCAGCGTGGGCGATTCCGCCGGCACCGGCACCGCCGTCACGGTGGTTGATCTCGCCACGCTCCAAGTTAAAGTGACGATTGCCGAAGTGGATGTCGCCAAGATCAAAGTGGGGCAAGCCGCGCAAATGACGATGGATGCGTTGCCGGGCAAGACGTATAACGCGCGCATCATCGCCATTGGACCCGTGGCGACGATCACGCAAGGCGTGGTCAACTATCCGGTCACAGCGGTCGTCAGCAACAACGACGGCATGGTGAAACCGGGGATGACGGCGAACCTGGCGATCACCGTCGAACAGCGCGACAATGTGCTGCTCGTGCCCGCGCGCGCGATTCGCACCCAGGGCAATCAACGCACCGTCACGGTGCAGTACAAAGGGCAAAGCATCCCCGTGCCCGTCACCGTCGGTTTGACGAACGAAACCTCCGCCGAAATTACCAGCGGGTTGCAGGAGGGCGACGTGGTGACGCTGAACACAACGACGACGCGCGCCACCGGCGGCGGGATGGGTCCCGGCGCGGTATTGATAGGACGCTAACGATGGCAGTCATCGAAATCGAAAACGTAAAAAAAATCTACACGATGGGCGAAGTTCAAGTGCCCGCGCTCAACGGCGTGTCGCTCCAAGTCGCGCAAGGCGAAATGGTGGCGATCACCGGTCCTTCCGGTTCCGGCAAATCTACGTTGATGAACATTATCGGTTGCCTCGACACGCCGACGAGCGGCTCGTACATTTTGGACGG
>CAIKBD010000143.1 GCA_903825565.1 uncultured Anaerolineales bacterium | reverse complement strand
TTCGTTCTCATTTGGCGGCACGTTCTTTGTGCGCCTGATGAATCCGAATCCCGTTTGGAAATCCTTCTCGCTGACTGCGACCGGCACGGGCGTCACGCACGGCATCACGCCGGCGGAACCCAGCCCGACGCCGGTGCCAACGCCCGTCCAAAGCGCGCTCGGCGTTGCGCCAGCCATCACGACGACCACCACGACCACGACGACCGCGCCGGTCGCGGTTGCGCCGGTGCCCCCGCCGCCCCCGCCCCCACCGCCCGTTGTCGTCACCGCGCCTACACCCTCGCCCACGCCGTTGCCCAAAGTGGCGAACGACTCACCGTACACGGCGATCTACGTGCCCGACAATCGCGATCAAACTTTTTATCCCGGGTACGACGCATGGTACAAGTTTGATTACGGCGGAGACAAGTCGCGCATCTTTATCGCGTTGGCGAACGCCAAAGCGTGGGGCTTGGAATTTACAATCTTTACACCCGAACAAGCGATCAACTTTACCGATAACAAATTCATCGGGCGCGGGATGCCGCCGACAATCGTCTGCGACGCCGGCAAATGCACCTCGAACGATATGGTGTGGATCGGCAGTTTCGGCGTGCCAGGCACCTACTTTATCAAAGTGTGGAACATTACCGACAAACCGCTCACCACGCGCCTGCACATCGAAGGCGACAATATCAACATCCTCGAATAATTCACGCGCACAAAAAACTCCCAGGTTGAAAAACCTGGGAGTTTTTTTATTCGGGCATTGTCCCGCTCGTGTAATCGCATTGGGTGCACTTGACGCCGGCTTTACCTTTCAGCGTGAGCAGTTTGCCGCAGCGCGGACACGGCGTTTTGATCGGCTTGTCCCACAGCGCAAATTTGCAATCGGGATAGCGGTTGCACGAAAAAAAGATGCGCCCCTTTTTGCTTTTGCGTTCGATGATCGCGCCTTGCTGACAGTCCGGGCACGTGACGCCGGTGTGCGCGCTCCCGCCGCTCGCCGAAATGGTGCGCGTGTTGCGGCACGCCGGAAATTTCGCGCACGCCAAAAATTTGCCGAACCGCCCACGCTTGACGACCATCGGCGCGCCGCACTTGTCGCACACCTCGCTCGTCGTTTCGACCGGCAACGTCACCGCCGGCATTTCGGCGGCGGCGCGCTCCAACGTTTGCTTGAACGGCGCGTAGAAATCGCGCAAGACCTGCACCCAGTTTGCCGCGCCGTCCGCGATCTGATCGAACCGCGATTCCATCTGCGCGGTGAATTGCACATCCACCTCCTGCGCGAAATGTTTGACCAACAGATCGTTGACGATGAAACCCAGGTCGGTCGGCTTTAAGCGTTTGTCCGCCTGCCGCTCGACGTACCCGCGTTCCTGAATCGTGCCCATGATCGGCGCATAGGTCGAAGGGCGACCGATGCCGTGCTCTTCCAGCGCCTTGATCAGCGTGGCTTCGGTAAACCGCGGCGGCGGTTGCGTAAAATGTTGCTCGGGAAAAATGCCGCGCAGGTCGAGCGGCTCGCGCGGCGCAAGCGGCGGCAACGGACGATTGCCTTCGTCATCCTCCGCCGCATCATCCTTGCCTTCTCGATACACCGCGAGAAAGCCGGCAAATTTCAAAACCGATCCGTTCGCACGAAAAAGAAAAGTGAGTGGGGGAGTGGGGGAGGGGGAGAGTGGGGGACGAGTGGCGAGGGGCGAACTGTTCACTGCTGACTGCTGACTGTTCGCGCCAATATCCACCGCCGTCGTATCGAAAACCGCGCTCGCCATTTGCGACGCGACAAACCGTTTCCAGATCAAATCGTACAGCCGAAACTGATCCGCGTCGAGATAATCCCGGATCGCGTTCGGCTCGCGGTACACACTCGTTGGACGAATCGCCTCGTGCGCCTCTTGCGCGCCTGCCACTTTTTTCTTGTAGACGCGCGGCGTCGGCGGCAAAAAGTTTTCGCCAAATTTTTGCTTGATGTACGCCCATGCCTCTTTGCCCGCGCTCTCCGCAATGTTCGTCGAATCCGTTCGCATGTACGTGATCAAGCCAACGCTCCCTTCGCCGACATTCACCCCTTCATACAACTGTTGCGCCACCGCCATCGTCCGCTTGGCGTTGAAACCCAATTTGCGCGATGCCTCTTGTTGCAAGGTCGAAGTGATGAACGGCGCGGCGGGGTTGCGGCGTTCGTCCTTGCGCCGCACCTCCAGCACGGTGTACGCGCATTGCTCCAGCGTCGCTTTCAACGCGAGCGCGTCCGCGCCAGTGTGACACTCGAAATCTTGGTCGCCGATCTTGATCAGTTTCGCGCGGAAAGTTTGTTGGTTAGGTAGTTGGGTAGTTGGGTAGTTGGGTAGTTTGTCTGCTGACTGTTGACTGTTGACTGTTGACTGTTTCGCCAGCTCCGCCTCGATGCTCCAGTACTCGACCGGCACGAATGTCTGAATCGCGCGCTCGCGTTCGACGACGAGCCGTACGGCGACGGATTGCACGCGCCCCGCGCTCAAATTCTTCGTGTTGATTTTTTTGCGAAGCAAGGGACTGATTGTGTAGCCGACGATCCGATCCAACACGCGGCGCGCTTGTTGCGCATCCACGAGCGGCTGGTTGATGTCGCGCGGGTGCGCGAACGCGCGCTCAATCGCTTCGCGCGTGATTTCGTGAAACTCGACGCGGCGCACCGGTTTGCCGGCGAGCGCCTCGGCAAGCGCGGCGGCAAGATGCCACGAGATGGCTTCGCCTTCGCGGTCGGGATCGGTCGCCAGAAAAATCTCCGCCGCGCCGTCCGCCAGTTCCTTCAGTTCCTTGACAACCTCTTTTTTCTTCGACGCGATGACATAGTGCGGGCGAAAATCGTGTTCGAGGTCTACGCCCATTTGCCGTTCTGGTAAATCGCGGATGTGCCCGACGGACGCGCGCACACGGTACCCGCCGCCAAGAAATTTGCCGACCGTGCGCGCTTTGGTCGGCGATTCGACGATGACGAGTCTGCCGATTTCCGATTTTCGATTTTCGATTTTCGGTTTGGGATTGGTTATGGATTTGGATTTTGGGGCTTGGGGTTTTTGTCTCCCTGTCTCCCCGTCTCCTTGTCTCCCACTCTCTTTCGCGCGCGCCACGAGCGCGGCGCGGTCCAGCGTGGCATGCGCGTCGGTCGCACCGAGCCGCATCACGTTTGTGCCGCACACGACGCAAACGCCTTTGGTGTACGCCGCGCCGCGCGCGTTAAACAAGGGCTGTGCGTTTTGCATTTCGCGCTTGGCTTTACATTTGACGCAGTATGCTTCCATCATTCGCTTTACGCTTTACGTTTTACAACTTACGCTTTAGAACAAAAGAGGTTGGAGTATCTCACGCCTCCAACCTCCCGTTTTATCATTCGCGTCGGTTACACAAACACATTCTTGACGAAATGATCCAGCGACTCGGTGCCGCGCACCTCATTGTCCAACAACGGAATCACCGCGCGCACGCCGCCTTCAAAATCCTTCCAGATTTGATCCATGTACGAATCTTGCATCGCCACGCGATTGCGGACAAATTCCGGCGACGAATCCTTGACCTGATCTTTTTGGATCACCATGTTGACGAGCACGCCGCCGACCGGAATCCCGAATTCGTGGAACCAGTTGATAAAGCGTTTGATCACCGCAATCGGCAACGCTTCCGGCAACGTCACGAAGAAGAACGACGTCAATTCCTTGTCCGTCAAAAGTTTCTGCGCGTGCGCCATGCGGTCGCGGAAACCGATGAGATAATCCATCAGCGGGTCTTCTTCCTTCTTCTTGGTGAACGAAAGCAGTTCGCGCAGACTCTTGGCTTCCTCGCGCGATTTCATCATCTTGTTGACCCACAGCGAGTACACCTTGCTCATCCCGAGCAAGCGGCGCGCGTTCGCCGTCGGCGCGGTGTCGAAGACGTACACGTCGTACTCGTCCTTGAACATCAAGTCAATCATGTTTTCAAACATGGCGGATTCTTCAAACGCCGGGTTCATCGTCGCCGATTCGACAAACTGATCGGCTTGCGTCGAAATTTCCGCGAATTTCAAAAACCATTGAATCTTGTTCTTGATGTCCACCTTGGAACGTTCGATAGTGTCTTTCGTGTCAATTTCGTATGCCCACAAGTTGGGCACGTTGGTCACCGCGGTTGGTTGCCCAAAGACGTTTTGGGTCAACAAGCCGGACAAGCTATGCACCGGGTTGGTAGAAGCCAGAATTGTCTTTCTGCCTTGCTTGGCAAAATACATCGCGGTCACGCCCGCCATCACCGTTTTGCCCACGCCGCCCTTGCCACCGAAGAAAATGAATTTCAGTTTGGGGCGGTCTTGCAGATATTGCACCATAGATTTTTCAATGCCAGCCATTTTGTCGCTCCCTTTACCCGTACATAATCTTGGCGAGTTTTTCGATCATCGCCAAGCCAGTCACGTCGCGCTCCATTTCCGGCACCATCCCCAGCACCTGGTTGCCGAGCGTCGTGTGAATCTTGTCAATGTACGCGCTTTGCATTTGCAAGCGATTTTGCAGATACGCCGGCACCGTTTGCGTACGCAGTTCCGGCGGCAAAACCCGGTTGACGACGTAACCGGCAATCGGCACATCGAACTTGGCGAATAGCTCCGCCGCTTTTTGCGTGTCGAGGATGATCATTTCTTCCGGCACGACGACGAAGAAGAACGCCGTTTTTTCCTTGTCCGTCAGAATCGAGGACGAGGCATTGATGCGCCCCTTGATGTATTGCAATTCCGTAAGGATCTTGTCCTCGTCCGTTTCCTTTTGCCGCTTGATCTTGGAAACCATTGTTTCGTACTCGCGCATCTCTTCGCGCAATTTCGTGATCTTGTTGATCCACTCGTCGTACACCTTCGCCATCGAGAGATAGTACAACGCGTGTCCCAGCGGCACGAGATCGTAAATGTAATAGTCGTAATCGCCCTTGACGACGATATCCACCACCGCGTCAAAGATGGCAGATTCTTCCATCGCCGGCTCGGCGGACGCCGCTTGGATGTAATCTTCGATTTCTTCCGGCACCGCGTCAAAGCCGTACATATCGAGAATCTTTTTGCGGATTTCGTTTTGGTACGCTTTGATGTGACTGTCGGCGTCAATTTCTTGCGCCCACAGGTTTTGCATAATCGGCACTGCGCCTTTGCCGAAAATATCTTTTTGGAAAATGTCGGTCAGACTCGCCTGCGGGTCTACGGAAAACACCAGCACCTTTTTGCCCTGTGAAGCGAGCCAGTACGCGGTGGCGGCGGAAAACGTGGTTTTGCCTAGCCCACCTTTTCCGCCGAACATAATGTACCTGCGGTTGGGATTTTTTTCAAAAACTTCTTTGAGAGACATGATCACTCCAAAAATAAAACGGAATGCATAAAACGTAAACTCCAATTTTACGTTTTACGTTCTAGAACATTGCATCGCTCACGTCTTTTTCGCGCAACATCCTGCGCTTCCAGGTGGCGATATTCGGCACCACATACGGCAACAAACGCAGAGAATAGTACGGGGGCAAAATGGGCACGCCGATCAAATCGCCCATCGTGATCAGGATGAACAAGTGCTCCATCGAGGCGCGCGTGCGGATGGCGTAACGGCTCATGTCATGCGCCGCCATGCCATACATGACTTCTTTGAAATTGTCGAGCAAACCGCCCAGCCCGCCCCGTTTTGCTTGCTTGGGTGTTTCGTCTGGCATCTTTCACTCCTTTGCGAAAAATGAGTTCTTATACGCCGTGCAAATCAAATTCGTGATCATCGGAAAATTCACGCTCGCGGGAGACGCGCCGCTTCCACGTTTTGATGCTCGGCACGACGAAGGGTAACAGGCGCAGGGAATAGTACGGCGGAATGATCGGCAGACCCAGCATATCCCCAAACGTAACCGCCATAAACAACGTCTCCATCGCACCGCGCATTTCCAGCGCGTGTTCCTCGAATTCGTACGCCGTCATCCCGTAGAAAAATTCGCGCGCGGCTTGAGCCAGTTGCTTCCAATCCAAGAGACGCTCACCTCATCCGTGGAAAATGCTGTGCCAAATTCATTATAGCATTGGGGTTGATGCTTGTCAAAGCATTGGGCGCGTGCTATAATCGCCTCGCAGGTCGAAAGGATGGAGGGCATGCCGGAAGAATTCTTGCTGCCAGTCGTGATGACGATTGCAGTGGCTGTGTTGGGATCGTTTGCGCTGGGCACCCAATGGAATGTCCGCAAGGGCGACCAGGTTTTGCGCTGGCTTACGGAGGGCTTGCCGTTGATTGGCGAGCGCACCACCTATCGCTGGCTGGGTTCCTCAGTGCTCGAACTCAAGATCGCCAAAGCGAACGCGCCCTTTCGCAACGCCGAAACCTTGGTCGTGTTCGAGCCGCGCGACATTCTCCTCCTCTGGTGGTGGTCGCGATTGCGCGGGCGCCGCGACTTGATGATCTTTCGCGCGCAACTCATCGCCGCGCCCGGCTTTGAACTGGAAATCTTCGACCCCACCGCGTGGACGACACACCAAAGCGAACGCGATCTGAAGAACAAGCAGTGGACGCAATTCGATCTACCGGCGAATCCGACCCTGCGCGCCTACCACTCGGCGAAAGCCGACCCCACTTTGATTCCGCGCCTCGTGAACTTGGCGACGCACCTCGACGGCACACTCGCGCGCATTTCGGTACACCGCGATTTGCCCAACCTTGAAATTCATTGGCGCTTGCCGGATCTGAAAACCAAATCCGCGCACGATCCGTTCGTCAAGTTGCAACAAATCGCCGCCGAAATTTTGCGGCGTTAGCATTTCCGCGCGGAACGTTTTGCGCGCGCGCGGCGTCTGAACAGTGGACAGCGCTCCGCCTTGATTCGGCTGTCCACCCTGCCTTGTTTCGAATGGATTATTTTCTGTGAACTCACTACCTCCCACTCTGCCGGCGCAACCGCCGCGCGGCGAGCGCAAGCCGGAAAAATCGGTTCCGCCTACGTTGCCCGCGACCGTGCCGGTTTCACGCCCGCCAGAAAAAGATGGTGCGCGCCCACTTGCGCCCACTGTGCCGGTGCGCCGCTCGCCGGCAAAGCCCACACCGCCCCCCGCCCCGCCGCCCGCTCCCCCGCCCCCGCCACCGCCACCACGCCGCACCGATTGGCGCGGTGCCTGGGGCGCGTTTGCGCGCAACGTGCCGATCATGCTAGTCACCGCTAGCATCGTCGCCTGCCTGATCGTCGTCGGGGCGCTCGGCGCGTACGGATACATCGCGCAATCGCTCCCCTCGCCCGACCGCCTCGCCGGGTTGACGCCGGCGCAATCCACCAAAATTTTTGATCGCAACGGCGAACTCCTCTTTGAAATGTTCGACGCCCAAGGCGGCCGCCGCACGCTCGTCTCCGTCGCCCGCATCCCCGCTGTGCTCAAGCAAGCGACAATTGCAACTGAAGACCCCAGTTTCTACACCAACGTCGGCGTAGATTTTCGCGGCATTGCGCGCGCGGTGTACTATTACGCGCGGTACGGTAAACCGGTCGGCGGCGGCGGTAGCACGATCACCCAGCAACTCGTCCGCAACACGCTGATCACGCCCGACCCGACGATTCAGCGCAAAATCCGCGAAGCCGTGCTCGCCGTCGAAGTGACGCGCCGGTACTCGAAAGATCAAATCCTCGAATATTATCTCAACACCATTCCGTACGGCAACCTGGCGTATGGCATCGAAGCCGCGTCCGAAGCGTACTTTAACAAACGCGTCGAAGACTTGACGCTGGCGGAAGCGTCCCTGCTCGCCGGCTTGCCGCAAGCGCCGGCGTTGTGGGACCCGTGCCTCGATCCTGACGCCGCATTGGAGCGACAACGCATCGTGCTCGAAGCAATGGTCACGGCAAATTACATCTCGGCGCAACAAGCCACCGCCGCGCTCGTCGAGTCCGCCAAAACGCTCAAAGCCGAAGCGTTCGACAAGCGGTGCGATCAAGGCATCAGTATCCGCGCGCCGCATTTCGTCGTGTACGTGCGCGAACTGCTCGAAGAGCAATTCGGTCCCGAAGTTGTCTACAAGGGCGGCTTGCAAGTGACGACGACGCTCGATCTGAAATTGCAAAAAATCGCCGAGGAAGAAGCGCGCAAACAGATTGACAGTTTGCGGGGCAAGAACGTGACGAACGCCGCGCTCGTCGCGCTCGAACCGAAAACCGGCGAAATCTTGGCGATGCTGGGTAGCGTAGATTTTTTCGACAAGAAGATTGACGGGCAGGTGAACGTGGCGGTGCGCTTGCGCCAACCCGGCTCGTCCATCAAGCCGATCACGTACATTGCCGCGTTTCAAAAAGGATGGACGCCCGCAACGGTGATCGCCGACGTGAAAACCGAATTCCCGATCCCAGGTCAGCCCACGTACATCCCGGAAAATTACGATCAACGCGAGCACGGCTTGGTGAACGTCCGCACTGCGCTGGCGTCATCGTTCAACATTCCGGCGGTCAAGGCGTTGCAGTTTGTCACCGTCACGACGATGATTGACACGGCGAAGAAACTCGGCATCACGACGTTCAAGGATCCGAAATACTATGGCTTGGCGTTGACGCTGGGCGGCGGCGATGTGAAACTGCTCGAATTGACGAGCGCGTATGCGACGTTCGCCAACAACGGCGCACGCGTGCCGTCGACGCCGTTCCTGAAAATTTCTGCGCCCGACGGCAAAGTGTTGATCGATCTCAAAGCGAACCCGCCGAAAGGCACCCAGGTTGTAGACGCGCGGCACGCGTATCAAATCACCAGCATCTTGAGCGATGCGAACGCGCGCGCGCCGGCATTTGGCGCGCAAAGTGTTTTGCGCTTGTCGCGGCCCGCCGCCGCGAAAACCGGCACGACGAACGATTGGCGCGACAACTGGACGATTGGCTTTACACCGGAAATCGTCACGGGGGTTTGGGTCGGCAACGCCAACAATTCGGAGATGGAACACATCAGCGGCGTCACCGGCGCAGGCCCGTTGTGGCACAATTTTATGGAGCGCGTGCTGGCGGGGCGTCCCGTCCAAGATTTCTTCGTGCCGGTGGGGATGGTGCGCGTCGAAGTCTGCGACGAATCCGGTTTGTTGCCGACGGAATATTGCCCGCCCGATCATCGCCATAGCGAAATTTTTCTCGCGGAGCAAGCGCCCACACAACCCGACACGGTGTGGCAAAAAATCAAACTGGATCGCACGAACGGTTTGCTCGGCAGTGATTTGTGCCTCGATCTCGTCGAAGAAAAAATCTTCACTGTCTATCCACCGGAAGCGCGTCAGTGGGCGCTGGATCACAACATTCCGCAACCGCCGACCGAGCAAAGCCCGAATTGTCCCTTGCCTGCCGGGCCCACACCTACGCCGGAACCGAAACCGTTTATGGCGATTACCTCGCCGCGCGATGGCGATGTGATCGCCGGCAAGACGCAAATTTTAGGCACGGTGCAAATGCAAAACCTGGATCGCTACACGGTGCAGTTCGGCTTTGGCGCCGATCCGCAAGACTGGGTTTTGCTGGCAACCGGCACCGCGCCGGTCAAGGATACCGCGCTGGCAACCTGGGACGTGACGCGTTATCCGGCGGGCGCGTACACGCTCCGCCTGGCGATGACGGATCGCACCGGCACAAGTTACGGCGGACGCGTGCGCGTGTGGGTCGGCAGTAAACCGGCATCGCCCACTTTGCCGCCGCCGCCTACGCCAACGAATGTGCCGGCAACCATCACGCGCACGCCGACGCGCGCGACTGCCACGACTACGCGCACCACGACGAGCACGCCGACAACCGCAAGCGTCACCGCGTCGCCCACGCGCACGAGCACACCGACAACCGCAAGCGTCACCGCGTCGCCCACGCGCACGAGCACGGCAACGGTTGCGCCGGCAACCGCGAGCGTCACTGCCTCGCCGACGCGCACGCCGACGACACCCGCCGCGACCACAACCGCCACGGCAACGCGCACGAGCACAGCGACGGTTGTACCGGCAACCGCGACCTCTACGCCGACCGCAACGGCGACCAAAATTCCATAACCGAGGAAGTCATGCGACGATTATTTTTTGGATTGTGTGTGTTGTTTTTGCTGGTGGCGTGCGATGAGGCAACGCCCGTGCCACCGGTCACGCCGCCGGGCTGGCAAGTGATCGCCGAACCGCAAGGGCTATGCCAATTCGCCGTGCCGCCGAGTTTCAAAGTGACGGAACCAGGCAAGGCGGAGGATGCGAGCGCAAAAATTTTCGCCAGTCTCAGCGCGCACAAGTACGAAAAAAACACGAGCGACTGGAGCGCGTACAAAACGAGCGTCAAAAAATTAGCCAAGCCGGTGAAAATGATCGAGGACAGCGCGACTTTGCTGTACTATGACACGGCGATAGCCACATTCAAAACGTCCGCGTTTTGGATCGCCAAGCCGGCGCGCGGGTACGTGTGCATCGCCCAAGTCGCTGTGCCCAAAGCAGACGCGGAGAAACAGAGCGCGACGCTCAAACAAATCGTGGACAGCGTTGGCGTCAAGAGCAAGTAAAAAAATCTGCCAGGTCGTTAGAGACCTGGCAGATTTTTGATCGTCGTCCAAAAATCTTCTTCACGCGCGCCGAGTTGCGCGAGCGCGCGTCCCGCCTCCGCAAATCCCGCGCGTTCCTTGTCTTCCGAAATGCGTTTGAGGATCATCGCCAATCCCGTCCACGCGTCGGCGATTTCTGCCAGCGTCTCTGCAAGTCGCGCGGCGCGCAGCGCCGGCACAAGCATTTCGGCTTCGCGCAGGTATGCCGCGTACATTTTGCGAAACATCCCGCCGCCGGTGCCACGCTTTTCGATCAACTGGTACGCGAGGCGCGCGCACCATTCCCAGTCGGACGCGTCGCCCCAAGCGCTAAAATCTTCGGCGAGCCAGCGCATCGCCGCCACGCCTTGCAACGGCGCGTCCGGTTCGAGTAGCGCGCGCGCATTGGCGCGCAACGCGATGCGGATCGCCTCGGCAAGCGGCGTCGGTTGCGGCGTGGGCTGGATCACCAGCCAATCGTTCCGCAGCGGAAACAGCGCGGACGTGGAAAGCGAATGGCGCGCTTGGCGCAACGCCGCGAGCGTAACCGGTTGCAACTCGGCAAACGCGTTATCGGCGAGCAAGCCCAGTTCCCGCTCGGCGTCGTACCCGGCAAGCACAACCCGATGCCCCGGAAACGGTGTGCGCGTGTTATAGTACGGCAAATCGCGCAATTCGACGTAGAGCAACACCGGCGTGCCGGCGTCCACCCAGGCGCGCGCGGCTTGCCACGCGTGCGCGTCGTCGTCATCCGTGCCCTGCGCGAAAGCGAGCGCGAGGTGGATGCACAGATCGCGTTCGAGCGTACCGCCGCGCCCGTGAAAAAAATGCGTCGCCGTGCCGGCAGTTGTATCGGGAAAATAATGAAAACTCAAACCACTGCCCAAACCGAAACACATCGCCTCGCTCAACGGCAAGCCGGCATGATGCAACAGGTCGCGCATCGCGGTCGAACCGCAATGGTTGCCGGCGGTGTGCTGAAAATTGGGGACGCGTTGCATCACGGCACAAGTCCTCGGGGTCCCTTGCCCACCGTCGCGTGGCAGTACTCGCACTTGGGCAGGATGGCGTCGCGGAACTGGAACGCCGTGCGTTCGTCGCCCAGCCGATGACTGACGTGACAATCGGAGCAACGAATGAATGGCACGCGTTCGGGTTCGATGAACGGCTTATTGTGCATGTGATTTTCAAATCCGAGTTTACGCATCGCTGGGGCGTGGCATTTGAGGCACGCCTCGTTTTGCAACGGCAGTTCGATCACTGCCGGCTGACGGGCAATTCCGGTGAAGAACTTGGACGCGTTGCGCGCCGCGAACAATTCGACGAGCGCGCGCCCCGCCACGCCTTCGCCGCCGTGACAATCAATGCAGAGCGTTTGCGCCTGGCGATAATGAAACGCCGCCAAGTCTGCAGTGGTTTGCTTTTGCGCCGCGCGGAGATACCGGTCGAGGTATTCGGTTTCGGGCTGGGTGTGACACGCCACGCAGAAAAAATTATCGCGTTCGCGGTACGTCAGGTAACTCCCCGCCAACACCAGCAAAACGCCCGCCACGCTCAACGCGATGATTCGCCGCCGCGTCCGCCACATTGTCTCTCCCCCCGCGAGACCCAGGGTGCGCCTCGCCGCTGTGCTTAATGCCGAAAGTAACCGCGTTGCAATGCGTGCGCCTCGTCAATCGTGACGAACGCGTTCGCGTCAATCCGATCAATGATCGCGCGCGCCGATTGTGCGTTGCGGCGCGCGACGACGCAGTTGACGACGGTCAGGTTGCCGTCCTTGCCGCGCGCTGTAAATTCAGTGACGGCGTGCCCGCCTTGGCGCAACGCTTCGGCAATCGCGTGCCCCGCCGCAGACGAGTACACGCGCAGGTACGAATAGCCGATGGCGAGCCGCTCCTCCGCGAACATACCCAGGATGACGCCCGCGCCAAAACCGCACGCGTAACCGATGACGCTAAACACATTCAGCGGTCCGCTCAACACTGCGCTCACCGCGAGAATAAACACCGTAGCTTGAATCGCGCCGATCAAACCCGACAACAATTTGCGCCCGCGCATCATAAACAGCAAACGCAATGTGTCGAGCGACATATCGGTCAAGCGCATCGCAAAAACGAACAAACCGCCCAAGATCGGATCCATCATCTTGTCCTTGATTTTTTGATTCGCACGCGGGGCTAGACGCGTTCCCACTTTAAATAGCCGACCGCGTGTTCGCCGCTGAGTGGCATCGGCGGGGTCATCAACGTCAACCGGTTGTCGGCGCACTCGACGAACAATTCGCGGTGGATGCCGATCCAATTCGGGAACGTGGCGCCGGTGATGTGATGCGTGATCATCCCGCGTGGCGCGTCCAACTCGAACGTGCCAAAGTACGCAAAACTCCCTTCCCACGCCGCTTGAATTTCCGCCGGCGTACCGAGTAACCAATCGCCCGACGCAAACGGCGCGCGGTCGGGATCGCTGACCTGCAACATCATCCAGCCGCGCGCATCGTAGATCAACATGCCGCGCACACCCTGCCCCATCGGGCGGATCAAGATGCCATCGGCAAGCCGAAATTCGTACGAGAGTAATTTCCACACACCGATCAATTGTTCGTGAGTCATCGTTGACCTCCCGCCGCGAGAATTCTTGTTTCGAGTTTTACGTGGGATTCGCGTGCTTGTCAATGGGGGGTGGGTTGAAAAAAATTGCCGCTGGCACAAGGCGCACCTTGCTCCAGCGGCAAACGGATTCGCGCTTGATCTAGCGCACGCGTTGACTACACACGCTCGCCACACCATCCCAGATCATTTGATTGTAGGCAGAGACAAAGACCCAACCGCTAAAACGCCCTTCATACCACAACAAGTGTGCGGGCTGATAATCGTTGTGCGTGGCGTAGCCGTGAATGCCCGCGCCGGTCGCATCCTTCAACGAGATGCCGTCCGGTCCGAGCAAGAGCCGCCCGCGATTATCCACGCCGAGGGTGAGGATCGCGGCGTTGGGCGGCGCAAACGCGCCCATCGGGCGCAAGTTGTCCGGATCGAAAACTGCCAGCACAAACCCTTCGAGAAAGTTATCGGTCATCGAACCGTCGAGCGCGTAGCGTTGCCACTCGTCACCGGGCGCAGTGCCCCACATGTACATATTCGCCGCGCCGTACACCGACGAGCCAGAGGGACTGGTCGCGCTGTTCAATTCGTCGTCCAGCCAAATTTGCGTGCGCCGGTCGCCATACGCTTCCAATTTGAACCACCGCGCGTTGCCCGCCGGAATTTTGACGGTCGCGCAGTTGGCGAGTTCGGTCGGCTCTGCCGGGTTGCCCGCCCAAATGCCGCCGATGTTAATCGCTTTGCGCGGCGACGAGCCATCGCCGCTGTTGCGGCTAGGCGTGCCGCCCGGCACCACCATAGATTGCCCGGTAAAATATTCGTCGCTGTTTTCACAGTTACGACAAATCGGCTTGCCGATAATTGCCACGAGCGGAAAACCGCCGAACGGGTCTTCGTTCGTGCCGGGCTTGTCCGCAAAAGTTGGCACTGCCGTCATCACCAGAACCAACAAGGTAAAACTAAAAACGAGCGCTTTGAGGAACTTCATCGTGCAACCTCCTAAAATGAATGTACAACGTCGCGGTTGAGCACATTCATACTACGCCTATTGCCGGAAATGTCAAGATTTTACTTGCTCGGCAACGCAAAATATTTTTCGACGATCTCGCGCACAATCGGCGCGGCAGTTTTGGAACCTTCGCCGCCGTGCTCCGCGATCACGACGATGGCGATCTTGGGGTTATCGGCGGGCGCATAGCCGGCGAACCACGAGTGCGGCTCGCCTTCCTTGAACACTTCGGCGGTGCCGGTTTTGCCGGCGACGGTAATTTTCGATCCTTTGAACGCGGTCGTCGCCGTCCCGTCCTTGTCCGTCGTCACGCGTTTGAGCGCGTCGCGGATCGAAGCGAGTGTCGGCGCGGTGATCGGCAATTTGCCGCGCGCTTCCGGTGGAAACGTTTTTTCGCTGCCGTCCGCCAGACTGCTGATGCGCGCCACGAGGCGCGGCTTGTACAGCGTGCCACCGTTCGCCACCGCCGCAAACATATCCACAATTTGTAGCGGCGTCGTCAGCATCGCGCCCTGCCCGATCACCATGTTGACCGCGTCGCCTGTGCTCCACGAGCCACTGTTTGGATTGGGAATGATGCCGGGCGATTCGGCAAGTTCAAAGCCGGTGTCCGTGCCCAACCCAAACGCGCGCGCATAATTCGGCAACAGCGTGCGATCTATCTGATTGAGCTTTTGCCCGACGTTGTAAAACACCACGTCGCACGATTGCACGAGACCGTTGAACAGCGAAATGTTGCCGTGCCCCTTGCCCGTCACCGGAAAAATCCAACACGCTTTTTTGTAATTCGCGCCCAAACCGTCCCATTGCCCGGTGCAGTTGAAAATCGAGTTGGCGGTGTACCCGCCCTTTTCGATTGCCGCCGCGTACGACACGATCTTGAACACCGAGCCGGGCGGAAACGCGCCCTGCGTCGCGCGGTTGACGAGCGGATCGCCGGGATCGTTGATCAGCGTGCGAAACTCTTGCGCCGTCATGCGTTGCGACAGGCGATTCGGATCCCAGGTGGGATGGCTTGCCAGCGCGAGCACGTTCCCGTTCGCCACATCCATCACGACGACCGCGCCCGCGCGTGCACCCAGCGCCTTTTCGGCGATCTCTTGCACGTCAATGTCGAGCGTCGTGTAAATGTTTTGGCTTTGCTTCGCCGGCACGTTGGCGAGCGTCGCGGTGATGCCGCCGCTCGGCGCGAGGATGACGAGTTTGCCGCCGCGTTGCCCGGCGAGATATTGCTCGCCCCACAATTCCAACCCGGCTTTGCCGATCAAGTCGCCTTCGCGGTAGCCCTTGATTTGTTGCTTCGCCAATTCTTCCGCGTTGATTTGCCCGACGTAACCGATGGTGTGCGCGGCAAGCGTGCCCTGCGGGTACGTGCGGACATCCTTGGTGGTGTCCGTGTGAATGCCCGGCACGTTCAGCGCATCGAGATTCGCCTTGACTTGTTCGGGCGTCAGCGTGCCAATCGGCGTGCGCCAATCGCCGGGAAATTTGCTGTACATCGCCTTGATCACGCCGGGTTGTTGGTTGAACAACCGGGCGAGCGTGTTCAAGATCGCATTCTCGTTTTTAAATTCCGCCGGCACCACCTCGACGACGATCAATTCTTGCGGCTGGGTGAACGGCTTGCCCTTGCGATCAAAAATATCGGCGCGCGCGGAGGAGAGCGGGAGGTAACGCACGGTGCCGCCGGCGCTCAACTGCGGCAGGATCAAGCCGGGATGCCACAGCACGCCCCAACGATTGTTTTCGCGGCGCAACACCATCGTGTTGTCGTGTTGCAACGTGCCAACGGCATACGTCTCCATCACGACCGTGTATTTGGCTTCCGCCTCGTTGCCTTCCTCGCGTACGGAATTGACTGTGATCTTGATCGTGCGGAGGGTCGCTTCGGTGGCGATGCCTTTGTACCGCGCGGTGAATTGCTCGACAGTCGTCGTGTCTTTGCGACTGGGGGCGAGGAGTGCGTACATCGCGGCGTAATCGCCGTCGCCCCACGCTTTGAGGAACGCGCGCGCGGTGTCTTGCGCAAAGACAACCGGCGTGGGCGTGTACGCGGGCGTCGGGGTGAGCGGCGGCGTACCGGGCACAATGTCGCAACCGATCACAGTAAGGAGAATGGTGAACGCAATAAAGGGTAGATATTTTAACGCGGAACGAGCGCGGGTATTCAGTCTGTTCATGGGATCACCACGCCGATTATAGTCGAGTTAGCAAGGAGCGTCAAACATTCCTTTCGCAATATCAGGGCTTTTCAAAAGTCAGGCGACCCTCATCCCAACCTTCTCCCTCAAAGGGAGAAGGGGTAAATTCCCTCGCCCCTATTGGGGAGAGGCGATAGCGCGTCGTCTGTGCGGCATTCTGCCGCGTTATGGACGCGCTAGCG
>CAIKBD010000142.1 GCA_903825565.1 uncultured Anaerolineales bacterium | reverse complement strand
CATCGGTGGGGCGCATTTCAGTTTGGGGGCAAACATAAAAATTGAGCGTGATTCGGTATCATCAATTTGTTCTCAAACAGGTGCATCTGCCAAAGTTTGAGATTGATATGCGAAACTCGCCCCCAAACTGAAATACACCCTGAGCGCGCCCCGCTTGACGCGCCGCGCAATTCGTGCTATATTGCCGCCCGTTAGAGACAAGTAGATTCGGTTTATCAATGCTGCCCGATCTTGTAACTTGGGCGGCATTTTTTATGCCTCCTTATCCCCCTAACGTTCGCAAAGGGTGATGCGCGTGACTCGAAAAATGCCGTGACGCTTTGCGACCGACGTGTTCCTCGCGGTTGTTCACCTCGGCATATTCTCACCGCATTAGGAGTTGAATGAGTTTTAGTTCTTTTATGCTTGACCCGCGCCTGCAAACAGGTGTGCGCGCGTTGGGCTTTACCCAAACCACGCCGATCCAAGCGGCGACGATTCCCGTCGCATTGACTGGGCAAGACGTGCTGGGTTCAGCAGAAACGGGGACCGGCAAAACTGCCGCGTACCTGTTGCCCGTGCTCCAAAAATTGCTCGCGGCGCGGGCACATACGCCACGCGCCTTGATCTTGGTGCCAACGCGTGAATTGGCGTTGCAAGTCGCCGAACACGCCGAGCAGTTGAGCGCGCAGACCAATATGCGCGTCGTCGCCATTTTCGGCGGCGTGGCAATGGGCGCGCAGACGAACGCGTTGCGGCGCGGCGCGGATATTGTGATCGCGACGCCGGGTCGCTTGCTCGATCACGCGGCGCGCAAAAATATCTCTTTTGCCGCTTTACAAATTCTCGTGTTGGACGAAGCGGATCGCATGTTGGACGTGGGCTTTTTGCCGGATATTCGACGCATTGTGGCGCTGTTGCCGCGCGAACGACAAACGCTCTTGTTCTCGGCAACGCTCACCCCGCCGATTCTCAGTTTGGCGGCCCAAGTCACGCGCCAGGCGGCGCGCGTCCAAGTTGAAAAGACGGTAACGCCGGAAGCCATCGCACAGACCTTGTTTCCGGTGCCGGAACATTTGAAGGCGCAAGTGTTACAGCAACTCTTGCGCGAGGAGGCAATGGCTAGCGTTTTGATCTTTGCGCGCACCAAGCATCGCGCGGATCGCGTTGCGCGCCAATTGCAACGCGCGAACATTCGCGCGGGGGTGATCCACGGTGACCGCTCGCAATCCCAACGCATCGCCGCGCTCGAAGATTTCCGGCGCGGCAAGTCGCGTGTGTTGGTGGCGACGGACATTGCCGCGCGTGGCATTGATGTCGAAGGCATTTCGCATGTCGTCAATTACGATGTGCCGATGCAACCGGAAGATTACGTGCATCGGATCGGGCGCACGGGGCGCGCGCAGGCAAGCGGACGCGCCTACACGCTCGTCACGCCGACGGATGAAACTATCGTGCGGCGGATTGAAATGACGCTGTGCCACAAGATCGAACGCCGCCGCTTGGAGAGCATTGATTATCGCACGCCGGCGCTTGTCCAACCGGATGCCGAAGCGATTCGGCGGTACGTCGAATCGAATCGGCAAGCGCGGCAAAGAAAAATGATGGTAGCGTCGGCATAAATCGCCGGTGCGCTAACGAACAAAACTATTGCTCGCGCACTGGGCGCGGGTGTGTTTACAAACCCAAAAGGAGGGTTTTCAATGGAATCCAAATTGTATGTTGGCAATTTGTCGTACAATGTGACCGAAGATGATCTGCGGCAATTGTTCGCGCAAGCCGGCGAAGTGAAAGAAGTGGCGTTGATCGTGGACCGCGATACGCGCCGTTCCAAAGGTTTCGGCTTTGTCGAAATGACGACGGATGCGGATGCGCAAAAGGCGATTGAAATGTTCAATAGCCACGAACTCGACGGGCGGGCATTGACGGTGAGTGTGGCGCGCCCGCGCGAAGAGCGCGGCGGCGGCGGTCAGCGCGGCGGCGGCTATGGCAGCGGACGCGGCAGTTATGGCAGCGGACGCGGCGGGCGCGGTGGGCGCAGCGGCGGCGGCGGACGTTACTAGCTCTAGATAACCGGGAAGGTTTTCCCAAAACCTTCCCGGTTTTATTTCGGCGGTTGACATTTTGCCGCGTTTTCAAGATAATGCACCCAAATCTTTTAGAGAGGAAGGACCATGTCACCCCGCAGAGGAGACCCTAAAACCAAAGTCGAATCCAAGGGCATTCCGAATTGGGCGATAGCCGCCGGCATCGGCGTGCTCGTCGTGATTGCGGCGGTCGCGCTGTTCACGATTCAATCGGCGAGCGCACCCGCACCGGCGCCCGTGCCTGTTGGCGGCAGTACGACTTCCACGAGTCGCACGAAAGGCAATGCGGAAGCCAAGATCGAATTCATCGAGTACTCGGACTTTCAGTGACCCTACTGCAAGGATTTTTCCCTCGGCGCGGAGCGCCGACTCGATGAAACGTACTTTAAAACCGGCAAAGTGAAATTCACGTACAAGTACTATCCCGTTGTCGATATGGCGTCTAATCGTGTACCGAACGAATCGTACTGGGCGGCATACGCGGCGGAATGTGCGAACGAGCAAGGCAAGTTCTGGGAATATCACGACAAACTGTTCACCGAATGGCGCGGTGAATACGTGGGCACGTATACCAAAGCCAACCTGAAAAAATTCGCGGCAGACTTGGGTTTGGATACCGCCAAGTTCAATTCCTGCGTGGACACCGACAAGACCAAACCGATCATTGACAAGGACGTTGAAGATGCGCGGCGGTTGGGGATTCAAGGCACGCCCACCTTTTTGGTGAACGGCAGACAACTCAATGTCCGCTCGATTGATTTCTCGGAATTTGCGCGTACGTTCGATTCGTTGTTGAAATAGCACGTGACCTTGCGAGGATGATCGTATCTTCGCAAGGTCTTTTTGTTTCAGGAGCAACTATGTCAACGCGATTTGCAAGGACGCTAATCGCGATCCTTTTCCCGCTGTTCAGTCTGGTTGCCTGCGGGTTCGATCCTTTGGATGCCCTGCGCCCGACGCGCACCCCCTCGCCCACGCCGTCGCGCACGCCCGTGCCGATGCCCACCCCGCAAGATATGCGCCCGATCACATCGGTGGGGCGCATTCGGGGCAACCCCAACGCGCGCATCGTCTTTGTCGAGTGGTCGGACTTTCAGTGATCGTTCTGCGAAATTTTCGCTACCGGCGCGGCGCGTCGGATCGCAGACCAATACGTGATGCTGGGCAAGGCGTCGCACGCCTACAAATATTTTCCGGTCGTGGACATTGTGAACCAGCGCGTGAACGAATCATACTGGGCGGCGTATGCGGCAGAGTGCGCGAACGAGCAAGGCAAGTTCTGGGACTATCACGACTTGCTGTACGCGCGTTGGAAGGGCGAGTTTGCCGGCACGTACACCAAAGCCAAACTGAAAAGTTACGCGGTGGAACTGAACCTCGACCCAGCCAAATTCGACGCGTGCCTCGACACGGAAAAAACCAAGCCGATTGTAGACGCCGACGTTGCGGAAGCGCGGCGGCTGGGTTTGCCGGGCACGCCCACCTTTTTCCTGAACGGCAGGCAGATGGAGATCGGCTCGCTCGAATTTCCGGAATTTCAACGCGCGTTCGATCTCATCCTGAAATGATCCGCGCACGAACCAAACCATGTTGACCCCCTACTTTGGCAAAGATTGGACGGGCGCGCCGTTTGAATTATTCGGCGTGCCGCACTCGATTGGGCTGGCGGTGATCCTGGGAATTGGACTCTATCTCGCGTGCGGTTGGCGCGATCCCAGCCCGCGCGCGCGGCGCGCCTTTCGGTACACGCTGGCGGCGATCCTCGTTGGGAACGAAATCCTCTGGCATCTGTGGAATTGGTCGTGCGGTTGGTGGACGATCCAATACATGTTGCCGTTGCATCTATGCAGTGCGATGGTGTGGCTCGTCGCGGCGATGCTCGTCACCGAAAATTACACGCTGTACGCGTTCATCTACTTTCTCGGAATCGGCGCGGCGACCCAAGCCCTGCTCACGCCGGATTCCGGCATTTATGGCTTTCCGCATTTCCGCTTCTTTCAGCCGCTCGTTTCGCACGGCGCGATTGTGCTCGGCGCGGTGTACATGACGCGGATCGAAAAATTGCGCCCGACGTGGAGATCGCTCGGGCGCGTCATTTTTGGCGCGAACATTTATTTGCTGGCAATGCTGGGCGTCAATGCGATCCTGGACAGCAATTATTTGTTCGTCGCGCACAAGCCGGAAACGCCGACGGTGATCGATCTGATGCCGCCGTGGCCCTGGTATATTTTGTGGCTCGAAGCGATGGGCGTGGCAATTATGCTACTGCTCTATGCGCCATTTGCGTTGACCGATTGGCGCGCGGGCAAGGTTGCATCGCCGGTTAAATCGAGGGGGGATTGACATGTCGCTCTTTGGACCGAACATCGCTAACTTGAAAGCCAAACGCGATGTCGCCGGTTTGCTACACGCGTTGAAAAGTAAAGACACTTTCACGCGCGGGCAAGCATTGCTCGCGCTTGGCGAATTGGGCGATGCCCGCGCCGCGCCGGCAATTGCCGATTGGTTGCTCGCCAAAGAAAGCACAGTGCACGAGGAAATCGCCGCGGTGGATGCGCTGCGCAAACTGGGCAACCCGGGCGTGGCGGATGCGCTCGTGCGCGCGTGCGCGATCAGCCAACAGCGCGAACAGGAATTGATCGCCGATACCCTGAAGCAACCGGACAAGGCATACCGCGCCGAGTTTTACATCAACCGCATTGCGACGGACGAGTACACGCTCCGCACCGCCATCGCGCAGGCGATTGCCGCATTCGGCGGCGCGCGCGCGTTGACGACCTTGTTCGAATTGTTGGTGACGGAAAAAGGCGTGATGGAGAGCAACGTCAAGCAGGCGATCAAGACGGCGATCAGCGAGCTGACGCAAAATGCGGACGCGGAACTTGTCGCGCTCTTGCGGACGAACCTGGGACACGCCTCACCCGAAGCGCGCGAGTGGGCGGCGCATTGCCTCGGTGAGTTGGAAGATGGGGCGGCGATGGATGCCTTGCTGGCGCGGGCGGCAGATGACGACGAGGTGTTTGCCGTGCGCGAAGCGGCGTTCTTCGCCCTCGGCAACATCGGTGACGCGAGCATATTGCCCGAACTGGAACACCTGACCCGTTCCAGCAATCGCGGCATCGCACGCGACGCCAAGCAATGCTGGAGTAGCGTGCGGCATCGGTTGGGCTTGCCGACGTTTACGGGGTATTGAAAAGAGAGAGGGACACGGTGTTACGGTGTCCCTCTCGTTGTTTAGGCGGTCTCTGTTTTTTCGGCGTGTTGCAAGTAGAACCACACCGCGCTACTGAATAGGCAAAAAGCGATCACCGCCAGCGCGAGCGTTACCATGTTCGGTGAATTGAACGCGCTGACGAACGCGCCGTCGGGGTTGAGCATGGTTTGCAGAAACAACGCCGTCGTCGCCGCAAAGAGCACGAGCCAGAGCGCGCGGTTGAATTGGAATACGCCGCGCCCGCGCATGTACTTGATCGGCAACAGTTCAAAGAAAACGGTTTGCACGCCGCACGCGAAAATGAGCAGGCACAAGGTGTTGAGCCAGGGTTCGGCTTGCGTGAGCGGGGCGAGCAACCATGCGCCAACGGCGAACGCACTCATGGCTAGGATCGCCAGCAGATCGAGCCGCGCGCCGGCGTTGGACTCACGCACGTCTTCGATGCCGGCGGGACTGCCGAGCAAAATTCCCGGCGCCAGACCTGCCAGCCGCGAAAAGAGCGTCGAGAGGATGGCAAGGATCACATTGCCGCTGTGGACGCGAAGCGCGGCGTCCGAGCCGCGCAACCGGAGATACACATACCCGGCAAAATCATCGAGCACGCCGATCAAACCGGTCGAGAGTGCGAGCGCCATGATCAGCGGTAACGCGTCGTTGTTGGCGAGATCGAAACTGGGATCGAGGTATGCCAGGATCACGCCGTAGAGCAACAGGATCACCGTCAAATGGATCGCGAAACCGAGCCAACCGATCCGCCGCGCGTGCAACCCGGCGGCGAGCCGTTCGCCGAGCGCGCGGATGCCGCGCCAGATCGCGGTGAACGGCGCGAACCAGCGCGCGACGCGTTCCTCGTGTGCTTCAATGGCGTCGTTGAGTAGGTTGCCGAAAAAGCCCATTGCCAACGCCAGAATGATCGCGAGCAACGCGTTGGTGAGCGCCACCGCGAGATCGAACGGTTGCGCGGGACTGGCGATGTGCGCGCGAAAGAAATCGGTTTGCGCGATGGTGTTTCTGCCATTCGGTAAGAGCGCGGCGCAGTTCGGCGTCGCCGGCGAGGGCACGCAACCCGTGCGCCAGGGTTCGCCGCCGTCCGAAGCGCGCGCGTACACTTGATCGTCGCCTGACGCCGGATAGCGCACGCTCTCGATCACGGCGTTGTCGGGTGCAAGCAGGCGAACTGGGCTAGCGGCAAGCAGGGTGAGACGCGTTTGCCCGCGAAAGAAAACGCGAAACGCGTGCGGCGCGATCACCGTGTCTTTGGGGATGACGAAGGTTGTATCGGCTTGAATTTTCCAGCCGCTAAGATCAACACTCGTTGCGCCGGCGTTGTACAATTCGATCCAAGCGTCGTCTGCATTTTTGATACCGTTGCGATCCCAGTCTACATTTTGCGCGCGCGGCAAGATTTCGTTCAGCACGATCATCCCCGGCATCGGGGCAAACATCGGGATGGTCGTTGCCGCAACGGTTGGCGCAGAGGTAGAGACAGCCGTCGGTTCGGCGGGCGGCGGCGCGACGATGGGCGGCGCCGCGGTTGGCGGCGGGGGAGTGTTGACGTTGCTCTGGGTGGGTGTGGTGCGCGGCACGGGCGTGTTGGCGATGCTCTGCGTTGGCACCGGTTCTCGGTCGGGCGGACTGCTGGGTTCTTTCGGCGGGCCGGCTTCGCGGTCAGTTTGAGGTTGCGGCGGTTGTGGCGGTTCTTTGGGCGCAGGGGGACCGGGCGGCGGGCGCACACCTTGCGCGGACGCGACGCCGGTGTTGAGTAGCAACCCGCTAACACCGATTAGCAAGCATAGCCATACCGCGAGCCAGCCGAGTTTTTGCCTTTGCATGATTCCCCCGATTCAAAAAAATGCGCTGTTGCGAAGTCGTAGCCGGGGAAACTGGGGATGAGAAAATGCAAGAGGAGCGATGCGCAAAAGTGCCGCGCCGTTAATTCCTTCTCGCCGAACATCAGCGACCGAACCCAGTTTCGCCGCATCACGAAACGCGCGCTATCCTAGCGCAATTGCAAAACCTTGTCAATCCCCCCCATAGTGAGCAAACACGGCTTCTCAAAAGTCCGAGTGTCCTTGTCATTTCGAGCAAAGCGAGAAATCTCCGACACTGAAAACAAGATTTCTCGTCGCAAAAACCGCTCCTCGAAATGACACAAGTGGCTTGGCAAGCGACTTTTGAGAAGCCCTGATTGCGCAAAGCATTTTTTCGACAGAACAACCGCTGAAAGTGTTTTGGCTCTTGACACACGCGCGCGCCGTATCTGGCGCTTGGAGCGCGGGTTGCCCGGAAAACTTGGCACAGCGCGTACGTGCACTCTCAAATTCCAGCCCCGTTCA
Organism: uncultured Anaerolineales bacterium; assembly: GCA_903825565.1. Taxonomy (GTDB): domain Bacteria; phylum Chloroflexota; class Anaerolineae; order UBA4142; family UBA4142; genus CAIKBD01. The sequence continues at coordinate 8,996 of CAIKBD010000142.1, read as the reverse complement.
AATTTACAAACCACGCCGCACGGTGTATAATATTTCACGTGAAAGCCGAACTCGCTATTGCCCAACTTGCTATCGTAGACGGCGCGTGGCAAGACGCGCCGGATAATATCGCTTATTTCGACGCCGCCGCTTTATTCGAAGGCAACCTGGAGCGCGGCAATTTGTATCTGGTTGTCGAAGTGGAGGGCGAGCCGGAAGGGCGCGATGAGCTAGCGCGCGAACTGATCGAAACGGCGCGCCGCGAATATGCCGCCAGCCGTGGGAGCATCGCCGGCTCACTGATGCAAGCACTGCGCGCCGTCAACGAGTTTTTGTACAACACCAACGCCACGTTGCCGCGCGAGTTACGGCGCATTGCTGGCATGACGGCGGCGGTATTGCGCTCCGATGAACTTTTCATCGCGCAGGGTGGACCCGGCGCAACGTGCCTGATGCGCGGCCAGGTTTTGCAACGCTACCCCGCCGAGTCGGGCTGGTTTGAAGCCGACGAAACCATTGTCAACGAGTGGCTGGCAGCGCGCAATTTTGGCACGCCCGGCGAAGTGCCCCTAGGTATGCGCCGCAACTATACCCCCGATCTGTTCCACATTTCCCTGCAACCCGGCGATGTGATGCTCCTCGCCACGCGCGCGCTCGTTCACTTGCTAACGCACGAAGAGTTGTTGGACACCGTTGCCCACCGCCATCCCGACGAAATCGTGGCGAGTCTCGAAGACCTGACCGGCGCATCCGACCTTTCGATCATTGCGCTTCGGCTGGGTGATGCGCGCGCGCCCGCGCCGGTTGCGCCAATGGAAACCACGCCGACCGAGATCGAGCCGCCCGTTGTGCCGCTCAACGTGCAGGACGACGAATTGGAGATCGGATCGATCCCGGCGAGTTCTGCCACGTTGCCGCCGCGCTCGAACCTTCTGCCGCCAGTCGAACTGCCTGCGCCGCCGCCCGCATCGCCGCCGGTGCCGGCTTTGGAAGATTCCGACCAAGCTTTGCAACGCGCACGGCAAGACCTTGCCGCCGAGCACGCCCGTCAGCGTTCTGCCGCGTGGCGCGTGCGGAGCGAGCAATTGCGCGCCGGCATCCTACGCGGCACTTCTGCCACGATGGGCACACTGGCGGGTTTGACGGGGCGCGTCAATTGGACGGGCATGGGGCAAGCCGCGGATCGCGCGATTGATGGGGTTGGGCGCGGCGTGTTGCGCGGCATTGTCGCGGCGATTCGTTTGTTGACGCCAGGCGATCCCAAAACTGAAAAACCCACCGCGGCGCCCGCACCGCGCCGGCTGCAAACGGCGTGGAAACTCGCCGCGCTGGTAGTGCCCATTTTGCTGATCATCGCCGGCTTGACGATGTGGTTTGTGTACCGCGCGGAGCAACGCACGGCACACGAGCGCAAGCTTGCACAGTTGACGACGACGATCACTCAGGAAATGGAAAACGCCAAACGGCTCGCGCCAACGGATCGCGCGGGTGCGCGCACGGCGGCGCAGAACGCAGTGACGAGCGCGGAGCAATTGCGCGCTTTAACGCCCAACGATGCGCGTGCAAGTCAATTGTATTACCAGGCGCGCGATCTGCTCGACACGCTGAACGGCGTAGCCGTGTTGAATGCTGCGCCGCTGTTGATCACGTTCGCCGATCCCAAAACCAAAGCGACCCGCGTGATTGTGCGCACGCCCGATCTGTTTATTTTGGATCGCGGCGCGCAACGTGTGTACCGCTACCAGCTCAACGATCTGGGGGCGGGCGCAACGCCGACGCCGGCTGACGGGGTGATCCTCAAGCCGGGCGACCGCATCGAAAAGCGGTACGACGACCGCGCGGAGACGCGCACCGTCGGCGAATTGTTCGATCTGTTTTGGGTAGACGCCGGGCGGCTCGTCGCGTTGGATCGCACGGGCGTGTTTTACCAATACGATCCCGGCCGCGGAACCTGGGTTTGGCGCGCGGTGAGCGATCCCGCCGCGTGGGCGCGCGCGACGATGGGCGTGACCTACGCCAATAATTTGTACTTGCTCGACGCGTCGCGGCCGCAAATTTTGCGCTATGTGACTGCCGCGGCGGATATTGCCGCGTGGTCTGCCGCTACAACGTACTTTGCGCCCGGCGTGCCGCCGCCGGATTTGACGACGGTGATTGATGCGGCGATTGACGGCGACGTGTGGTTGCTCCGCGATAATGGCTCGTTACTGCGCTACAACCAGGGCAAGCCCAACGAGTTGGTGTTGAGCGGCATTGAAGTTCCCATTACCAAACCGAGCGCGCTCTTTACTTCCGAAAAGGTGAGCAACCTGTACATCGCCGATGCCGGCAATCAACGGCTCGTGCAAATTGACAAGACGACCGGCAAATTCGCGCGGCAGTTCAAGCCGAGCGCGCAAGACCGCGATGTGTTCAAGGCGTTGCAAACGTTTACCGTGGATGAACCCAACAAGCGGTTCTTTTTCGTCAACGACAACAAGGTGTACGCCGCAACAATTCCTCCCGCACAATAAGCGGCGCGCGCGCTGAAAGATAAAAGGATGACTTTGATTTTAGGGATCGAAACCTCGTGCGATGAAACTGCCGCCGCCGTTGTGCAAGAGGGCGGCAAAATTTTGTCGAACGTCGTCGCCTCGCAAGTGGAAATTCACGCGCAGTACGGCGGCGTGTTTCCCGAAATGGCTTCGCGCGAGCATGTGTTGAAAATTATTCCGGTGGTTGCCGAGGCGCTGCAAACGGCAAACGTCACTTGGTGCGATCTCGCCGCGATTGCGGTGACGCACGGGCCGGGTCTCGCCGGCTCGCTCCTCGTCGGCGTGAACGCCGCCAAGGCGTTGGCGTTCGCCAACGATCTGCCGCTCATCGGCATCAACCACCTTGAAGGACACATCTACGCCAACTGGTTGCAGACGAACGGCGCGCCGCTGGCGGAAAAAGAATTTCCGCTGATCGCGTTGCTCGTTTCCGGCGGACACTCGGAGTTGGTGTTGATGCGCGGGCACGGCGATTACGAATTGCTGGGACACACGCTCGACGATGCGGCGGGCGAGGCGTTTGACAAAACGGCGCGGTTGTTGGGGCTGGGTTATCCCGGCGGACCCGCGATCCAAAAAGCGGCGGAGGGGGGCAATCCCGACTTGCACAAACTGCCGCGCGCGTGGTTGCGCGGCACGTACGATTTTTCGTTCAGCGGTTTGAAAACGGCGGTGTTGCATCTGACGGCAAGTTTCGAGGGCAAGCGGCGTCTGCCGGTGGCGGACATTGCCGCGAGCATTCAAATGGCGGTGGCGGATGTGCTGACGGAGAAAACCAAACAAGCGGCGGGGCAATTTGGCGCGCGCCAAATTATTCTAGCGGGTGGAGTTTCCGCCAACGCGCAACTGCGCCAAACGATGCACGAGCGTGCGCCGGTGCCGGTGCACATTCCCCCGCCGAAATTCTGCATTGATAATGCGGCGATGATCGCCGCCGCCGCGCATCCCCATTTGGCGCGCGGCGAATTGAGCGGCTGGAATTTGGATGTCCTGCCAAATTTGAAACTGCCGACGCGCCACGGGCAAGCGCCCGCGTAAAAGCGCGCGCCGCAAAAATTTCGTACCAGACCTTTCCGGTTTTAGAAACCAGGAAGGTCTGGTGCGTTTACCAGCGGCTTGATCGTCTTGCACTGAATTTCCACCATTGCCGCGCGCACGCGTTCGAACATGGCTTCGTCGCGGTACGTGCCGATGATCGCGCCGCCCGACCCGGCAAATTTTGCGCTTGCGCCGCACGCGCGCGCCGTTTCGACCATCTGCACTTGCCAGGGCGCAATGTTATAGATCGTGCGCCGCGTATCGAAATTTTCGTTGATCAGTTGCGCCAGCCGTGCCGGGTCACGCGCCAGCAACGCGGCGCGGCCCTGCGCGGCGATCTCGGCAAAGTGTTGCATCGCATTGACAACCAACGCTTCGCCGCGATTGTACCGCCCGCGAATATCGTTGTGAAACACTTCGGTCGGTTCGCTCAGCGCGGTGGAGTACGCTACGTACACCGGCGGCAACAGTGCCGGATCGAGCGGCTCGTACTCATAACACTTGTAGCCGTCCACGAGGCGCTCGCGCGCCTTGTCGAAATTCATAAACACCAAGCCCTCGTAGACCTGGATCACGCGATCCTGCAAGCCCCCGGCAATGAGTAGGTCGTCGTTCTCGACGGCGAGCACAATGCTGGGTTGCACATCGCGCGGAATTTCGACGCGGTAAAATTCCATCAAGCACCGTAGCGTCGCCGTGATGATCGCGCTCGAACCCGCCAGTCCCACTTGTTGCGGAATATTCGTCTGGTAGCGGATCGAAAAATTTTGCTCGTGTAGTTTGATCTGCCGGCGCTCGCAGTACTCGACAAACCGTTTGATCGTCGCCTTGATCAGCCGGATGCCGCCGTAATAGCCGTGCAGTTTTACGTCGCGCGCCAAATCGTAAATCGAATCAAAGCGCGCGCGGTCGTGCTCCGCCAATACAATATCCACCGAGTCCCACTCGTACAGCACCACTTCGGCGTAAAAATTGCGCACGCTGATCGAAATGGTTTTGCCGTTGTACCCGTCGGACGGATTGCCGAGCAAACCGGCGCGCGCGTAACCGCGCTTGCGAATGAGGATCACTTTTCATTTCCTCCAAAGAGGTGGGCCAAATTTGCAAATTTGGCTCACGGGATTCTAGCGCATCAACGTTTGCAAGTACTCGCGGAACGCCGCGCCGTACTTTTCGTCCGCCAGCGCAAACTCGACGAACGCGCGAAAGTACGCGTCGAAATTGCCAATGTCGTACCGCCGTTCGCCGGCGCGCAGCGACATGCCGATCACTTTGCCGCCCTCGCGGAGCACGAGCCGGATCGCGTCGGTCAGTTGAATTTCGCCGCCCTTGCCCGGCTTGGTGCGGCGCAACGCGTCGAAAATTTTCGGCGCGAATACATACCGCGCGGCAATCGCCAAGTTGCTCGGCGCTTCCGCCGCGCTCGGCTTTTCGATCACGTCTGCGATCTCAAAAATATCGCCGCCGTTTTTCGGCTTGGCGATCCCGTAATGATGCACTTCATCTTGCGGCACGCGTTCGAACGCGACGACCGCATCCGCGCCTTGCGCGAAGAACACCTGCGCCATTCGTTGCCCAATGTCGCTCTCTGCATTCAAACCGATGATCGAATCGCCGAGCGCGACCGCAAATGGGCGATCCCCGACGAACGATTCGGCGCACAGCACGGCGTGCCCTAGCCCCAGCAGTTGGCGCTGGCGCGTGAAAAAGTATTGCACCGGCTTGCGCTCGAACGCGAGTTCGGCGAGTAAATCTTCTTTGCCCGTCTCGCGCAACGTTTGGATCAATTCGCCGTTCAAGTCGAAATGATTTTCGATGGATGTTTTGCCGGGTCCGGTGATGAACAAGACTTGCTTGACGCCGACACGCGTCAGTTCTTCGATCACATACTGCACGACCGGTTTGCGACCGACCGGCAACATTTCTTTCGGTTGGGATTTCGTCGCGGGTAACAGCCGTGTGCCCAGTCCGGCGACCGGCACGACCGCAATTTCAATGTTTGGCATGTTCGTTTCCTTTGGCACAAGATTCCGTACGCGTGCGCCTGAATTATATCTGCGATGCGCGATTTGGCAAACAAGCAATGAGGCGAGCCAGCGGCTCGCCCCGACAAAATTTCAAAAAGCGTGGGACAAATTTGCAAATTTGTCCGACCGTCTACGGGTTTCCGCTTGGTGTGCCGCGAGTTACTTGATGTCAATCACCGGCGGGTTGCCCGTCGGCGTGGGCAAGCGTCCGCGGTTTGATGTGCCCGTGTCGCCGGACGATTCGGGAATTTGCGGCGCGCGCCCGGTTTGCTTCTGCACCCACTTGCTCAACGTGTCCTGATATTTCCGCATCAAGTCGGCGTCCTTGCTCATCTGCGCGTCGTTCGTCAATCGCGCGACCGTCCGCAAATCTTGTTCGAGCCGATACGCCACGTTCCACGCATCTTGATAGCGTTGCGCCTTGTACAGTTGATCGATCTGCTTGAGTCCGAGCGCGGTGTTTTGGATCGTCACATTCCGCAGCACTTCGACATCCCAGGTTGGGTTGTAATTGCCGAGCCGGTTCGCGTCGGCGTAGATCGTTTGGGTGAGCGTTTCGTTGCGTTTGGAAAACAGGTCTTGGTATTTCAACTCGACGGTCGCCAGCACGCGCCGACCGCTCGCGCCGGGATTGACGCTGAAACGCGCGAGCACGACCTGGCTATCGCCGGTGCCCATATCTTGCAAGCGCACCTGGAACGCGCCGCTCGGCGGTCGCCCCTCGTAGCCGGTCAACTCTTCGATGCGCACGGACGCATCGGGGCGGATCGTGATCGCCACATCGCTTGCCGCTTTTTGCATCAAGCCGCTCGCCTCTTTGCGAAACACCTTGTCCATCTCTTCCGCCGAGTCAATAAAGTGATAGCCGCCCTTGCCTTGCTTCGCCAGCGTGCTGAGCAGGGGATCGTTGAAATCCTTGCCGAGTCCAATCGCGGAGACGTAAATGCCCTTGTCGTTGTACGCCTTTGCCGCGTTGGCAATCTGCGTCGGATCGGTCGTGCCGACGTTGGCGATGCCGTCCGTCAACAGAATCACGCGATTATTGCGGCGCACGTCGAAATTGCGATCCACCTCTTTGAATCCCAGCATCAGCCCGTCGTACAAATTCGTACTCCCGTTCGGCTCGATGCGATTGACCGCGTTCTCGATCCAACTGCCGTCACCCACTTTGGTTGCCGAGACGATCAGCTCGGCGCGGTCGCTGAACGTGACGATGGACACCACGTCGTTCGCGGCAAGACTGCGGAGAAACACGCGCAACGATTGTTTGACGTACGGCATCTTTTCCGGCGAATTCATCGAGCCACTGCGATCAATCACCAGCGCGAGATTCAGCGGCGCGATCTCCGTCGCGGCGGCGGATTTCGCCTGGATGCCGACCTGCAACCACGCCGTTCCGCCTTCGACCGGAATTTGCGTATTGCCGAGCCGCACATCCAAACCGAGCGTCGTGTTGACCGGTTCGGGAAAGTTTTGCTTGTAATACTGCAAGTACTCGGCAACGCGCAATTCTTCGGCGGAAACGATTCCGCCCGATTCGATCTGACCCCGGCTCACGGCTTTCGAGGCGTCCATCGGCGCGGCACAGCCCGCCGCGAGCAAAACGACGAACAGGACAAACAGTGCGAACCCTTTTCGGCTAAACATCTTGACCTCCGTTTGAGTTGGGCAAATTGGAAACTTGCCCTCGATTTGCCGCCAGCATACGCCCAGTTCGGTTGCACTTCAAGTACCAACAGTGTACCATTTCGAAAAAACCGTGTTACAATGCGTGTAACCTATGCGAACCTTTGCCGAATTGCTCACCGAATACACTCGCCGCACCGGCGTCAGCGACAGTGAACTAGCGCGCGCGCTCGGCGTGCGCCGCCAGACGATTTTTCGCTGGAAAGAGGGCTTGACCGAAAAACCGCGCCATCGTGAGGATGTGTTGCTCTGCGCCGAAAAATTGCGCCTGACGCCGGCGGAGCGCGACGCACTGCTCCTCGCCGCCGGTTTTGCGCCCGAAGCGCCGGTCGCCGCCGAACCATCGCTTTCAGTTGCCCCGCCGCTCGAAACGCCGACTATCGCCCCGTTGCCGATTACGCCCGTGCGCCCAATTTTTCGCTGGACGTGGATCGCGGTCGCGCTCGCTTTACTGATCGCCGCCATCGGCGCGCTGGCGTTCGCGCTGACTGTTCCCGCGCTGAGCATTGCGCCCGCCGCGCCGGGCGAAACACTCGTGATCATCGCCGCGTTCGATAGCGCAACGCCGGCGACGCCGACCTCGGTCGCGCGGTTTGCGCCGGTTGCCGCTGGCAACACGAGCCAACGTTTGCAAGCCGCGTTCGAACGCGAAAGCCGCGCCGCGCGGCTGGAGCGCATCCGCATTACGATCTTGTCCACACCGATCACCGACGCGCGGCTTGCCGAGCAAATTCGCGCGCGCGCGAACGCGACGCTGGTGATCTGGGGCACGCTGGCTGGCGACGAACTGACCGCCGGGTTGGCGCACGCGCCAGAGCAGTTTCGCGCGAACGATCTCGCGCTCGACGCGTTGCTCGTTGCGCCGGAGCCGCGCGCGAAAATTTCCGCTCTCGTCGGCGAGGAGTTGCAAGCGCTGGCGTTGTTCGGCTTGAGTTACATTTATTTGGATCGCGGCGAATTGGATCTCGCGCGCGCCGGATTGATCCAGGCACAAGCGCGCGCGCCGCTCGATCCTGAAACGCGCGCGGCGTTGAACGCGCAGACCGGCTTTGTCTTGCAAATGCTCAAGCCGTCGGAATTGGGGCAGGCGATCCAGTTTTACTCGCAGACGCTCGACTTTGCGCCGGCGCTGGGCGCGGCGTATTTGAATCGCGGCGTCGCGTACCTCCGGTTGAATGACGCGCAGGCGCAAGCCGATCTCCAACGCGCGCGCGAGTTACTGCCGAACGAGGCGCGCGGGTCGCTTGCCGTGTGCTGGGCGCACGTGTTGGCGCGCGAGCCGGAGCGCGGCTTGCCGTTTTGCGATGCGGCGGTGCGCGGCGATGCGGGCGGGCGCAATCGGGAGGCGCGTGCCATCGTACTCGCGCAGTTGGGGAAATTTCCAGATGCGGTCAACGATCTGCAACTGTTCACCGATTGGCTCGCGCGGCAACCGGCAAGTTTGCGCGCGCGGTACGGCGCGACGCGTGCGGAATGGCTCGGCGCGCTCCGCGCCGGGAGGAATCCGTTTGACGAGGTGACGCTGGAAAAATTGCGCCGTGAATAATCGAGGTGATGCCTAACTCGGATCCGCCGAACCCCAATTCATTTTGTCGGACGCGGACGAGCGCGGAAAACGCAGACCAAAAAATCATCTGCGTTTGTCTGCGTTCGTCCGCGTCCCATTTTTTTGCTTGCGGCAAGCCATTCATTCGCCGGCGCTATTTGGCTTTGGTCGGCGTTTGATTTTTTG
>CAIKBD010000141.1 GCA_903825565.1 uncultured Anaerolineales bacterium | reverse complement strand
TTCTCGAAAGTTACCGCTGCGGGAGCGACGGGCATCCAGCCCTCATAACCATCTGGAAACTACTCGTCACCCCTACATCGTTAATCGCCGTACCTTTTCAAGGCTGCGTCGCAGATTATAGCACGACTGCGAATTGATGGCAAATGCAAACTCGACTTCAAGAGACGCACACGTTGCCGACTTCAACTGCGCGTGTGCGTTTCTTGATGCAATCGCCACGCGTCTTCAAAAGTCAGATAGTGTATCGTTCGATTGTCGGGATGCGATCGAAATCTGGATCATTGCTTGCCAGGGTCAGGCAACCCACGCGTTGCATTGCGGCGTAATGTAGCGCATCACGTGGGCGAAGATGATATTGCGGCATCACCTCATTCATCACATCCAAATCGGATACGAGCACATCGAGAACAGTCAGATGGGTGTAGGCGCGCAAACGCTTGAGCAGAGAAGCAACGTTGGGAGCGAACTCCTCTAGCATTTTTTCTTCTTGGTCGCGTAGAAGTTCGAGTGGGGAACCCTCGTAACGATCTTTGATCAGCGCCAAGATCAAACGATAGCCGAGTTCGTCAAAGGTCAGAACTGAGGTGTATGCCAAGACTTCCCCGCGCTCTAAACGTTCAAAGAAGGGCTGGGCTTCTGCAATACCGCGCAGCAACATGTACGGCATCATCGTGTCAATGTAAATCGTATAGCCCGTGAATGCGCTCAACGGAGTTGCCATTCGGCGAACCTCTTCCAATCCAAATTCAAGTCGTATTCATCGCGCGAGCCTTTACCTGCAGCACCGAACAACTCTTGGGTGAGTCCTGATACTACGGCAACTTTCGGCAGAGCCGTCAGTTGGCGGCGTATGGTCTCAAGTTCGCGCATCATTGCATCAATTCGTCCGACCACCTGTCGTGTATCGAGAACTGGGTATTTCGGTTTGGGGGTCACATGACGCGTCGAACGTTTCACTCGCTTGCGTGCTAGAGTCATAAGAAACTCCTGTGGGCAATTCGCCTCTTTGATTCGTTCACATTGTACTCTTGTCGAGATTGAATGTCAAACAGAAGTTGAGAGGCGTCGAAACTCACTCGAGTTCTTCGTAAAGCGCGCTCTCCAGACGACCCAGGGCGCGCCGTACTTGCTTCAGATCATCTACGCCCATGCTGGGTTGCTCGAAAGACAATTGCGCCAAGTGCGTCGCGGCGCGCAACAATCCCAAAGGGGCGTTTTGGATTGGCGTATCCGCGCGGCGCATCCTATCTGTCTGCGCGACCATTTCAGCAATGATTGGTTTCCAATCGGGCGCGGGCGCGCGGGACTTGAGACTGGTGCGAATCTGGCGTTTGCCCTCCGCATCAACCAATTGTTCGACGATCCCTTCTTTTGCCTTCAGTCGTCTGAAAATTGCTTCAAGGTCGGTCCGAATGCCTTTTCCGAAAAGAATCGTGTCCGGCTCGACGAGACCATCATAAATAATCTGATCTTTGAATGGCAACAGAGCGGTCTTCAGCAAAACAGGGAGCGGCTGACCGCGCACGACAACTTCGATGGGATCATACAATCCCAAGACGCCGTAGAGATGATCCGACTTTTTCACGGGCATGAACACCGCGTATTTCTTCAAATAGCGCATCAAGTAGAATTCACCCGATACGCGGTGTTTCCAATTCGCGATGATCGCCAATTCCTCTGGCGTGAAACCTTCAGGATTCTCTTCGATGAAGCGAACGAACAACTCCGAGTCGGCATATAGCGCGTCGCGCATTTTCATCAAAGCATCTCCGCCTGCCTTGGGAATATCGGATGGGGCAGACACTTTTGGCGTAATCTTCAATTGCCGATTGGTGTAGGCGAGCAATGCAAAAAAGAGTTTGAAGAAAAGTCGCGCGTCTTCGGTAACGAGGTTCATTCTGTCACCCCTTGTGTACACAAATCCTCACGATCCAAATTGGCGATCAGGTTCGTGAGATTTTGCTTTGCGGTAGAGTGTTTGGGTAGGAAGGTTGGTTTTCATCGGTCAATCCGAATCACAATTTGGCTTTCGTCATTTCCTCTTTGAACGCGCGCATCTCCCAGGCGCAGCACCCGATTGGACGTAGCTCTCAAGCTTGCGCCACGTCGCCGTGTACGAGTTCACCGCATATTTGGAATCGCTCACCTTGCGTTTGAACTCGTACAGGAAACCGGGACCGCCGAGGAAAATCTTCGGCGAAAACGTTTTGTGGTAACCATAGTCGCATTCAAATTTTCCGATCAACCAGCAGTTGCTTGTATGCTTGCGGAGTGTCTGCGGCGAAATCCCGGCGGACTCCAAGTTGTCCAGAAAGCGGAACAGAAACAGCCCCATTTGCCTTGCGAACTCATGCGAGGGATCGTCATAGTACCAGCCCCGGATGAACTCATCCAAATCTTGTTCACCGCGATTGTCTTCGATTTGCTCTTCATCCTGTGGGTTTTTCATGGGTGTTCTCACTGAGTGAATCGGCTCGGCATCTTCCGACGTCTCTCGCCCCTACGCTGGATGGCGGAGGAGAATATCCTGCGCGTTCTCATTCACCAAGCATCGCTAGAAGCTCTACCCTGCACTTTTCGAGGCAAGCCACTCGCGCGTTCAGGCTCTTCAATTCCTTGTTGACCTGCGCCAGTTCTTTTTCCGGTTTTTTCTTCTTCAGGTAATCGCCGCCGTGTTTTTCGTCTACCAGTTTTTCTACTTCGCTCCGAACCAGCCGCAGAAAAGGATTCCCGTAAATGGAGTTCATACGGTACTGAAGTTTACCCTTCCGTATCGCCGTGACAATCTCCTCCTGGGTGAGGCCGAATTCTTTGCGAGCCGACTTGTCGCTCAGAGTAGCCCCTTTCTTCGACCAAGCCGAATCTCCTTCAGCATGCACCGGATCACTCCTTATCGGTACCGCGTAGCAGTGAAGGGAATCACTGTACGGGCGAGTAGTATCTCAGGAAATCTTGCGAGTGCAATAGCGCGTCCGGGTTCGAACGTGCGCTGTCCCTCAACAATTTGGCATAGCGCTTGAAGAACTTGTGCGCTCTTTGCGCGCGTTCGGGACCCAAACTATTCAAATATGCGCCAACGTCCCTGGTCTCCATCTCCAACAAGGGACGCGGTGGGTCTTGCGCCAGAAGATAATCGTCCGCAAACGATTGGCTCTGATCAACTGTTGCGCAATCCAGCGGCGCGCAATTTCTCAAGCAAGGAATGGCGCATCTTGTAGCGTGCATAAATTCCATTGAGCCGTTCTTGGAAAATATCCGTCTGCTTTTGTCGCGCTGCGACCTCGCGCAGTTGCGATAGAAGCTGGACGGCTTGCTCATAAGTCTTGGCGCTCGATTTTTGCGCCAATCGTTCTACTTCTTGCCATGCTTCACCCTCGCGCCGCGCCAAAGCATCCAATTCTTGAATCCGTTTCTCCTCCGCCTCCTGCGTTTGCCGACGTTGCTCCTCTTCGCGCGCTCGTTCGGCGTCAGTTAGCAATTGCTTCACCGTGCGGCGCGTACTCGCTGGAGAATGAGTCGAAGGTTCGGGTTGGTGCAGTCGCGCGCTGAGCGCAATCGAAAGGTGTGGTTCACCCTGCGCCAAACGGAGCAGATAATCCTCACATTCTTCGCGGGTGAGATGCGCGATGGCTTGACGCAGATCGGGTTCGGAGACCTGGTCTCGCTCGCCACTCGCTCTGACTGCAACAGCGAGCAGGTGTTTGTCAATCTCAAACAGATCGGCGAAATTACGCAATGCGGACGAAAGCGAGCGCAATCCTGGCGGCACAGGCGGCTCGCGTTCTGACTCGGGCAGATCATTCAGCGAGATCGCTTTGAGCTAGGCGAGATAGAGCACTCGATAATCGTGGTGAAGAATATCGTCGCGCAATCTGACCAGAGAGGATAACCGCCCTTCACCTTCGACCCAGAACATCACACCTTCTTCGTCAAAGCGAATATCCAGAATGACGTGTTCCGCAGTTTCTCGAAACTCGATGACATCTTCGACCTCGTATGGTTGTGTCTGTGCGAGATCAACAAGCGGCTTGGGAAAGCGGAACATCAAACGCCGAGTGCCCCAGTTTGCCAGGTAGAGCATCGCGTCAAAGTACTGCTCCAACACCTGCTCGGGTCTGCCGCGAAAATCGCCGAACTGGTACGTGAAGACCACCTGGGTCGGCGTCAACGCGACGCGACTGGAAAGTTTGTGGATCTCGGCTTGCTCTTCCTCGGTTAGCGGTCGGTCAATGGCCTGAAAGTCAAAGAACTGGTATTCGCTCATCGAGCCCTAACATCCTTTCGCGGCGCGATTGCAAGATTGATTGTCTACAATAAATCGCGGTGATTATACTGCGATTGTCCACCATTCACAACCCAAGGGAAACACGCCCCGAGCCAGACATCATCGAAGAGTTGACAGCAACCATGTGACTGCTATAATTTGATTCGAGAACACTTTGCTAAAAGCATGACCGCGCACACTCACATTCAATCCCGCGTTGGTGATTGCCTTGTTTCTCGATGTTCGGAGTAAATGTGAAAAGTCTGGATGAGATTGACCATTCGCTCGCAGAAATTGAAAACGAATTGGCAACCCTCGATGCGCGCAGAGCAAAATTGCTCACGCAGGTCGTTGAACTGCGCCAAGAAAAGGCATCGCTCCTCGGCGCGCACGAAACCCAGCCATCACTCGATAGAATACCATCAGTAACCAATCAGTCATCCCAGGAAGACAAAATCGCGCTCTTTCGCAGTTTGTTTCGGGGACGCGAAGATGTCTACCCAAGACGATTCGAGAGTTTGAGAACAGGCAAAGCAGGTTACCAACCCGCGTGTCGCAATGAGTGGGTCAGAGCCGTTTGCGAGAAGCCGAAAATCCGTTGCGAAGATTGCGCGAATCGCGCGTTTCTGTCCGTGACCAATGAGGTTGTGAGAAACCATCTCCTGGGAATGGACCCCCAGGACAAATCGGGACGCGATTTTACGATTGGCGTTTATCCGATGTTGCTCGACGAGACCTGTTGGTTTCTCGCCGCGGATTTCGACAAAGCGACTTGGCAGGAAGATACTAAAACATTCTTGGAGACCTGCAAACTTTTCAACGTGCCAGCGACGCTAGAAAGATCGCGTTCGGGGAATGGTGGACACATTTGGATTTTCCTCTCCGAGCCGATCCCCGCTGTGTTAGCGCACAAAATGGGCACGTTCCTGCTGACCCAAACTCTGGAGCGACGTCCCGAGATCGGACTTGACTCCTATGATCGTTTCTTCCCTAGTCAGGATACGCTTCCCAGTGGCGGCTTTGGCAATCTGATCGCGTTGCCTTTGCAGAAAAAGCCGCGCGAAAACGGGAATAGTCTTTTCTTGGATGAGAATGTTGCTCCCCACCCAGACCAATGGGCGTTCCTCTCGTCAATCCGCCGAATGAATCGTCGCGAAGTCGAGAACCTCGTGGATGAAGCGGAAAGGCGCAACGCCATCCTGGGAATTCGCATTCCTGTCACGGATGAGAACGACGATCAACCTTGGGTTGCGCCTCCATCCAGACAACGCAAGGAACAACCTGTCATCGGACCACTTCCAGAGCAAATCGAGTTGGTGCTCGGCAACCAGATCTACATACCGATGGCAGACTTGACGCCCTCGCTGCGAAATCGCCTGATCCGCTTGGCGGCTTTTCAGAATCCCGAATTCTATCAAGCGCAAGCCATGCGTCTGTCAACGTTCGGCAAGCCGCGCATCATCAGTTGTTGCGAGGACTTTTCCAAGCACTTGGGACTGCCGCGTGGGTGCCTCGATGAATTGCTTGATCTCTTCAAATCGCTCAAGGTCAAAGTAGCACTCACCGATCAGCGATTCGCTGGCACCCCGCTTGAGTTCAAATTTCACGGGACGCTTCGTCCAGAACAACAACAAGCCGCGAATACTTTGCTGCAACATGACACAGGCGTCTTGGCGGCTTCGACTGCATTCGGCAAAACAGTCGTGGCAGCGTACTTGATCGCTCAACGCAAAGTGAACACACTCGTGATTGTTCATCGTCGGCAATTACTCGATCAATGGATCGAAGCATTGAGTCAGTTTCTTGGGCTCGATCCGAAGGCGATTGGACAGATCGGCGGTGGCAAGCACAAAGCGACTGGGAGGATCAACGTCGCGATGGTTCAAAGCCTGTACCAGAAGGGTGCCGTCAACGATATTGTTGGCGAATATGGTCACTTGATTGTGGATGAATGCCATCACATCTCCGCAGTCAGCTTTGAGCAAGTGGTTAGGCAGAGCAAGGCAAAGTTTGTAACGGGGTTATCCGCGACAGCTGTGCGGAAAGATGGACACCACCCAATCATCTTTATGCAATGTGGTCCTGTGCGTTATCGGGTGAGCGATCGGGCACAAGCAGAACAACGACCTTTCGATCACAAAGTCGTCGTTCGCCCCACCAACTTTCGCCTGCCGCCGCATTTGCAAGACATCGCGATGCAACCGATCCAAGATGTGTATGCATTGCTTGCGGTGGATGATGAACGCAATCGGCTCATCGTCGAGGATGTGGTCGCGGCAGTGCAGGCAAAGCGCACGCCTGTTGTGCTGACCGAACGACGCGAGCATCTGGATACGCTTGCGCGTCTATTATCGCAGCGCATTGACGCTTCGCGTGTGATTGTGATGGCAGGGGGAATGGGCAAGAAGCAGCGTAAGCAACTGGCTGACAAGATAGCTGATATTTCTGAGGATGAGCCGCGCGTCATCGTTGCGACGGGACGATACTTGGGCGAAGGATTTGATGATGCCAGACTGGACACCTTGTTCTTGGCTTTGCCGATCTCGTGGCGGGGAACGCTGACTCAGTACGCTGGGCGGCTACACCGCTCGAACGCGACCAAGAAAGAGGTGATCATCTACGACTATGTTGATTTCCAAGTCCCGGTGTTGGCCAAGATGTACGGCAGACGGCGCACTGGCTACAAAGCCATCGGCTATGAGATCATTACACCCGAAAAGCCATATCCATCAACGCAACTGAAACTCGGTAATCTGTGATGACAAGAAAAATAGCAATCGCCCTACGGGGTCGAAGGTGGTACTATCAAATACCAAACCCAGCCTTGAATTGTCGAAAAACAAAGGAAAAGCGGTCGATTTCTTTCTAAAATCGACCGCTTTTGCTTCGGATGGTTCTACGGGAGCGACGGGCGTCGATTGCTCGCTGGTAAAATCCCGATTATGCTCGCCGCAGTATCAAAATCACATCAACCTATGCAGGGCTTCTACATCCCCGTCCAATAATGTCTACATTATAGCACAATTTTTAATGACAAGCGAATTAATTTTTATCTCTAGTGTCGTAACTTGAAAATCTTGCGGGGTTGGGGTATGCTCGTGGCATGCAAAAACGAGCCATCCATCTCCAACCTCCAGAACGCGATCAACTCATTGCGTTGGTCAGCAAAGGACACAACCAAGCCAACGTCATC
>CAIKBD010000140.1 GCA_903825565.1 uncultured Anaerolineales bacterium | reverse complement strand
TGCTGTCTGAACCTTGCGCCGGAATTATATCACGATCTTGCCCGCAAGTTTCTGATGGCTAACATTCCGCAAAGCGGTATGTATTCTCGAAGTGACAACTGCGGACTCGAAGTGACAACTGCGGACTTTGCACACGCCGTGCTCTTGCATCGCGCTGGGTTGCGTGGTATGATGAACTCAAGATGGTGACCAATCGTCCTTCCCCGCGCGCGTTCGATTACTTGAGCATGAACGTGTACTATTTCGGCATCTCGTTCATGTGGAATAGTTTGGGCCGGTTTCTGTTGCAGGCGTTGATGCCGCAAGCACACTTGGCTGGGCACGCTAACGCCGAAGCCGCATTCGGCGTATTGTCCTTCCTCGGTTTGTTAATCGCGACGATTGTGCAACCGCTCGCCGGCATGTTCAGTGATCGGTTCACGTCGCGCTGGGGCCGGCGGCGCCCTTTCATGTTTGTCGGTACGCTTGCCGATCTCGTCTTTCTCGCGGCGATTGCATTTGCGCCCAACCTAGCGTGGCTGGTGGTTGCGTACTGTCTCCTGCAATTCTCCTCGAATATCGCGCACGGTCCCTACCAAGGTTTATTGCCCGATCTGGTGCCGGAAGAAAAACGCGGCATCGCTTCCGGCGTCAAACAATTCATTGACACATTCGGCTTGATTGCCGCGGCGCTCATCACCGCCACACTTATCGCCGCGCCCAATTCAGATGTGCCGACGAACGTTCGCACAATGCTCGCGCTCATCGCGTTCGTGCTCGTCGGCACGATGCTGATCAACGTGCTCGCCGTCCGCGAGCCGCCTGCCACACGCGCCGCGGCGCCGGCGGCGTGGCGAACGGAGTTCACGCGTCAAACGCTCCGCCGCGCGATCCACTTTGGACACGCGTACCCCGACTTTGCTTGGCTTATCGGCGCGCGCTTGCTCTTGCTCGGCGCGCTTGCCCTGCTCTCGAATTACGCCCAGTTCTATTTTCAAAAAGTGTTGTTTGCCGAAATTAGCGATCTTGATGTTGCGATCAAGGCGGCAGTCAAATTGCAGGGCGACTTGCTGACGACCGTTGTCATGGTCTTGCTCGCCGTCACACTCGCCGCGGGTCCCCTCGCCGACCGATTCGGACGCAAGCCGATCAACATCCTGGGCGGGTTGATCGCGCTGAGTGGCGCAATCCTGTTACTGTTTGTCCGCAACGTCGTCTGGCTCCACCTGGGATTTTTCGCGCTCACCGATCTGCTGATCGCCGGCGGTTTGATCGGCGCAGGGATGGGCTTGTTCGCCAGCGCGAATTGGGCATGGGCGGTTGACCTGACGCCGCCCGATCGATCCGCGCACTTTCTCGGCTTGACGAACATCGCCACTGCCGGCGCAACTGTTCTCAGTTCCTTGTTCGGACCCGCGATTAGCGTGTTGAACGCGCAAGAAGCGGGGCGCGGCTTCACGGCAATGTTCCTTGTCGCGATGGCCGGCTTTGGTATCGGCGTACTCATGTTGACGCGTGTGCGCGAAACGCGGAGGCAACCGTGAAACGGGTTTACAGAGTCGCGCTGTGGCTTTTATTTTTCGGTGTAGGTTGTGCCGCGTTGCCCACATCCATCGCTCCGTCTCCTGTTCCCCGTTCAACCCCCCTTGTCGTCACTCCGCCGCCCATCAAACCCAATCTTGCGGTCACACTCGCCAGCGGGCAGATCAAAACCTGGGATGTGAGCGCAGATGAAACGGATGTGTACTGGACGGATTGCGGCGATAATCCTGATGCGCGCAACGGGCGCGTGCTGCGCGCGGCAAAAGCCGGCGGCGCGCCGGTCGCGCTTGCCGCCAACGAACGATGCCCGCAAGCCATCGCGCTGGATGCGACGCACGTATATTGGCTCGCCGGCGATTCGCAATTCATCACCCACAAGATCATTCGGCGCGTCGCCAAAACCGGCGGCGCCAGCGAAACGATTTCGCCCGCGCAAGACATTCGCAGTTTTGCGGTGGATGATGCAAACGTGTACTGGACGCTGTGCGATTTGCAACGCAACGCCGGCGCGCTCAACACGATGCCGAAAACCGGCGGCGCGCCGGTTGCGCTCGCCGCCGGCAAAGGGTGCTTTTTCGATCTCGCGCTCGACGCGACGCATGCGTATTGGATCGAAGAGCGCGGCGTGATGCGCGCGGCAAAAGCCGGCGGCGCGCCGCAAACACTCGCGCCCGCGCAATTTCACCCGCGCGCTTTGCTCGCCGATGCGACGAACCTGTACTGGCTCGCCGATCAATATGTGATGCGGCTGGGAAAAACCGACGCCGCGCCGAGCGTGCTGTTTGCGGGACAAGAAAGTTTTGCGACGCTTGCGCAAGATGCGACGCATTTGTTTTGGGTGGATGCGCGTGGGACGATTTTGAAAATGGCAAAAACCGGCGGCGCGCCGGTCGCGCTCGTCGAAATGCCGGGCAAGAATTTTTACGCGCTCGCCACCGACGCGCAAAACGTGTATTGGACGAATCTCGCCGGCGGCGTTCTGCGCGCCGAAAAAACCGGCGGCGCGCCGGTCGTCTTGGATCCCAACTTGCCCCAGCCACTTGTCGTGGCGCAGGAAGGGCTAAACAGTTTCACGCTCGACGCGACCAGTGTGTACTGGACACGTTGCCGGTACGAGCCGGAAAAACACACGCACGGATCGGTTTACCGAATCGCGCAGACCGGCGGCACGCCGGTTTTGCTCGCCGCTGATCAAGCGTGTCCGAAAAATATTGCGGCGGACGCGGCAGAAGTGTACTGGATCAACGAAGGTGCAGAGACCAGCCCCGGCGAGTACCGCAACGGCGCGGTGATGCGCGTCGCCAAAACCGGCGGCGCGCCGCAAACGCTCGCCGCGAAACAAGACGGGCACGCGAATCTTGCGGTGGACGACGCGTTCGTGTACTGGACGGATTGCGGGACGGGCGCGCGCAACTTTCAAGACGGTGCGGTTTTGAAAATGGCAAAAGCCGGCGGCGTGCCGCAAACGCTTGCCAACGCGCAAAAATGTCCGGGGAGCGTCGCGGCGGACGCGACGAATGTGTACTGGCAGAGCGGCGGCAAAATCTTTCGCGCGGACAAGGCGACTGGCGCGCTTGCAACGTTCGTGGAAACCGGCGGCAATGCGATCACGCTCGACGAAACGCACGTGTACTGGACGCGCACCGAGAGCGCATCGCGCACAACGTACCGCAGTTGCGCGGACGAACGCAGTGTGTTGTTGCGCGCGGCAAAAACCGGCGGCGCATCGCAACCGCTCGCGCAAATTGCCGGGTTTGCGCCAACCCAGATCGCGCTCGACGCGACGAGTGTGTACTATGCCACCGATTGCACCGAAGGTATTCTGCGCGTTGCGAAAACCGGCGGCGAAGCGCGCGTGAGTGTCCCGCGCCAAAACGCCAACGGGCTGGCGGTGAACGCGACGCGCCTTTATTGGAGCGTGTCTGCGCAAGGTCTCCTCTTGCATCGTGCCAAATAACGCCGACCCTGCGCGCAATTGCAAGAATTAGCGGCACGGCGAAATTTGATTCTTTATACTGATTGTGATAAAATTTCAGTGAGATTGTTCTCCAAAGCCGAAAATCAGTAACGGCTCGGCGCATTTTCTTCAAAGGTGAGGACTATGACGATTTCCCAAACCACCTCTCGTTCAGCAACCATGTTACGCACTCCCGCGCAGGTTCGTAGCGCGCGGATGCGCGCGATCAAGAATTTCATCAGTGCGATGCTGTTCTTGTCGCCCTCGCTGATCATTTTCGTGCTCTTTGTTTTCATTCCCCTGCTCAAAACTGTCCAACTCAGTCTGTATCTCACCAACCCGATTGGCGAAATGAAGGCGTTCGTTGGGCTGGAAAATTATCAGCGTATTCTCGAAGAGCCGAACCTGTTTAACAGTCTGCGCGTGTCGTTCACTTTTGCGCTCTACGTCGTGCCAGCGACGATTGTGCTCGCGCTGTTTCTGGCGGTCATCTCGAACGTACGCTTGCGCGGGGTCAGTATCTTTCGCGTGATCTTTTCTTCGACGCTCGCGATCTCCGGCGTTTCAATCTCGCTCGTTTTCTTGTTTCTGTTCAACCCGGTCAACGGCGTGTTCAACTATCTGCTCGATCTCGTGAACCTGCCGCGCGTCCAATGGCTTGTCAGCGACGCGACTGCGCTCATCTCGGTTTCGATGGTAACCGTATGGCTCAGTCTCGGCTTTTGCACGATCTTGATGCTCGCCGCGTTGCAAGGCATCTCGCAGGAATTGTACGAGAGCGCGACGATTGACGGTGCGGGGTTTTGGCAATCGTTCCGCCACATCACTCTGCCGCTCGTCTCGCCGACGATCTTTTTCCTGATCGTGGTGCAAACGCTGAACGCGTTGCAAGCGTTCGCGCAGATCAACATCTTGACGAGCGGCGGACCCAATCAATCCACCGAGGCGCTCGTCTATTTGATCTATCGCTCATTCTACTTTAACAACCAGTACGGCATTGCCGGCGCGATGTCCGTCGTGCTGTTCTTGCTGATGTTCGTGCTGACCTTGATCCAGTTTGGTGTCCTGGAACGGAAGGTGTTTTACTCATGACCGAAACAGCCGCGCGTTATACCTTGCTCGAAAAAATTTTGCTCTACGCCCTGCTCACCCTGATGGCGGTCATTATCGCGTTTCCGCTGTACCAAGCGGTTGTGACTAGTTTGGCGACGGACAGCGAAGTGTCCACGTACCCGCCGACGATCATTCCCAAGAATTTCAACACGGAAAATTTTACGAGCGCGCTAAACGCCGCACCCATCGGACGGTTTCTCGTCAATAGTCTGATTCAGGCGAGTCTCGTCACGCTCTCGCATTTGGTCCTGGCGAGTCTTGCGGCGTATGCGTTCGCGTTCATTGATTTCAAGTTCAAAAACTTTTTCTTCGTCCTCTTTCTCTCAACGATGATGATTCCCTGGGAAGCGACGATCATCCCGAACTATCTCGCCATCACGTCGCGCACGCCGTTGCCCTTTTGTTCCGACAATGAAATTTTCGTCGGCGTCCTGCAATTCATCAAAGGGATCAACGTCATCAACTTTACGGTAGACCCCGCCAAGCCGCTGTGCGCGTTCACCTTCAAGGACACGTATCTGGGCTTGACGTTGCCGTACTTTGCCACCGCGTTCGGCACGTTCTTGGTGCGCCAATTCTTCATGTCGATCCCCAAAGATTTGCACGATGCGGCGACGATTGACGGTTGCTCGCGGCTACGCTTTCTCACGACGATTGCCGTGCCGCTGGCGCGCCCCGCGCTGGGCACGCTCGCCGTGTATAGTTTCCTCAACACGTACAATCAATACTTGTGGCCCCTGCTCGTGACCAACGCCAAAGACATGCGGACGGTGCAAATCGGCATGGCGATGTTGCGCGACCAGGAACGGTTGCAATTCAATTTGGTGATGGCGGGCGTTGTGCTGATTTCGATCCCGACGGTGATCCTGTTCATCATCGGCAACCGGCAACTCATTCGCGGTCTGACGGCTGGGGCGGTGAAAGGATAATTTCAATGAGCATCCAGCTCGAAATCCCCGATTCGATTGCCAGCGCGATCCATTTGCCGGAGCAACGACTCCGCCAAGAGTTATTGATCGAGTTGGCGATTGCGCTCTACGCGCAAAATTTACTTTCGTTTGGCAAGGCGCGTGCGCTTGCCCGCCAAAGCAAATACGAATTCGGTCGCTTGCTGGGTGAGCGTGACATCGCGCGGCATTATGGACACGCAGAGTTAGCGGATGACTTGGCGTATGCGCGTCATCAGTAACACCTCGCCAATTTTGAACTTGGCGATCATTGGTCAACTCGAATTGCTCCGCGAGCAATTCGGAGAAATAACAATTTCCAATGCAGTTCGGGCGGAGTTACAAAGTGACCAAGATCGCCCCGGTTCGCACGCGATTCAAGCGGCGCTTCAAGCCGGTTGGATCAAAGTCGCCCCAGCCCAAAATTACGCGCTCGTCCAAGTCCTCCAGCATAGTTTGGATGAGGGTGAAGCGGAAGCCATTGCGCTGGCGCTAGAACTGCGAGCCGATTTTGTTTTGCTGGACGAACGCGATGGAAGAAAATCTGCCCAATCACTTGGATTGAGCGTGGTCGGGGTGCTGGGCATATTGCTCAAAGCGCGCCGCGCTGGTCGGGTAGCATCTTTGCGGCAAGCGATCCAAGACTTGCAAACTCAAGCGGCATTTCGAATCCATCCTCGCCTGATGGCGGAAATTCAAGCGTTGCCTGAATATCAGGACACCCAATCAAAAAAGCGCCTTGCCGAAGTCAAAGCACGCTACGCGGTTAAACCCCATGCGCGTCGCAAGATTAATCTCAGTGGAGATAATCCCGCACCAGTTCGACTCCGGCGTGGACAAGGACGAAGATCGTTATAGTGGAGTTTACTATGCAAGCCATTCGCATCAACCAATTCGGCGATCTCGACGCGCTCGAGTACCAAGCCGTCACGTTGCCCGAACTCAAAGCCGACGAAGCGCGCGTCCAAATCAAAGCGAGCGGTGTCAACTTTATTGACATTTACCAACGCTCGGGACAATACAAGCCACCGCTCCCCTTCACGCTGGGACAAGAAGCGGCAGGAATCGTCGAGGCAGTCGGCGCGAACGTCACCGAGGTCAAGCCGGGCGACCGCGTGGCATACACCTCCGTGCTCGGCGCGTACGCGCAAGCCGCGAACGTGCCGGCGTGGCGACTCGTGCCGGTGCCGCCAGACGTGAGTTTCGAGCAAGCCGCCGCGGTGATGTTGCAAGGCATGACCGCGCATTATCTCGTGCGCGATTCGTTTCCGCTTCAAGCCGGCAATGTCGCGCTCGTGCATGCGGCGGCGGGCGGCGTCGGTGCGTTACTCGTGCAAATGGCAAAGCAATGCGGCGCGCGCGTCATCGGCACCGTTTCGACCGACGCCAAAGCGCGCGTGGCGCAAAGCGTCGGCGCGGACGACGTGATCCTGTACACGACCCAAGATTTTGAAGCGGAAGTGAAACGGCTGACCGACGGCAAAGGCGTCCACGTCGTTTACGATTCAGTTGGCAAGACCACCTTCGACAAAAGTTTGAACTGCCTCAAGCCGCGCGGCTATCTCGTGCTGTACGGACAATCGTCCGGCGCGGTGCCGCCATTCGATCCGCAAATCCTGAACGCCAAAGGATCGCTCTTTCTCACGCGCCCCACGCTCGCGCATTACACGCTCACGCGCGCCGAGTTACTGCAACGCGCCAACGATCTGTTCGCGTGGATGCGCGCGGGCAAATTGACGGTTCGCATCGAAAAAACCTTTCCGCTTGCCCAAACCGCCGAGGCGCATCGCTTTTTGGCAAGCCGCCAAGTGATCGGCAAACTCGTGTTAATTCCATAAACCGATCCCACAACACACAAGGAGGTGATTCCATTCGCACTAACGGATTGACCAGTTCGATCAAATCCCTATTGATTCTCGGAGGAGAAGATTAGAATGAAAAAGTACGTTCTGCTTGCGATTGCGTTGATCGTTGTCCTCGCGGCGATTGCCGCGTGCGCGCCTGCGCCGACTCCGGCGCCGACCGCCGCGCCGCCGACCAAAGCGCCCGCTGTCGAACCGACCAAAGCGCCGGTCGCGCCCACTGCCGCGCCCAAACCGACGGACGCGCCCAAACCGACTGAAGCGCCCAAGCCGACCGTCGCGCCAACTGCCGCGGCGAAACCGACTGACGCACCGAAACCGACAACCGCGCCCGCCGCACCCACCGCCGCCGCGAAAGCGACGACCGTGCCCGTGCCCGCCGGCGCAACCAAGTTCGATTTCTGGCATGCGATGGGCGGCACCAACGGCGAAGCCATCGGCGAAATGATGGGCCGCTTTAACGCCTCGCAGACCAAGTGCTACGGCACCGCGATCTTCCAGGGCACCTACGACGACTCGCTGAACAAACTGAAAGCCGGTCTCCAATCGAAAGACGTGCCGGCGCTGGCGCAGATGTACGACCTCGCCACGCAACTGATGGTCGATCTCAAAGTGATCGAGCCGATGCAAACGTTCATTGACAAGGACAAGTTCGACATCTCGACTTACGAACCGAACGTGCTCGGTTACTATTCGGTCGGCGGCAAGTTGTACGGGATGCCGTTCAACACCTCCGCCCCGATCCTGTACTACAACAAAGACTTGTTCAAAGCCGCCGGCTTGGATCCGAACAAACCGCCGCGCACCTACGCCGAAGTTTTGGACTATGCCAAAAAATTGACGAAGAAAGACGCGAGCGGCAAAATGCTCGTCGCCGGGTACGGCATCTCGATCTACGGCTGGATCTTTGAGCAACTGAACGCCGCCGCCGGTGGGTTGTATCTGAACAATGGCAATGGCCGCGATGCGCGCGCTACTGCCGCCGCGTTCAACAGCCCCGAAGGCATCGCCGCTGTACAATTCTGGAAAGACGGCGTGGACGCGGGCGTGTACCAGAACTTTGGGCAACACTCGGCGGGCACGGATGCCGTCGTCGCCGCGTTCAACTCGCAACAAGTGGCGATGTTCATCGAATCCACTGCGCGTGTGCGTGGCTTGATTGATGCGTCGGTGGGCAAGTTCGAACTCGGCACCGCGTACATTCCGCGCCCGAACGAAGATGCCTTTAAGAAATCCGGCGTCATCATCGGCGGCGCGTCCGTGTACATCTTGAAAGACCGCCCCGCCGTCGAACAAAACTGCGCGTGGGAGTTCGTCAAGTTCTCCTCCTCGCCGGAAATCCAGGCGTTTTGGCACACCGCCAGCGGCTACTATCCCGTGACCAAAAAAGCGTACGATATTCCGCTTGACAAAGAATGGGTCACCAAGTATCCGCAGTTCTTGACCGCGGTGAACCAATTGCACGATGCGCCGGCAATTCCCGCCACGATGGGCGGCTTTAGCGGCACGATGCAACAAAACCGCGCCCGCATTCAGCAAGCCATCGAAGAAGTGCTGACGGGCAAGGCAACCGCAAAGGACGCGCTCGACAAAGCCGCGACCGATGTGGGCAAGTTCCTCACCGACTATAACCGCACCGTCCAATAAAACAAGCAAAAAACCTGGAAGGTCTTGCGACCTTCCAGGTTTTTCATCAGGCATAAAATGAATCGAGTTATCTTTATTTTTCTGGCACTTGTGCTCGCCGCGTGTAGCGTGCCCACGCCCACGCTCGCGCCAACGGTTGTGCCACCGACTGCTACGCTCCAGTCACAAGTTGCCGCTTCCGCGCCCACCACCAACGTCGGCGCGATCCTCACCGTTACTGCGCCGCGACCGAAAAACACTGCGCCCGCGCCAACCGTTGCCGGCGTACCGCCGGCGAAACCGAGCGGCGCGCTCGTCGTCGCGCATCGCGGCGGCGCGGCATTGATGCCGGAAAATACGCTCGCGGCGTTCGAGCACGCGCTCAAACTCGGCGTGGATCAAGTCGAGACGGATGTGCATCTCAGCAAAGATGGCGCGGTCGTTATTATGCACGATCCCAACGTGGCGACGACAACCAACGGCAACGGCGCGATCAGCGACCTCACGCTCGCCGAACTGGAAAAGTTGAACGCGGCGGCGAAGAACGCGAAAGGCGGCGTCGCGCAACAAAAAGTGCCAACGCTCGCCGAGGTGCTCGATCTCGTTAAAGGCAAAGCCGACATTCAGATCGAAATCAAGGTTGGTGTGGGCGGCGCGCGTTATCCCGGGATCGAGAAAAAAGTGATTGACTTGCTCGCCGCGCGCGGCATGACCAGCAACGCGATCATCATCTCGTTTGATTTTCCGACACTCAAAGAAGTCAAGCAAATTGATGCGCGCATCCAGACCGGCGCGATTGTGGACGCGCGTTGGTTCGCCACGCGGCTGACCGCCTCGCCGGAACAAATCGTTTCCGAAATTATCGAAACGACCGGCGCGGATTTTTTCATGCCCACTTCGACGACCGTGACCGAGCCGTTGGTGCGCGCCGTTCACACGCGCAGATTGAAAATCGGCACGTGGACGGTGAACACTGCCGGCGAAATGAAACGCCTTGCCGATTGGGGCGTGGACGGCATCACGACGAATTATCCCGATGTGCTCAAGGGCGTGTTGGGCAAATAGACCATTTTGCGTCAAGACAGCCGCGCCTCCCGCGCGGTTTTCTTTTTGCCAAAATGGCGTGACAATTATGCCAGGAATTGGCATGAACCTGGGGTAGATTGTTGTCAGATGAGGACACAAGAACATGGCAAACACCGCGACGCGACTCATCACTCTGTTGATGTTGCTCCAACGTCAGCCCAACCAAAAAGCGGCTGACCTCGCGGCGCAACTTGGCATCTCGGTGCGCTCACTCCATCGCTACATCGCGATGCTCGACGAGATGGGCATTCCGATTTATTCCGAGCGCGGACCGTATGGCGGGTTCTCGCTCGTGCGCGGGTACAAGATGCCGCCGCTCGTATTTACACCGGAGGAAGCCGTCGCCGTGCATCTCGGCACCAGTTTGGTGCGCGAGATGTGGGGCAAGTTGTACCACGAAGCGGCGCAGGGTGCGCTGGCGAAACTCGACAACGTTTTGCCGGAGGAACAGCGCCACGAAATCGCGTGGGCGCGGCGCACGCTCCTCACCGCCGGCTTGCATCGCTTACCGCTCGACGCGTTGAGCCCAGTGTTGGAAAAATTGCGCCGCGCAATTCGCGAACAACGGCGCGTCAAGATGACGTATCGCAAGCAAAGTCAATCCGCCGCCGAAGCGCGCGAGGTGGACCCATACGCATTGGTGAATCGCGCCGGCTGGTGGTACGTCATCGGGCATTGTCACCTGCGAAATGCCGAACGCTCATTCCGCTTGGATCGCATCGGCGAACTGACTCTGCTCGATCAAATTTTTCAGACGCCGGCAAATTTCAACGCGCAAGAATTTTTGGCGCGCGGCTTTGCCGCAGAGAACAAAGTCGAGATGCGCTGGCGGTTTGCGCCCGCAGGCGCGTGGCTCGCGCGCGACAGTCGCGCATACTGGGATGCGTTCGAAGAGCAAAGCGATGGTTCGATCATCATCACCGCGTCTATGCCGGATCTGATGTGGGCGGCGGCAATGACGTTGAGTTACGGACCGCTCGTCACCGTGCTCGCGCCGGACGAACTGCGCCGCATTGTGCGTGACTGGGCACGCGCCATTGCGCAACAGTACGCCGAATCGTAGACCACGCTCGCCGGAGTTGTACTTGCCGGAGCGTTCCGTGTCGGCGGGAGACGGAACCGCGTCCGTCGGTTACTGGAGAAATTGGATGAAAAAAATCCTTTTGGTTTCGATTCTGATTTTGCTTGCCGCGCTGATCGCCGGTGGCGCGTGGTTTTGGTATGCCATGCAACAGCCACTGTACGAACCAGGGCTGGCGCGCGCGCTGAAAAATTTGGACGCGCACGCGCAGGCGAACGAACCAAATTTTTGGAATGTCGAGAACGACATCCGACTGTACCACTTTAGCGATGGCACGGGCGCAAATGTGCTTTTCGTGCACGGCGGACCCGGCGTGCCGACCCGTCAGCCACTGCCCGGCCTCAAGTTGCTCAATTCGCAATTCAAATTTCACTATTACGATCAACGCGGGTGCGGCAAGTCCTCGCGCCCCATCGAAAAATTTGCGTCGTCCAACTTCTACGAGAATATGCAAACGCTCGACCGCACGCTCGGACTTGGCGCGCAGGTTGCCGACATCGAACGACTCCGGCAAATTCTCGGCGACGAAAAAATTATTCTCATCGGGCACTCGTTCGGCGGATTTCTCGCGTCGCTCTACGCCGCCGAGTTTCCCGAACACGTGCGCGCGTTGATCCTCATCGCGCCCGCCGAAGTGTTGGTGATGCCGCCGCCGAGCGGCGGTTTGTTCGAGCAGGTCAAGCCGCTGTTGCCGGATGCAATGCAAGCCGAGTACGACGCGTATCTGAAACGTTACCTTGATTACGGTTCGCTCTTTGCGAAAAATGAAAGCGAACTGTCCGGGTTGAATACAGAATTTGCGCGCTATTATGCCGTCGCCGCGCAACGCAAAGGGTTTGGCGTTCCGCCGGAAAACTCGTCTGCCGACGCGGGGGGGTGGATGCCGCACGCGCTGTACATCAGCATGGGTTTGCGCCACGATTATCGTGCCGCGCTCAAAAAGGTGGACGCGCCGGTGTTGGTGCTTCACGGCGCGAACGATTTGCAGCCGGAAGCGGCGACCCGCATGTATGCCGACGCGTTTCCGCACGCGGAATTTCGCGTAATTCCAAACGCCGGGCATTTTTCGTTCCACGATCAACCAAGCGAATTTGCGCGCCTCGTGGGCGCATTCTTAAACCCGTAGGACAAATCGGAAATTTGTCCCATTCTCAAGGAGAAATCGAAATGACGTACCAATGCGAACTGAAACAACAGCCGGCGCAATCCGCGCTCGCAATTCGCACGCGCGCCGCCGTGCAAGATTTGCCGCAAGTGTTCGGCAGAGCGTACGGCGCGCTGATGCAGTACCTGGGTGAACTGGGGGAGCAACCGGCGGGAATGCCGTACGCGGCGTACTTTAACATGGACATGCAAAATCTCGATTTGGAAATCGGCTTCCCCGTCGCGCACAAAATTGCCGGCAAGGGCGAGATTCAGCCGAGCGAATTTCCCGGCGGCAAGCTCGCGAGCACGGTGCACATCGGACCGTACGATCAAGTCGGTCCGGCGTACGATGCGTTGATGAAATGGATTGGAGCACAGGGCTATCAAGCGGCGGAGGTCGCGTACGAAATTTATTACAGCGGACCGGAAACGCCGCCGCACGAAATCAAAACCGAAATCCTGTTTCCGCTCAAGTAAAATCAAAACTTGCTGACTGGCGCTGAAACGCTCTAGAGTTAAGATTGGGTAGAGACGTTGCATTTAACGTTTCTACCCAACC
>CAIKBD010000139.1 GCA_903825565.1 uncultured Anaerolineales bacterium | reverse complement strand
GTGCGCCAGGTCTTTCCCTTTTTACTTTTGCCTTTTAACTTTTTACTTTACAACTGCGGCATACTCTTTTTCAACATTTCGAGCTGTTCGAGTGTGCGCCCCGCGCCGATGGCGACGCACGCCATCGGGTTCTCGGCGACGTAGCAGGGCACGCCCGTGTCTTTGGTCAGGTAGCGATCAATGTTGCGCAGATTTGCGCCGCCGCCGACCAACACCATCCCGCGATCAATAATGTCGGAGGCGAGCTCGGGCGGCGTCTTTTCGAGTACGGTGCGCACGACCGCTGAGATGGCGGCGACCGGTTCGGAAATGGCTTCGGTGATCTCGTTCGAGGTGACACGGATCGTGCGCGGCAAGCCGCCCACCTGATCGCGCCCGCGCACTTCGAGCGCCATTTCTTCCTCCATCGGCAAAGCGCTGCCGATTTGAATCTTGATGTCTTCCGCCGTTTGTTCGCCGATCATCAGGTTGAACTTTTTGCGGATGTACGTCATGATCGCTTCGTCAATCTTTAGTCCTGCCACGCGGACGGAACTGGAGACAACCATGCCGTTCATCGAGACAACGGCGGCTTCGCTCGCGCCGCCGCCAATATCCACGACCATGTTGCCGGTGGGGGTGTGAATCGGCAAGCCCGCGCCGAGCGCGGCGGCAAACGGTTCGGGCACGAGATGCGCCGACCGTCCGCCGGCGGCAATGGCGGCGTCGTGCACCGCGCGTTCTTCCACGCTCGTCACGCCGACGGGCACGCTGATCGCAATGTCCGGTTTCACGCCGAACATGAGTTGCAAGCGGCCGCAGACCTTGACGATGAAATAGCGGAGCATCGCTTCGGTCACCATATAATCGGCGATGACGCCGTCGCGCATCGGGCGCATCACTTCGATGTTTTCCGGCGTGCGACCCAGCATCGCTTTGGCTTCTTCGCCGAGCGCGACGATGCGTTGATCGGCGAGGGATAACGCGACAAGCGAGGGTTCGTGCAACACGATCCCTCGCCCGCGAACGTACACCAAAACATTGACAGTGCCTAGATCAATTCCGATTTGATTGACGAACATGCAGTTCCTTCGGGTTAGCCCTCGTCCGCGTCCATCGGTCTGCCGGTGCCGCGTTTGCGTTTGGCAACCTTGAGCCGAATTTCGGCGCGCCGCAACGAGCGTTCCATCCGCGCAAATTCCACGTCGCCGCGCGGTTTTTCTTTAAGCGCGGCTTGGGCGCGTTGGCGCGCGGCTTCGGCGCGTTGCTCGTCAATCTCATCCGCGTGTTCGGCGCTGTCGGCAAGCACGATCACCTGGTCGGGGCGCACTTCCATAAAACCGCCGCCGATGGCGTAACTAAATTCCACGCCGCCTTTTTTGTAATGCAGTTCGCCTTCTTGCAGAGCGGTCATCAGCGGCGCGTGGCGCGGCAAAATACCGAGGATGCCGCCGACGCCGGGCGCGCTGACGTATTCCACCTGCTCGCTGAGGACGGTGCGTTCGACCGTCACGATATCCAATTTGATGGTAGCCATTCGTACACCTTTTACGCCGCGAGTTTCGCCGGTTTCGGTTGCACGCGTTTGAGCGCGAGTTCGGCTTGTTTGACCAATTTGGCGCTTTCGGGCGCGAGCCGCGTATAATCGCCGCGAGGACAGTACAATTCGCGGATGCGATTCAGCGTGGCAAAGCCGTCGGCGATGAGCACCGTGCGCCAGCGCGAGTACAGCACCTGCCGCGCGTGATGCGGACAGCGCGGGCTTGGGAGCGACGGATGTGGTTTGAGCGTTACCGCCTTATCCCAATCAATATACTCGGTCGAATCGTGGGTGTCCCAAAATTGCGCCTCCTCTTTTTCGGATTGGAAGCTGGGAATGGGTTTGAGTTTTTTGGTTCGACTCATTTTTGTCTTTGAAACCGTCGCCGTTCAGCGTCGGTCATATCGCGCGCCGTGATGACCCGGAAGACACCACTGCCTTTGTGTGCGATCACGATAAAAAGAAAGCGACCTTCTTGGGTTCGTCCCAGAACGGCGTGTTTGTGTTCGCCAGTGCGTTCGACCGATCCTGTGCCGTAGCAAATATCCTCGACTTCATCTGGCTCAACGTGATGCGCGGCAATGTGTTAGATGTTTTCGCTATCCCAAGCAAGATCACGGATATTCATGGAGCGTTAGAGCTTGCCCTCGCGGAACGCCTCGCGCACTTCGTCAATTCCGCCGCGCATATAAAAGTACGGTTCGGGCACATCGTCCAATTCGCCGGCGAGAATCATCTTGAACCCGCGCACGGTTTCTTTGACCGGCACATACTTGCCCGGCCGCCCGGTGAATGCTTCGGCAACGCGCATTGGTTGCGAGAGGAAGCGCTGAATCTTGCGCGCGCGCGCGACGGTGAGTTTGTCGTCCTCGCTCAATTCTTCGACGCCCAGGATCGCGATAATGTCTTGCAGGTCCTTGTAGCGTTGCAGAACGCGTTGGACGCCGCGCGCGATTTCGTAATGTTCCTTGCCGACGATGTTCGGATCGAGGATGCGCGAAGTCGAGGTGAGCGGGTCTACCGCCGGGAACAGGGCTTGCTCGGCGATGGAGCGTTCGAGCGAGATCGTCGCGTCCAAGTGCGCGAACGTCGCGACGGGCGCGGGATCGGTATAGTCGTCGGCGGGCACGTAAATCGCTTGCATCGAAGTGATCGAGCCGCGTTTGGTCGAGGTGATGCGTTCTTGCAGTTCACCCATTTCTTGCGCGAGCGTCGGCTGATAGCCGACCGCGCTCGGCATCCGACCCAGGAGGGCGGAGACTTCGGAGCCGGACATGACAAAGCGAAAGATGTTGTCAATGAAGAGGAGCACGTCGCGCCCCTCGTCGCGGAAATGTTCCGCCATCGTTAGACCGGCGAGGGCGACGCGCAGGCGCACGCCCGGCGGTTCGTTCATCTGCCCGAACACCATCACGGTTTTTTCGAGCACGCCCGATTCGGTCATTTCGAGGTAGAGGTCGTTGCCTTCGCGCGAGCGTTCGCCGACGCCGCAGAACACCGAATAGCCGCCGTGTTCGGTAGCGACGGAGCGGATCAATTCCTGAATGATGACGGTTTTGCCGACGCCCGCGCCGCCGAACACGCCGATCTTGCCGCCTTTGGTGAACGGCGCGATCAGGTCAACCACTTTCATGCCGGTTTCAAAAAATTGCGGCTCGGTTACCTGTTCTTCAAACGGCGGGGCGCTGCGGTGAATCGGCATATATTTTTCCGCCGTCGCCGGACCTTTGAGATCAATGGTTTCGCCGGTGACGTTAAAGATGCGACCCAGCGCGGCTTTGCCGACCGGTACGGAAATGGGCGCGCCGGTGTCGAGGGCTTGCATGCCCCGGCGTAAGCCGTCGGTGCTATCCATCGCGACGGTGCGCACCTTGTCTGCGCCGAGGTGCTGTTGCACTTCGAGCACGAGGGTGGCATTATCGCGTTTGAGATGCAGGGCGTGATAAATTTCGGGAAGTTCGGATTGATTTTTGAATGCCACGTCTACGACGGGACCCATAACCTGGACGACGTGTCCGATTGCGCCTTTAGCCATTCAGTCCTCCGATTGCGATTTACGATTTGCGACTTGTGATGGATCGGCGGGTTGCCGTAAATCTGAAATCACAAATCCGAAATCTGAAATTATTGAGCGAGTGTATGCCGGAGCGCTTCTGCGCCACCGACGATGTCGAGCATTTCTTTGGTGATGTTTGCTTGCCGCGCCTTGTTCATTTCGAGCGTCAGTCCGTCAATCAATTCGCGCGCGCTGTCCGTCGCGTTGCGCATGGCGACCATGCGCGCCGAGTATTCGCTGGCAACGGATTCGAGCAACGCTTGATAGATTTGCAATTCGGTAAAGCGCGGCAAGACCGCGTCTAGGATCGCCTCGGGATCCGGTTCGTACAGATACACGGCATTGCCGCCGTCCACCGGCGTTTCGGGTGGGCGCAAGGGGAGCAGTTGCCACACTTGCGGTTTTTGCGTGAGCACGTTGACGAAATCGGTGAATGCAATGTCCACACGATCGACTTTGCCGTTGATAAATTCTTGGATCGCGATCTTGGCGATGGGCCCGATGTCGAGAATGGAGGGGCGCTCGTTCAAGCCGGTAAAATCGGCGACGATGTTTTTGCCATAGCGCACGGCAAAATCGCGCCCGCGTTTGCCC
>CAIKBD010000138.1 GCA_903825565.1 uncultured Anaerolineales bacterium | reverse complement strand
GGAACCGAGTTGGTGGCGTGGGAAAAGCCGCGCAATGACGCGAGGGTGACAATTCGTTGGAAGTTCACCAAGGAAGATGCTCGCCGCGTCTTCGCCAAGTATTACCCAACCCCGCAAGATTAAATTGTTAAAGCACTAGCCGATAGCGCAACGGCTGACCGGCAAGCCACGCGACAATGTTCGCGTAATCTTCGGCGCGGCGATGGCGATCCGCTTGGGGTGAACCGGCGGCGATGTGCGGCGTGAGCATCACATTCCGCATCGGATCGTGCGCAAGCGCAAGCAGGGGATCATCGGCGCGCATCGGTTCGTGTGTGTACGTGTCGAGCGCCGCGCCAGCGAGATGCCCGGACTGCAATGCTATGATCAGCGCGTTTTCGTCCACGACCGCGCCCGCACCGCAATGCGCGAAAATCGCGCCGCGTTTCATCAACGCGAACGCCGCCGCGTTCAAGGTTTGCGCGGTTTCGGGAAGGAGCGGTAGAAGCGAGCAAACGAAATCACTGCGGCGCAACAGTTCATCGCGCGACGCAAACGAGAGCGCAAGTTCGCGTTCGGCAGATTGCGGCAAGCGCTTCCGTTTCGTGTACAAAATCTCGCAATCGAAACCGCGCAGACGACGCGCGAGTTCCGCGCCAATCTCGCCAAAGCCGAAAATCCCGACGACGCTCCCCGCGATGCCGCGAATATTTTCACGACGGGACCAGTTGTACGCAAAATAATTTTCGTCGCAACGCCGCGGCTCACCCCAGTTTCCGGCGTCCGCGACGATCTGCATCAACTCGCGTGCGCGCTTTGCCAGCACGAGCAGTTGCATGACGAGATGCTCGGCGACGAGCGCGCACCCGCGAATCGGCAAGTAGCACACCGGCACACCGGCGCGCCGCGCCGCGGCGAGATCAATATCCCAGGTTTGCGTCCCCAGGCGCTGGATCAATTTCAAGTTGCGCCCCGCCGCAATCAGTTCCGCGTCAAGCGTCCCAGCCCGTTCACTGATCAGAAATTCGGCATCCGGCAAGCGGCGCAACACTTCCGCGCGCGGCGGATCGCGGAGCACGGTGATTGCCAGTTCGGGCGGCGCAGCGGCGAACGCGCTTTGCTGGTGGCGCTCGCCGCGCGAAGTGAGGAAAAGCGTGGAATGATTCATTGCTGGAGATTAGGGAATAGGGAATAGGGAATAGGGAGTAGGGAGTAGGGAGTAGGAAGTGGAGATTCGAAATTGCGCGCAGAATCTCCAATCTCTATTCTCCATTCCCCAATCGCTATTCTCTATTCTCTACCTGGGAAACGCTTCCGCAAACACATTCATCATCGGGCGCGCGTCGTCTTGCAACGAGTACATAATCGGGCAGGTGCAACCGGCAGCGATGTACTCGTTTACTTTGGCAACGCACTCGTAGGGCGTGCCGGACGCTGTAACCATTTGCACGATTTCGTCGGGCACGAGGTGCATCGCTTGGCGCACCTTCTCCTTCGTCGTGGGCCAACCGAGCACGGCATGCACTTGGTCGAGCAAGTCCTGGCTCACGCCGCTCGCTTTCATAATGTGCGGTTCCTGTCCCAGGTACTGCACAAGCAACTCGCGCGCGCAATCGAGTGCGGCGGCGCGATCTTGATCCATCGAGACGACGATCAGTTCCGGGCGATCAATCGCGGCGAGCGTGCGCCCCGCGCGTTCCGCGCCGACGCGCAAGAGTTCGACCGCCTTGCGAATATACGCCGGCGACACCATATAATTCAGCACCGCGCCGTCTGCGATTTCGCCGGTTAGTTCGAGCATCTTGTCACCGGTCGCGCCGATGTAGATCGGGATCGGGCGCGGCGCGGTGTCGCCGTGAATGATGTCGAGTTCAACCTGATCGAGATGGATAAACTCGGAATGCCAGGTGACTGTTTCGCGCGCGAATAATTTTTGCAAAACGGTGACGTACTCGCGCATCGCTTGCAACGGCTTGACGCGCTTGATCCCGACCTTGGAGGTGATCGGCTCCCACCACGCGCCCAAGCCGCAAATGATTCGCTCGTTCGACATTTCCCACAGCGTCGAGTACGTCGCGGCGAGTGTCGCCACATTGCGGGGCCAAAACGGCAGTACGCCGCTCCCAATTTTCACGCGCGTCGTGATCGCCGCGAGCGCGCCCATCATCGAAATGCAATCGCGCGCCAGCCGCGTGTCCGCCTGCCAGATCGCGTCGAACCCGCGTTGCTCGGCGTACCGCGCAAATTCAAACTCGGCGCGGATCGAGTGTTTGTCTTGCAAATAAATGGCGAGAGGTTGGTGTGGCATCGTGACTCCCGATTACGTTCGTGTTTCACGCTTCACGTTTCACGTTTCACGCTTCACGTTTTCAAAATTTTGAGCGCGGTTTCAACATCCGCGCCGGCGTGCACAATTGCGGCGACCGCGCGCGTCATCGCTTGCGGATCAGCGGCTTGCCAAATATTGCGCCCAATGGCAACGCCAACCGCGCCTTGATCCAGCGCGCGCTTGATCTCTGCAAGCATCGCTTCTTCGCCGCCGCGTTTTGCGCCGCCCAAAATGACGACGGGGACGGCACAGGTTTGCGTCACGCGTTCGAAATCCGGCGCATACGGACACTTGATCAAATCCGCGCCCATTTCCGCGCCGACGCGTGCCCCCAGCGCAATGCTCTCGGCTGTACGAAACTCGGCGCCGCCGGCAAAACCGCCGGGCACCATTTCCGCCATCACGCCCACATTCCACTGGTGCGCCGCATCAATCATTGCCGCGAGATGTTTCAGCGACGCTTCCTCATGCTCCGCGCCAGGAAACGCGCAAACCGCCACCGCGTCTGCGTCCACGCGCAACGCCTGCTCGATGCCGAGCACGAGCGCGCCCGCGCCGAATGTTTTCGCCATGCTCGTCGCGCCGCCGTCCGCACGCACGATCAAACCAACGTGCGCCAGCTCGTGCGCGAATTGGCGCGCGGTGCCATACGACGTGAGGATCGCATCCGCGCCGCCGGCGATCACTTGGCGGATCAATTCACTGGGGTGTTCCAAACCCTTCAGGGGTCCCATCGTCAAACTGTGATCCATCGCCACGATCAACGCGCGACCATCTTTGGCAAAAAGATTTTCGAGTCTTCGATTTCGTGCCATACTTTTTTCTCCTAACTCGGGCAAGCCGAAACCAAACAGGGAAATTCCTATTGGACGCGGATGAACGCAGATGAACGCAGACGCTCTGCGAAAATATATCCGCGCTCGTCCGCGCTCGTCCGCGTCCAAAAAATTTTTGCTTTTTGCGCAACGCTTTCGCTCATAAAATACTACTGTCCGAGATGCTCGCCGCCATCCACCACGATCACTTCACCGGTGATGTACTCGGCGCGCGCCAAAAACAAAACCGTCTCGGCAATATCGTCCGCCGTGCCCCACCGCTTGAGCACCGTGCGACTTGCCGTTTGGATCATTCGCTCGGGCGTGTAATCGTCCGGCGGCAAAACCGGTCCGGGCGCAATCGCGTTGACGCGCACGTGCGGCGCAAGATCGAGCGCAAATTGCCGAGTCATTGCCAGCAAGCCGGCTTTGCCAACGCCATGCGCGGCGAAATTTTTGCGCGGCGAAAATGCAAACATATCCACCAGGTTGATGATCGCGCCGCGCTGTTGCGCCAACATTCCCGGCGCAACGGCGTTCGTCACGTAAAACGATCCGTGAATGATTTGCTCGATCACGCGTTGCCACGCCGCAACATCGGCAGTCGGAAATGGCGTCGGCTCGAACGGGGACGCGTTGTTGACGAGCAGATCAATCGCGCCGAATCGCGCCGTCGCCGCGCGCACCATTTCGTCCACACGCGCGCGATCCGTAATGTCGGCTTGAAACGCGAGCGCCTCAACGCCAAGCGCGCGCGCCGCCCATTCCGTTTCGTGCGCCGCCGCCGGCGACGCGTGATGATTGATGATCACGTGCGCGCCGGCACGCGCTAGCGCCAGCGTGATCGCTTTGCCCACGCGCCGCGCGCCGCCCGTGACGAGCGCGACGCGCCCCCGAAGCTCCATACCGTTCCTCCCAGACTACTCAGCTTCCGTTCGATTCCCATTCGCGAATCACGCGAATCTGCGAGACTGTAGCATTCCTACCGACCAATGTGAAAGATTCACCGCAGTCGCGGAGAACGCAGAGAATTTATTTAAAAAACTCTGCGCGCTCCGCGCACTCCGCGCCTGCGGTAAAATTTCGCGCATCTTCGGTCACGATGCTACACTGTCGAATCTGCGCTAATTTTATTTTTTTATTCGCAAGATTCGCGTCATTCGCGGATCGTTTTTTGAGTTTGGCGAAGATACTGACCGGGAAAAAAGTCTAGAACACCGGCGGCGTGATCACCGAAATCCACACCGCGTCTTGGTCCACAGATGCACATTCAAGTTTGTGCAACGTCACGCCCTCGAAATAGATCGAATCGCCGGGGTGTAACACGTGCTCCGCGTTGCCGATGCCGACGCACAACACGCCCGCCAGCACGTAGATAAATTCCTCTGTCGGCACGCGCAACCGTCGCGCAACATTGCCCGTGCCCGGCGCGAGCCGCCCGGCAAACGCTTCCATCTTGCGCCCCAAATCGGGAACGAGCAATTCGTAGGCAACGCCCGATACCGGCAAAATCAATTTCGGGCGCGCAGTGGAACGCACCACCGGCTCGTATTGCAACGCGACCGGAGTGGGCGCGAGTGCCAATTCTTTCGGCTGGGCATGTTCGGAGAGAAAATATAGGATCGAAACTTGGAGCGCCTCGGCAATGCGCCGGAGCGAGTCAATCGAGGGGTTGGTTTGATCGCGTTCGACTTGACTGAGGAAGGAAGCCGTCAAGTCAGTTTTGCCAGCGAGTTCGCGTAAACTCAAGCCAATTTCTTGGCGACGTCCTTTAATCCGTTGACCAAGCGAGTCCGGCGACATTGCCCTTTCTCCTGAATCGAGATGATGATCTACGAGTTACGGGTTCGAGTGCTGTGTTTGCTACGTCAAGCATAATTCTAACACTTTTCACGGCAAGCGTCAAGTGTTACTTTACACAGCGCGGGAAAAGTTAAACAGAAATACACATAATTTGACTTGGCTTTGACCTTTCTAAGACTCTTTTCGGGTATACTCTGGGCATCGGTTGTGTACAAAACACACGACTTGTACAACCTAG
This sequence comes from uncultured Anaerolineales bacterium, assembly GCA_903825565.1. GTDB lineage: Bacteria > Chloroflexota > Anaerolineae > UBA4142 > UBA4142 > CAIKBD01. The sequence continues at coordinate 10,590 of CAIKBD010000138.1, read as the reverse complement.
CGCGGGTTTCTAATCGGGAGGCAGGATTATGGAACAAGTGATCAAAGCGACGGAACTTCGCATTCACACGCGCGAAATTATCGAACGGGCGCGCTTTCGCGGCGAACGATTCGTGATTCACACGTTCGGCAAACCCGTTGCCATTATTATGGGGATTGAGGAGTACAACGCGCTCATTCAATCTTTGAAGCAAGCGCGCGCGCCACTCGACGCGCCGGTGGAAGCGCAACCCGCTACGCCGACATTCTGATTTCGTCAAACCAGCTTTTCCATTCATAGAAAGGAATCCCCATGCTGGAATTACGATGTCCCCAATGCGGCGCGCTCAACCGCGCCAGCGCCAAGTTCTGCAAAGAGTGCCGCACGCCTCTGCTCGCCGAGGCGGCAGACCGGCTCTGCCCGCGCTGTCAAGCCAACAACCGGCACGACGCGCGCTTTTGCATCAACTGCCGCTACGAATTTGAGGAAACCGCGCTCATCACCCCTGTGTCGAAAAAACCGGCGACGAACGGCATGACGAGCGTCGCGGTCATGTTGATCGGCTTGGTCGGTTTTGGCTTGTGCGCCGTCTGCGCGCTCGGTCTGATCTTTGCCGCCAGCCGCGACGATTCCTCAACCACACGCACGACGCCGACCAAAACGCTCGTCGTCGCCGGCAACGCGCGCCTCACCCCTTCGCCGGTCGTCACGCCTAGCCCCTCGCCGCGCGCACCCAACACGCCCACGCGCGCCAGCGCCACGCCGACCCGCGCGCCCACCAGCGCGCCGCTCACCGGCGACGCGCTCGACCGCGCCAAGCGCGCGACGGTGTACATCGAAGTGCCGCTGGATGCGACACCGGGCAAAGCGTCTATCGGCACAGGCAGTATCATCACCGCGCGCGGGCACATCTTGACGAACAATCATTTGCTCTACGACGACAAGGGCAAGGCGAAAAACGCGTCGGGGCGCATCAACATCGGGTTTCCGCCGCGCGACAATCTCAAAGGCGAAGTCGAAATTCGCTACCGCGCCGTGCTCGTGCAAAACGATTCCAAGTATGATCTCGCGCTGTTGCGGATCACCGCGTTGCGCGACGGCAGTCCGTTGCCCACCAACTTGGGTCTTAGTGTGTTGCCCCTCGGCGATTCGGATCGACTGGACAGCGGCGACCAGGTGACAATCCTCGGCTATCCCGGCTTGGGCGGCGACACGCTCACGCTGACGCGCGGCACGATTTCCGGTTTCTTGCCCGCCGAGGCGTACATCAAAACAGACGCCGAGATCAATTCCGGCAACAGTGGAGGTCCCGCGTTCAATCTCGCGTACGAACAAATCGGGATCGCGACCGCCGTCAACGTGCGCGATCAAAACCAAACCGTCCCCGGCAAACTGGGACTGATTCGTCCGATCAATCTGGCGCGCACGTTGATTGATCTGGCAAAGCGCGAAGCCGGCGAATAACTCACGCCCTGCCCTATGACAGCATCGGCAATGCCCATCGGCGCGCAACTGCATAATCGGTACCGCATCACGAGCATCCTGGGACAAGGCGGCTTTGGCATCGTCTATGCCGGCGCGACATTCAGCGGGCAACGCGTCGCGATCAAACAAAACCTGGACGACAGCGCTGAAGGGCGTGAACAATTTCGCCGCGAAGCCGATCTCTTGCGCCAACTCACGCACAAGAACCTGGTCCGCGTCGAGGATTATTTTCAGGACGAGCGCGGCAGGCAATTTCTCGTCATGCAATTTATCCCGGGCGCGGACTTGTGGCAACTCGCCGAGCAACGCTCCAACCCGTTCCCGGAAACCCAAGTTTTGGAATGGGGCGTGCTGTTGTGCGACGCGCTGGCGTACTTGCACACGCGCGTCCCGCCGATCATTCACCGCGACATCAAACCGCACAACGTCAAACTCGAACAACCCAGCGGGCGTTTGGTGTTGGTAGATTTCGGGATCGCCAAAGAATTTCGGGCGGGGCAACAAACCATTCTGGGCGCGCGCGCTTGCACCGACGGCTTTTCGCCGCTCGAACAGTACGGCACGGGCACGATTCCGCTCTCCGATCTGTACGCGCTCGGCGCGACCTTGTTCTTCCTGCTCACGCTCAAGGTGCCCGTCACGGCGACGGAGCGCGCAATCAATCCACACACGTTCGATTTGGCGCAACTCAACCCAACGCTTGCGCCGCGCACCGTCCAAGCCATTCACAAGGCGATGGAAGTGGACGCGCGCAATCGCTTTCCCAACGCGCTGGAAATGCAACACGCGTTGACGCACGCGTTGGAATCGCTCGAACAAACCGGCGGGTTGCCGCTTGCACCTACCGCACCCACGCAAGTTGCGCGCGCCGTGTGCGCAAGTTGCGGCGCAACCAATCGTGTCAATGCACGGTTTTGCCAAACGTGCGGCAAGTCGCTCACGGCGCGCGCGGCGGAACCTGGGATCACTTGCGCGCAGTGCGGCGCGCGCAACCGCCACACGGCACGCGTGTGCCAACAGTGCGGCAAGCCGTTGATCAGCCCGCCGCTCCTTTACCCAGTGCCGCCACCCAAACCGGCGCGGGTTGCCGCGCCGGCGGTCGCGCCCAAGCCGGTGCCCGTCCCGCGCGCCACCACCGAATCGCGCATTGCGGGCGGCATCCTGATCTTCGTCGGCGTGCTCGCGCTCTTTGCCGGGGCAGAAACGTTGAGCATGGCGTGGTTTCCGATCCTGGGAATTATTTTGGTAGGGCTAGGTTTTTTTTCGACGCTCGCCGGCAGAGACCTGACCGGGTTTCTCACGCCCCGGCAAGGCGCGTCGGGTTGGCTCGCGCTGGCGCTCGGCGACGCGAATCGCGGACGGCGCTGGGGCACCGTGCTGGCGATCATCTGGATCATTCTGGGCGTCGCCACGGGTTGGCTCATCGCGCCGCTAGTGCTCGTCGGCGCAATGACGTTTGCGCTGAATTTGCTGACAAGTGAAACGCTCGTGCGCGCGGTCGGCGGGCACTATACGCGCCCCGGCGGCGTGACGATTATCGGCGTGTTGCTCGCGTGTTCCGGGATTGGCACCGTGCCCGGGATCGCCCTACTTGTGCCAAAACGCTGGGCGTTGAAATGGTCCAAGCTTGCGCTCGCCGCGCTTGTGCCGGTCGCGCTCGTTGGCATCGGCGTCGGCGTGATGAGTTTGGGCATGGCGAACCCGCCCGCGCCACTCGACTTTGTGGTGCCGGGCGTGCCGATGCGCGTCCGTGTGATCGCGCTGGGCTTGGTCGCGCTGTCGCTTGCGACGATTCCCGCATGTATCTTTGCGATTTGGTATCTCGATCAAGTGCGGCTCGATTTCACGCCGACGGCGATGCGCCGCGAAGTGAACGTTGCCGCGTGGACGCTGTTCGCCGCCGGCATTAGCGTGATCCTGGGTTCGCTCGCACAGCTCAACGCGCCCAGCATCGGCGGCGTCTACGCGGCGGGAATCGGCGTCGGCGTAGCCGCGCTGTGGAGCGCGAACGATCTCTTGCGCGGCAATCTCGCGCGCGGCAGGCGTAACGGGGTGATTGTGGCGGTCGGACTGGCATTGCTAGCCATTGCACTGGCATATCAAATCGCGCCGCTCGCTTTTCTCGGCGTCGCCATTTTCCTGTTGCGAATTTTGACCAGCGCGCAAGCCATTCTGGTCTGCGGCGGCAAGCCGCGCACGCCCGCCGGACTGGGGTTGATCAGCGGCTTGCTCGCGTTCACGCTGATCGGTCTGCCCGCTACGCGCTGGCTCAACCGCGCCGATGCGCGCGGGCTGACGCTCACGCGGGTTTTGCTCGCCGTTCTGTTCGTATTGGGACTGGCAAGCGCGATCTGGTGCGGGAGCACGGTGTGGAACGCGTGGAGCCGCATCTCGCCCTGGACGCTGATGGCAACCAGTTGCAGTATCGCGCTGGTGATCGGTACCGGGATCGCGCTGAACTATTTGGGATCGCCCAGCGTGCGCCGTTATTTTCGGGTTTGAACCTTGCCGGAGACGTTGCATGCAATGTCTCTGCCAAACTGGATCGCGATGGAACTTGAGGAGCAAGTCCAATGTTAAAACGGATCATGGTTGCGAGTATGCTTGGCGGCGCGCTGGCTCTGCACTTGGTTAGTTTGCGCGCGGCAACCCCGCCCTTCCAAGCGCCGCCGGAAGCGACGCCCACACCAACCCCGACCCAGGTTCCGCCGCCCGCGCCGGCAATCGGCGCAGGCGACTTGCCCTTCGATCCGTTTGTCGCGCTGGCGATCCTGATCGGCATTTTGCTCGTCGGGTTGATCGCCGTCGTGGCGGCGATGATCGCCGTTCGCCGATCCGTGAAAACGAAAATCGCGCTTGCCGATTGCCCGTTCGTGCAAGGCGCTGGCATCCCGCGCGTTACGCTGACGCGCGCCACGACGATCCTGGGCCGCGGCGTGGACTGCCACATCCGCATCGCCGATTCGGTGGCGGGCGCGGAGACAGTCGCGGCGCAACATGCGCGCATCGAGCAACGCGGCGCGCAATGGGTCATCGTGGACGGCGACGTGACCGGCAAGCCCTCGCCGCAAGGCATCTTGCTCCAGCACCGCGACGACGATCACGCGCGGCGCACGCTCGAAAATTATCTCGAAGATGGCGATACGATCACGTGCGGTGCGGTCACACTGCATTTCTATTTGCCGCATCCCACCGCCGCGCCGCTCCCCGAACCGACGCCGCACGCATCGCTTGCCACGCGCCGCTTGAGCCCGCCGGCGTTTGACGATCTGCCGCGCGGCGCAATCGTCGCGCAACGCTTTCACGTGTTGCAAACATTCGAGACGACGCCCTACGTCAACACCTATCTCGCCGAGGATTTGCGCGATCACACCCAGGTTCGGTTGTGCGAGGCAAGCCGCGCCGCGCAGTACGAGCGCGAGCAACGGCTCGTCGAGTACGAAGTGCAACACCCCGCGCTCGTCGCGATCAAGCAGGTGTGCCACGCGCAGTACGGCGACGCCGCGCGCGCGTACCTCGCCGTCGAGTTTCCGCTTGCGCCGTTCACGCCGGCAAAATATTCCGAGACGCAAATCTTGCGCTGGGGTATCCAACTTGCCGACGCGCTGGCGCACCTGCACGCACAACAACTTGCGCACGGCAACATTCAACTGGCGAGCTTGTTCCTCGCGGACACGCAAATCAAACTGGGCGATTACGCGCGGCTCACCGCATATTTGCCGGAACTGGGCGCGCAAGACATCGCGCAATTGACGAACACACTGGCGCAACTGTCCGCGCCCGCGCCGCGCTTTGCGCCGGAGGTCGCCGCGATCTGGCAACGCCCCGCGCCCTACGCCGACAGCCACGCGCTGAAAAACGCGTTGCAACTCGCGCTTGACGCATTGCGCCGGCAAACTGGGATCATCACGACGGTGGGGCGTTTGTCCGACATCGGTATGCGCCGCGAGTTGGACGAAGATGCGCTGATCACACTCGAGATCGCGCAGGGCACGCACGCCGGGTGTCAGGTCGTCGGCTTGTACGCCGTCGCCGATGGCATGGGCGGCGCATCCGCCGGCGAGATCGCGAGCAAACTGGCAACGGACACCCTCGCGCGCGAGATCACGCAAAATTTGATCGTGCCGCGTGTGACCGCCGCCGGCGAAATCAATTATGCCGCGGTGCTTCAAGCCGCCGTCGAGCAAGCCAACCGCGAGGTGCACCAGGCGCGCGCGCACGCACAAAGCGATATGGGTTCGACGCTGGTCGCCGCGTTGGTCATCGGCACGCAAGCGCACATTGCCAACGTCGGCGACAGCCGCGCGTACCTGATCACCCCGGACGCGATCACCCGCATCACCAAAGATCATTCCTTCGTCCAAGTGTTGGTCGAGCGCGGACACATCACCGAAGCGGACGCGCGGACGCACCCACAGCGTAATCTCATTTTGCGAAACGTCGGCGAAAAACCCGAAATCGTCGTGGATCTGTTCACGCTCGCGCTCGAGGCGGGGCAACACTTGTTGCTGTGTTGCGACGGGTTGTGGGAAATGGTGCCCGACGAAACGATTGCCGCGTTGGTGCGGCAACACGCGTTGCCGCAAGCGGCGTGCCGCGCGCTGATCCAAGCCGCGAACGCAAACGGCGGCAACGACAATATTACCTGCGTGCTTGTGCGGATCGAAAACTTGGGAGACGCGGCATGATTTATTGCCTCGATTGCAACAGCGACAACCGGGAAGGCGCAAAATTCTGCCGCTCGTGCGGCGCGCCGCTCCATGCGCCCGACCCCGTGCCCGATGAAACGCCGGCGGCGCGCGCGGAAACCGAATCGCCAGCCGAAACCATTGCGCCCCTGGAAGCGGTTGCGCCGCCGGCAGACGTTGCGGCGGACGATGTCGCCGCGCCCGGCTTGACACCGCTGGCAGTCGGCGCGCGCATCCAAGAACGCTACACGATCCTGGGAATCAAAAAGGCAACCGCCGAGGCAATTCTGTACCGCGTGCGCGACGAAATGGGCTGTCCCGATCCGGACTGTCTCGCGGAAAATCCCATCGGCGAAACCTTTTGCCAAAATTGCGGCCGCGAGTTGGGCGAGCATCCCACGTTACACCTCGAAGAACGGCAGGCGGCGTCAGACTCGGACGCCAGCACGCCGACGTTCGTCGTCGGCGACCGCTGGTACACGGTGCAAGCGGAAGACGACCGCGCCGCACCCGCGCGCATCTTTCCCGCCGGCGTGCGGCTACGTTTTAGCGCAAAATCGGACGTGGGCTTGGTGCGCGGCGCGAGCGGCGAACGCAACGAGGACAGCGCGTTGGCGATGGCGTTTTCGGCGTGGCACGATAGTCTCGCCGAGCCGACCGCCGGCGTGTTCATCGTTGCCGATGGCGTGGGCGGCAGTGATGCCGGCGAGGTTGCCAGTCAAATCGGCGCGCGCATCGTTGCGGCAGATTTGTTGCGCACGGTGATCGTGCCCATTCTCGAAGGCGCAGAAATCGAAACCGACGCGATCCACCTGGCGCTGGAAGACGCCATTCATCACGCGAACGATCTGATCTGCCAAGCCGCCGACGCGCGCGCGGGCGATCTCGGCACGACGCTCACGCTCGCGCTGATCATCAACGGCTTGGTGTACATTGCGAATGTGGGCGACAGCCGGACGTACTGGTTCACCGCCGGCAAATTGGAACCGATCACGCGCGATCATTCGCTCGTCGCCAACTTGGTCGAGCGTGGGATGATTACCGCCGAGCAAGCGTATACGCACCCGCAACGCAATGTGATCATTCGCAGTCTCGGCTCAAAAACGGACATGGACGTGGACGTGTTCCCCGCCCTCCCACTCGAACCGGGATCGCGCCTGTTGCTCTGTTCGGACGGTTTGTGGGAAATGGTGCGCGATCCAGAAATCGAAGATGAAATTTGGCGCGAGAGCGAGCCGGAAAAATTGTGCGCGAATTTGATCGCGCGCGCCAACCAAGCCGGCGGCGACGACAATATCACGGTTGTCGTGGTGAACGTGGAATAGCCCGCGGCGACTGGACGGAGTTGGCGAGACGTGCCGGTTCGGAAAACCGCGCAGGTCTCACCGGGGGGAGAGCAGATGGCTGTGCGTGTCTGTCCCAACTGTGCCAAACCATTGCCCGCCGGCGCGTGGTACTGCGCGCAATGCAATTACGTACTCGCGGTGTCCGATCTGTCTGCGCCCAAGCCGGCACCAGACGTGCGGTGTCCGCATTGCGGCGCGAGCAATCGCCCGCACACGTACTTTTGCGCGCGCTGTGGCAAGAGTTTTTCCGAGCCGGCAGAAATCCGGCGTGCGAAACACACTAACTGTCTCGTCATCAGCATCGTCGCGATGACGCTGATGACGGTGGGCTTGTGCGTGTGCGTGGGCTTGGTGTACACGCTCGCCTGGGACGATCTGATCGCCGGCTTGGACGACCCCAACGATGCGCCAGCGGCAACGCTCGCGCCGGGTGCGACGCCCGGCACCGGCATCAAGGTGGGACAGATCGCGCCGGATTTTTCGTTGCGCGATTCCGCCGGCAACACAATCCGGTTGTTCGGCTTGCGCGGCAGACCGGTCATCGTCAACTTTTGGGCATCGTGGTGCGGACCGTGCCGCAACGAAATGCCCGACCTGAACGCGCTGTACAAAGACAATGCCGGCGCGCGCAATTTGTACGTGCTCGCCGTCAACACCGGCGACAGCAATCGCTCCGCCGCTGAAACATTCATTCGCGACAAGGGGCTAGCGTTCACCGTCGTGTGGGACGAAGGCAGTCGCGTCGGCAAGCAGTACCGGGTGAACGCGATCCCGATGACGTATTTTATTGATCGCACCGGCGTCATTCGCGCGATCAGCACCGGCTCGCTGTCGCGCAGTGCGATGGACGAGCGCGCCCGATTGATCTATCCTTAAGCCCGTCAAGCCGAAACCCAGTTTATTTGATTGGACGCAGACGAGCGCGGACGAGCGCAGACAAAAAATCATCCGTGTTCTTTGCGCTAGTCCGCGTCCAACTTGCTTTGGTCACGATGCCAACCGACGAACCCGCAGATCGCCAAATCGAAAAAGGATTGCGCTGGCTGAGCGCCGGCAAGTTCGGCTCCGTGCTGGCGGTGGGCGCGGCAACACTCGCGCTGATCGCCTGCGCTGTGTGCATCGTCGTCGGATTTACGCTCTACGCGCTGGATGTCATGTATCGCACGCTGCGCACGCCGTGATGAATTATGCCGCTCTATCCGAATCAGATTTTGCGCCAACGCTATCGCATCCAATCCCTGCTCGGGCAAGGCGGGTTTGGCGCAGTCTATCGCGCGTTCGATCTGAATCTCGCGCGCGTGTGCGCGGTCAAGGAAAATCTCGACGCGGCGGCAACGGCGCAACAACAATTTCAAAGCGAAGCGTACTTGCTCTCGCGCTTGCGCCATCCCAGTTTGCCGCAAATCTACGATTATTTCATCGAACCGAATGGCTCGCAATATTTGGTGATGGAATTTGTCGAGGGCGTAGACTTGGCAAACCTGGTGCGGCAACACGGCAAGTTGAACCAAGCCGATGCCTTGCTGTGGAGCGCGCAAATCCTCGACGCGCTGGCATACACGCACAGCCGCCAGCCGCCGGTGATTCACCGCGACATCAAGCCGCAAAACATTATCATCACGCCGCGCCAACGCGCGATGCTGGTAGATTTTGGGATCGCGAAAAATCTCGTGGCGGGGCAGGCGACGATGACGGGCGCGCGCGCCGTCTCGCCCGGTTTTTCGCCGCCCGAACAGTACGGGCGCGGCACGACCGACGCGCGCTCCGATCTGTATGCGCTCGGCGCGACGTTGTACTTTGCGCTAACCGGCGCGGACTTGCCGGAATCGGTGGATCGCTTGAGCGGCGCAACGCTGGCAACGCCGCGCGCGCACAACGCCGCCATCGCGCCGCACGTCGAGCAAGCGATCTTGCACGCGCTCGAACTGAATGCGACGAATCGCCCGGCGCGCGCCAGCGATCTCAAAGACGAATTGTTGCGCGCCACTGCCGTGCCCAGTCCAGCGGTACAGCCGATGCGCGACTCGCTGATATATCTGCGCGCGCCGGTGATCGCCGGCAACATTTTGGGCGGACTGAACGCGGCGGCGATTGCGCTTCCCAGCATCGGCGCAATTTTTGGAATGTGCTTTTGCCTGATCGCGCCGGGCATTGCCTTTAGCGCGGGCGCGTGGGCGGCGTGGCGGCATCGCCGCGCCGGCGCAACGCGCTTGCGCGCGCGTGATGGTTTGCGCGATGGCGTGTACGCCGGCGCGCTGAGTTACGCGCTCGTCGCCGCGCTCGCGCTCGCGCAAATGATCCACGCGTTGCTCAACACCCTGACGAGCGGTCTGCCGGCTTCGCCCGGCGAATTGCTCGGGATTGTCTCGCTCAGCATCGGCGTCGTCACCTACTGGCTGATCTGGATCGCGGGCGGCGCATTGGGCGGTGTGGTCGGGTACGGGATGGCGGAAGCAATCTAGGAGGCAGGTATGGCGCGCGGCTGGCGCGTGTACTACAACATCATCCTGGGTGGATTCGGCGGCTTGCTCGGCTGGCTGATCGCCGGCGCGCTACCCGATTTGATCCAGAACGCGCTATTTTGGGAATTGCTGACCGGCGCGGTAGTTGGCGCAAGCATCGGCGGGTGGCTCGGTTTGGCAGAGGGCTTGCTCGGCAAACGCCCCGCGCGCATGCTCGGCGGCGCATTCATCGGCGCAACCCTGGGTCTGATCGGCGGGGTGATCGGCTTGGCAATTGGCGAAGGCGTCTTTCTGCTGACGCGCGGCGGCATCCTGGGGCGCGCCATCGGCTGGGGCTTGGTCGGCGCAATCGTCGGCACGCCGGAAGGGATCGCGCATCGCGCGCCGCGCAAAATCATTTACGGCGCGGGCGGTGGTCTGCTCGGCGGCGTACTGGGCGGCGCGGGGTTTGAGGTCTTGACGCAAGCCGGGCTGACCTTCGCTTCCGCCGGCGGCGCGTTCGATCCCAGTTTCGTCGTGCAGATGCAAACCGCCGCCGCGGCGCTCGGCTTGCTCCTCGTCGGCGCGTGCGTCGGCGCGCTCGTCGCCTGGGTCGAAGAAATTTTCGTGCGCGCCTGGCTCAAAGTGGTG
>CAIKBD010000137.1 GCA_903825565.1 uncultured Anaerolineales bacterium | reverse complement strand
CGTACCGCGATGCGTCGCGCTTGTTGGCGAACGTCATCGCGGCGCAACGACGACGTTGGTACAACGATCCCAGGTTGTGGGGCGCAGTAGGAGTGGTGATTCTGATTGCGCTGGGTATTGTGCTGGCAAGTGTGTTGCCCGCGCTGTTGCCTGCGCCCACGCCGACGATGGTGGCGATTGCGCCGACGGCAACGGCGACCAGCGCGCCAACGGCAACCGCGACGGCACCGGCGGCGCTGCCGACACTCACGGCGACGCCGACACGCGTGCCCGGCGTCACGCCGACGCCGGCGGCGTTGACGTGGAAACGAATTTCGCAAGGGCAAGAGTTTCCACGCGAAGTCGTCATGGCGCTGGCGGTTGACCCGCGCGATCCCGAAGTGATGTACGCCGGCGGCGCGTACTCGGGTATTTTCAAAACGGTGGACGGCGGCGAATCGTGGTTTCCAGCGCATCTCGGCTTGGAGCACGCGGCGGTGAACACCTTGACGCTTGACCCGCAAGACCCGCGCACCATTTATGCAGGAATTACAAGCGGTGATGTCTACAAGACGACTGACGGCGGCGAGAGTTGGCAAGCGAGCAAAGGCATGGCGGTCGCAACCTGGGACTGGCTGAGCCAAGTGGTGATTGACCCGCGAGACAGCAAGCATTTGTATTATGCGGCGGATACAGTGTACGAGTCGAATGATGCCGGCGCAACTTGGCAAAAGATCAAAAAGCCGAATTGTCCCGATAGCCCGGCGCACGCGTTTGTGATCGATCCCAAAGATTCCAAGACCCTGTTCTGGGCTGTGGCTCTGAGCAATACGACGTGCCAATCGGGGGTCTATAAATCCACCGATGGCGGCGTAACGTGGACGTTGACCGAACTGCAAGGCGGTTTAGTCGGGCAATACCGTTCGCTCGTGATTGACTCGAAATCGGGAAACATCCTGTACGTCAACAAATCTCCGGGAGGGCTGTACAAGTCTACGGATGCCGGCAACACATGGAATCGCGTTTTTGGAAATTGCCGGCTAGTGGCGATTCAACCGGGCAATTCGGAGGTCGTCTATTGCGGGACGGATACAGAACTGAACCAAAGTGTGGATGGCGGACAGACCTGGCGCAAGTTGAATGTTGGGGCGCGCCTTTCGCGTTCATTGGTATACTTGCCGCAATCTTCCACCCATGTGTTCCTTGGCGGACAGGGCGTTTTCTTTTCTGGGGATAATGGAGCGACTTGGCAGTCGCGCAGTCAGGGTCTCGGCAATGTGCTGATGAATTTGACAATGACGCCGAACAGCTTGTTCTATGCGACTGAAACTTTTTGTACAGACTATAAAGCCAACCATGCGCTTTACAATTCTGGGGATGGTGGGCGGACGTGGAAATATATCACGAGCGAACATTGTGGATTCGCCCTTGATGCGGATGGCACAACGCTGTATCGGCTTGATTATAATCAGGTGTTTCGTTCTCAAGATGGTGGAACGACGTGGGCTAAAGTAGGACCGGTTTGGAATTCGAATGCTAATTTGGCGGCGCACCCGCGCCAAAAAGGCATGCTCTTTGTGTCCGGCAACGAAGCACAGGGACAAACAGCATATTTCCGTTTTTCCACGGATGGCGGCAATACCTGGCAAAACGCGGCTGGAATCATTCCAAAATATGATTCGGCGTCACTGGCTTTCGACCACGACCAAGGTCAGGTGGTTTACTCGGTGTCAAGTAGCACTGTTCACCGTTCCACCGATGGCGGAAAAACCTGGGCGGCGTGCGGCGGATCGAATATGCGACCCACCAGTGGCTCGGAATCGCGCGCAGTTGTCGATCCGCGCGACCGCAACCGGATCATCGTCGCCGCGCGTGTGAGCGGCGTGGCGATCAGCGCCGATGGATGCAAAACGTGGCAAGCCAGCAACACCGGCTTGGTCAACCGGTATGTCAACACCATCGCCGTGGATCGCCAGAACCCGGATCGCCTTTACGCGGGCACGGATGGTGGTGCGTTTGTGTCGTTCGACGGCGGCAAATCGTGGAATCAAATCAACGAGGGCTTGCTCGGCGCGCTGGTGATCTACTCCATCGCGGTTGACCCGAAAGATGCGAGCGTCTATGCTTCGACACCCTATGGCATTTTCAAACTGGAGAACCGCTGAGCGAACAGCCGAATCTCGAAACACTCTACGCCCAGGCGCACGCCGCGCTCAAGGCGAAGGATTTGGCGCGCGCGCGCGACCTGCTGCGGCAGATCGTCG
>CAIKBD010000136.1 GCA_903825565.1 uncultured Anaerolineales bacterium | reverse complement strand
TTTTGCGGACGCGCTTTGAGCGGCGCGATGCAATTTCTCGCGCCGCTCATCGGCATGACCATCCCGCGCAAACGATTAGCGACCGTTCGTCGGAATCATGAGAAATCCGCGCACCAATCCTTCAAACACGCCTGGTCCCTCCCAGCGGTCACTGGGTTTAGGCAAGCCGGTCAAGGTGGGTGTTTCGGTCACCATGCCGTTTGGCGTCAGACAACCTTGCGGATTGTTGCATTCCGAAAAACCGTATTGCACGCCGAGATGATCGAGCGCGCGCAACGCCAGGTCAGTGTTTTGGTCGCCGGTTTTGCCATAGAGCACAACCGCCCCAACCCGAACACTCGAACGCAGTTTGAGCTTTGAACAATTTTGTGACATTGGATTTACCTCCTGTTGGTAAAGTTTCTAGGGCTTGATCCGTGCACTCGTCCTACGAACCGCCCTTGTTATTTGTTGGGGTCAAGCCCCCATTCGCATTGCTCTAGACAGTCATGCAAATCATACGGCGAATGCACTGAGGTATGTTTTGCATAGCATTTACCCTTGCACTCTTCAACCGAAAAACCCGCGCGCACGTTCACGCGCACCCGCAGTTGTTTTTTCGTCATTGGCTTTTTCATTGTTTCATCTCCTTGATTTGTTTGAATATGCACCGCACACCACATCGTCTCCGATGCGATGCGCGGCTCGTCCGATTATCCGACACACGTGTTCACACACGTGTTCCATGCGTCCGAGTTCCGGACGAAACCCCTGTTTTGGCACGCTGATTGACACGCTCCTAGTTTGATCGCCTGTTGTGTTTTCGCATTGGTCTCGCCGTTGCTATTGCGGAATCCCGCGCGCACCTGGCTTCGCACACGCAATTGTTTTTTCATTTTCGCTTCTCCTTGTTTTGAAAATATCTATCGCCGAATCAACGGCAAGTACTCGACCCAGGATTGCTGGCACGGCGACAGAAAATCGAGCGCGCGGCGCATGACCTCGGCGCGCGTCTCGGCTGGATAAATCGTCTCGATGGGAAAAGCCAGGTAGACCACGCGCGCGCACACGCCCGAATTCCAGGTCAACGCGGCGCTACCAATCGCGGCTTGATACGTCAACGCCGAACGCGCACGACGGTCCTCGGGCAGGGGCAGAAAATAATCTACGCGGTCGGCGTTGTAGATTTCGTGCGTCCCATTATCAAAATAGAATATGCCCATGCCCGCGAAAATTCCACCGGGCACTGGATACAATTTGTTGGGATAGGGATCGGGCGGATTGAGTTTCATCGCATCACTCCCCTGATAAAATGCCTTGAGCGTGTCACGATAAAACGCCGCGCCCTGGTTTTGCATCACCAGGTCGCGCCCAATTTCCGAACCACTCATCAAGAGCGACCCGCCGCGCGCCACAAAATTGGCAAGCAAGGATTGCTCCACGTCGGTCAACGCCAGCGGTCCCGCGCCAATCGGAATAGACTCGGACGAGGAACTCTCTTCGCCCGCCATCCACGCCACCACCGCGTAACGATTCAAACTCACACTGCCATTGCTCACCATATTGCGCGTCGCACTGTCGAACGCGCGCGTAATCGCCAAGCCATGTTGAATCGCATAATCTTGCCGATTGGTGCGATCCGCGTACAGTCGCAAGCTGGGTCCGGTCGTGATCGTGTCGCCGACGCTAATGCCATCGTTTTGCCAAGTGGCGTTACTGCGATCATTGCGCGTGTATCCTTCGACCAACAAAATGGCTGGATTGCCCGATGTCGGGACGCGCGCCGCCAACGTGTACGAGGGCAGGGATTCGCCGCCGGCATTGACGCCGGTGACGCGCGCAAAAATTATTTGACCGGCGGTCAATCCGGTCACGGTGTAAACCTGGGTGGCTACACTCACGCCCGCATCCCACGCAAAACCATCGGGGCTGGTGTACACGCGATAACTCGTAGCGGCATCGCCGAGCGGACCATCGCCGTCGGTCGGCGATGCATCCCAGGTCAAGGTCGCCTGACCTGGGACGCTAGTACGCACGGCAAACCCGGCGGGCGGTTCGGGTAAAAAGATCGGCGTCGTTTGATCGCGGCCGGCGAAATAACGCACGATGCCCTGATACATCGCGCGCGCCGTGATTTGGGCAAAGCGCGGATCAACCAGCGCGTTCGCTTCAGCGCGATTATCGTGGTACGCAATTTCCATCAACACGCCGGGCATGGTGCTGAGCGGACGCACTTCGCCAAAGTTGGCGGCTAACATGCCGCGATCAACCCAGGATGGATCCCAGGCGCTCCGAATGCTATTGACCAGCGACGTGTGCAAATAGTATTGCAAGTAATCTGAACCGGGCGACCACATGCCGCCCAGCGTGCCGTCGTAAATGTACGATTCCGTGCCTTGCGAATTGTGATTGCTCGATCCGTTCGTGTGCCAGGAAAGGAACAAGGCATCTTCGCCCGCCGGATGTTCCCACTCGGCATAGCGCGGGCGCGTGCCCACATCGTCCGTCACATCGCTCGCCGCCCCAGGATGATAAACCGAGGTGGGCGCACCTTGGAACTGTGCCCAGTACCGCGACGCTTCTTCATAACGCGGACGCCCACTCGTCGTCGGACTCGTGCTTCCCAGGATACTGCCCATGCCGCCGCCGATGCGGACCGCGCCTGCCGTGACCACGCGCCCCGCCACCGCCGAAACATTCGACAGCGTGATGCGGACGGGCTGATTGGCATACAACGCCACCACGCCAATCGGACGCCAGGTCATGCCGTGAACCGTTTGGTCTACCTGCAAGTCAACCACGCCGCTCGCCGATTCGATGCGATAGCGCGCGTCGGGCGCGCGATTCGCGCCATCCACGTACCAGGCATAAAGTGTATAGCGCGCGGTTTGCGTGGGCGTAATTATCCAGGTCGCCGTGGCGGTTGCGGTTGCATTCGTGCTGGCGTAATGCCAGGGAAAGAGCAAGGTTGATTTGGTAATGGGATCGGTTCCATTCACCCAGGTTCCGGTTTCCGCATAACCGGGCGAGGTGAGTGTTGCCGTGATTTCAGTCGTGTTCATGTCGCGTTCGCGGACGGTGAACACATCTGCGCCGGCATTGCGGAGGTACGGAATGAGATATTGGTTGACCACTTCGGCATTATTGAAATCTTCCACCAGGTCGTCCCAGACCGGTCGTTGCGTGAGCCACTTGGCATAACCCGCATGCCAGTAATAGCCGTGCCCCGCGCTGAGATAGATCGCTTTGCCGGCGAGCGACGAGGTTGCGCGAGCCGGCGACCTGGGTATCGCCACGCTCCCTTTACGCACGATTGGATTTTCGTTCAAATATAAAGCCAGGTCGCGGAATGGATGCGCGGCATCCCAGGGGTCTTGGACGAGCACGTGAACGATGAGCCGATCATTCACCGCGCCTGCGCGAATGCCCGCCGCCGTTCGCAACTCGGCGCGAAACGGATAAACCGTCTGAACGATTTGCGCGACGAGCTGATCGGAGATGGACGCATTGAGCGTCTGGCGCAAAAATGTTTCGGGCAGGACCAGCATGACGTTGACGCCGACGCCGCCGACGTTGACCTGGGCGAGCGTCGCGCCCGCCGGAATCGCCGACGACAAACCGGCGGCGCGTTCCGTTGGCGTGGGACCAGCGACCAACGCTTGCAAGGTCGTTTGCAGGCGGGTGGATAGATTGCCGGAAACATTTAGTGGGCGATGGATGCACGCGACCTCGCCGTTGCGGAGAAAGCACAGCATCGCTTCATTCGAGGTTTGCGCCAACGTGGTGTCAACGCCGAGCATTAACAGTGCAGACAGCAATATCAGTATGCCCAGCCACAGGATTAGAGACGGTTTCATTTTTTACCCTGGATTTTGAAAGTTCAAGCACAATTTTTTTACACGCTCGGACACTTGGCTTGGCACGCTTTGAATAGAGTGGCTTCGTGTCGTGGACATTTTTTAATGCATTCGGCGCGTGTCACACCTGCGCGTATCTGGGTTTGCACACGTAATTGTTTTTTGGCGGTTGGTGTTTTCATTTGGGCTACTCTTTATTTTGCTTTCGGCTTTTCTTGCCACACCCTAAAAACAGGCGGAGCTTGTTATTTGCGACATGCCGTTTGATTACAACTGTTGTTGCAACGCTCGCGGTTTTCATCCCTCGGCTCGAACAGGCAACTCAGTTTACAAATTTCGCATCGGTCTGCACCGGCGCGCACCTGGGTTTGCACACGCAATTGTTTTTTCATCGTTTGCTTTTTCATTTTCACTTCTCTTTGTTATTTTTGAAATTGTGCCGCGCGCTCGCGGGCGTCTACGCGAGACGCGCGGCAACATGAACGGGTTACGCTTTGACGACAATCGTGCCGGCAATCTTGTCGTGCCAGCCCTGTTTGTTCTTGTCGAAAATCACCCACAGATAGCCGATGCCGAGCAACGCATCGCACAGGCAATAGCCGATGAAACGCAAAATCGCTTTGCCATACGTTAGTGGGGAACCATCCAACATCACGACCTTGATGCCCAGCGCGCGATGACCCAGCGGTTGTCCGTTGGTTGCCCAAAAGACGATAAAGTACACCGCCGTGATGATCAGCACGATGAGATTTTCAACGAGCGGGTCCATTTCCAGGAACATGGTCAAGCCGCCCCAGACCACGCCGATGATGATATTGTCCAGACAATAGGCGAACAACCGTCGCCAGAAACTCGCTTTTTCCATTTTTCATCTCCTGATTTTTTTTGAATCTGCGCCGCGCATCGCATTTTCTCCGGTGCGATGCGCGGCGCGTCCGATTAGTTGACGCACTCAACCGCTTGGCACGTGTTCGGCGCGCCGCACGCCTAGTGGGGGTACAACGCCATTACGTTTTCGTCTTCGGGTTCCACTCAACGCCAAAGCCAAACTTTGTTGCGCCAATCGGACGCATCTTCTCCATGACCCACATGCACCTGTGCGCGGACGCGCAACCCAGCGCGCGGCGCACTCGTTTCAACAGGACGCTCCGGCGTTTCTTTCGTTGGGGTCATTTCGATTTTGATTTTGTCTTCCATTGTTTCATCTCCTTGATTTTTTTGAATCTGCGCCGCGCGTTTCACAACATCTGCATAAAACACGCGGCACGTTCGACTAGTTGACGCACTCGACCGCTTGGCACGTGTTCGGCGCGCCGCCCTTTTCTACGGTGTTGCATTTGAGCGCTTTGCAGAACTGCCACTTGCCCGCGCGGATTTGCGCGCGCACGCGAATTTGTTTTTTCGTCGTTGGTTTTTTCATTTTTATTGCTCCTTGTTTTGATTGTGCACCGCGCATTATCCAGCGTCCTGGCAATACAATTGCTTACACCGCTCGATGCACATCGCGCGTATCCCATGATTGGACGGACACATCTGTTTGCACCGCTCACAGGTGTTTTCGAGTCCTGCGCGCACCTGGGTCTGCACGCGGATTTGTTTTTTCATCGTTGACTTTTTCATTTCATTGCTCCTTGGTTTTGTTCGATGGGATGCCGCGCCCAGCGTCGGACGCGGCATCTCCACACCGCATTTCAACTAGTCGGGAATCACGAGCGATTTGCCAGCATAGATCTTGTTGCAATCCGGCAGGTTATTCGCCGTGCACAATTTCATCCACTTGTTCGGCGTCCCGTAAAACTTGGTACTGATTTTGCTCAGGGAAACGGCAGCTTGAATGGTCCCTTTGATGGTGATGGGAATCCCGCGCGGATTTGTGCGCGCACGCGGATTTGTTTTTTCGTCGTTTGCTTTTTCATTTCATTGCTCCTGGGTTTTGTTCGATGGGATGCCGCGCCCAGCGTCAGACGCCGCATCGCCACATCGCATTTCACCTAGTCGGGAATCACGAGCGATTGACCGGGTTTGATCTTGTTGCAATCGACGAGGCGATTGGTGTTACAAATGTCTTTCCAGCGTTTGGCATTGCCCTTGTAATATTTTTTGCTGATGGAGACCAGTGTGTCGCCGGCTTGCACCACATACGTGCCACGGATGCCCGCTTTGAGGTTGGTTCGAATTCGCATGTTCAGTTTCTCCTTTTGGTTGTGAATTGGTTTTTGCGCGCATCCCACGATGCGCGCGGATGTAAATGCGTTGAATGTAAAATGAGTTTAGGTCATGGCATCTCCTGGTTTTAGAATTGGCGCGCCCGGGATTTAACCGCATCCGCCCAGGGTCAGTTGTCCGTCGCAATTCAGAACAATCCCGGCATAACTGGTCGGAAATGCGATGGCGGTCTCTTTCACGCGCCCTTGCAGATCAAGGCATTGACCTTTGAGGCGCGTCACGCCATCATCGCCGGTGGTTTCCCAGAAACTGCAACCCTTGATCTTGTCTTCCCAGCCGGCTTGCACGCGCGTTCGTACCTGTAATTGTTTTTTCATTTGCGTTGCTCCTTTACAAAGTCTCTAACTCTTCAAACATTTGTCGTATTCCGATTGATTAGTGCTCTTGTTCACTCCTGCTTGGTTGTCTCGGATAAGCCATTCACAATAACACTTGGATTTTCCGACGAACTGCTCGCAGTAGTCCAATCCTATCCCTCCCGCATTGACCTGCGTTCGCACACGCAGTTGCCGTTCTGTTTTTTGCTATTTCATTTTTCAATTCTCCTGGTTGGATTCGGAACGAGTGCCGCGCGCCATCGGCATGACGCGGATTGATTAGCGCGCGGCACTTGGGTTCATCTAGGCAGACGGCGCGAGGCGATTGAGAATCGCTTGGCGTTTTTCGCACCCGCACGCTTTGCCCGTGACCTGGGTGTACTTTTGCGCGCTTGCGGTCACGCCCGTCACTTGACACACCTTTGCCACCCAATCACCCAGCCCTTGTCCCACCTTAACGCCCGAACGAATTTTCATTGGACTCCTTTCGATTGGGCGCGCACACCCAGTCGTACACCGCGTTCGTCGGTTTTTGGAGCGCGTCCAAAACTACAAACATCGTGCGGTCAAACAAATTGATTTCGGGTTGCGCGTTGCTCAGGTCGAGGCGTTCGCCCGCGCGCACCTGGGTTCGCACGGCAATTCCAGCGCGATTGGATGGTCTAGTTGGTTGACGTTTCATTTTTTATGCTCCATCGTATCCCACGAGCGATTAGCACATTGCTACAAAAAGATCGCCCATTGGCAAAAAGCAGGTCTGGAAACCCCTCTGACATTTCGTGCATTCCGTTTGCGATTTGCCGATTCGGATGTGCGCGCGCACACTCAAGCCAGCGCGCGCACACATCCGCGCAATCACGCGCCGCGACGTTCGCCAAAATTTCCTGGTTTTCATTTTCGGCGCTCGCTTTCCATTACGCCTGCGCCGACGTATCACTCGGCGCGGCGGGCGGTTGCGGATGCGCGAACACCATCCCGCGCACAATCGCGCTCACCGCTTCGGGATTGGCGCGCGCCACTTCTTTGATTGAGCGGTTCATCTGCGCCCAGCGCGCCTTGTCCGACGCGGTGTACATTTCCACGTCCATCATAATCATCCCGTTCTGCACGAGCGCGGTGTACATTTTTTGTCCCAACGCGCGATGCTTGTTGGGATGCGCCTGCCAACGGTCCCAGGCGACGAATGCGCGCACTTCATCTTGCACGCGTTGCGCGCGCCAAACGGTGATGCAGTACAACGCCACCGCTTCTTCAAGCGCGCGTTTCAGTTCGGCTTGTCCGCGCAGTTGGTCGTCCCACAACCAAGCCAGGTCGAAACCCAGCGCGGCAGTGAAATGCGCGACCTTGTCGCAAAACATTTTCAATTCCTTGTCCGACAACGTGGCGAGCCAGGTCTTGAGTTCTGCCGCCGTTCCCGCCAGTTCCGCATTCGCCGCCGCTTGATTGAGCGTATCGGTTGCCGCCCAGGTTTGAAACTGCGTCACGAGTTGCGATTTGTCGCGGCGCAATTTGAGCCAGCCGCCCAGCCCCGCGTACATCGTGCCCGCGCGGTCGCCGACGAGTCGCACGCTTTTAGCCAGCTCGCCTTGTACCTGGGTCGGTTGCGGCGCCCACGCGGGCTTGAAGTACAGCCACACGCCAATCACAATCAGTAAA
Source organism: uncultured Anaerolineales bacterium (assembly GCA_903825565.1). Lineage (GTDB taxonomy): Bacteria > Chloroflexota > Anaerolineae > UBA4142 > UBA4142 > CAIKBD01. The sequence continues at coordinate 27,953 of CAIKBD010000136.1, read as the reverse complement.
CCGAAAATCAACCACCACATACAATCCTCCTTGGATGTTTGAATTTGCGCGTTGAACTTGTGCGCGCTTAGATTTTTTGAAAACCCGTCCAGTTGTCCGTTTCATCGGGATAGCCCGTAACCGTCGGAAACGCCTTGACGATGGTGGGGCAAGTTTCCTTGTCGCAGTTGACGTAGGTGTACGGAATCCCCTTGGCGTCGAACGCCTCCTTTTGCTTGGTCGTCCAGCCGCAATTGTCCGAGCCGTAAATCGTCACGCCGCCCGCGCGCACATTCGCGCGCACGCGCAATCCTGGGTTTGTTTTTGAATGTTCCATTTTTTCTCCTGGTAAATTTATTTTGATTCAGTCGCCGTTCGAGTCACGAATTTTAATTTCGATTCACCTCCCCTGTAACGATGCCAGGTTAAAGCCATTTGGGAATTGCGTCGTGTCATCCCAACGCACGCCATTCAGAATCACGGTTTCCAAAACGGGCACGCCGTTGAGCGTGAGCGTTTTCGTCAACACGGCGGTGCGTAAATTCGCGCCGCGCAAATCCACGCCGTTTAATGATGCGCCCGCTAAATCGGCGCGACTCAAATCCGTTTGTGCCAGGGTTGTGCCATACAAGGTTGCCGCGTGCAGATATTCTTGCCCGCTCACTTGGACGACCTCGACAAATTCGGCGTCGGTGAGGTCAGCGCCCGTCAACACCGCGCCCGCGAGAAATGCGCCAGGCAAATGCGCGCGTGACAGGTTTGCGCCATCGAGGTTGCATCCTGTCAGCCCCGCGCCTTGCAACACCGCGCCGCGCAAATCCGCGTTCCGCAAATCCGTGCCATCCATTCCCGCGCCCGACAAATCCGCGCCGCTGAGATGCGCGCTGTTCAAGTTCGCGCCGTACAGTTGCGCGCGATACAAGGTCGCGCCTCCCAGGTTCGCTTGGCGCAAATCGGCGGAGGACAATTGTGCCTGGGTCAGGTTCGCGCCGCTCAGGTCGGCGTCCAATAATTGCGCGCCGCGCAAATCCGCCTCGAACATTTGATTGCCCGCCAAGCGGACGCCCGTTAAATCTGCGCCGACGAGATGCGCCTCATTAAAAATGGTCGCGGTCAGTTTGGTGCGCGTGAGATTCGCGCTCGTCAAAAACGCGCCCGTCAGATTTGCGCCGCTCAAGTTCGCATCGGTCAAATCGGCATTGCTGAGCACAACATCTTTGAGCGTTGCGCCCGCAAAATTCGCGCCGCGCAAATTCGCGCCCGTCAAATCGCTCCCGCTCAAATCCGCGCCCGACAAATCGGCGTCGCTGAGATTGGCTTGGCGAAATGTGCCCTGGCGAAAAATCGAGCGGCTCAACGATTGGCTGTGCAAATCGGCGCGATTGAAATTTTTATGCGACATTGTGACGCCCGCGCATTGCGGCGGACAATCGTTCAGCGTGATGACCGTGCCGACCATCGAACAACTGGATACGCTTGACGCAACTGCGCTCAAAAGCAAAACGAGAAAAAATAATTTTTGGTGTGACATTGCCATCTACTCTTCTGCGGGCACGACCAACGGACGCGCGCGATACAACTCTGGATAGACGATGGTCAGTTTGCCGTCAATGACTTGGGCGATTAAAACAGGATGTTGATTTTGTCCCAGGTTGTCCAAGCGAATGGGACCGAACACGGTCTTGTCCGCGCGCACTTGATACAATGCGCGCAACAAGGGCGAACGAAGCGAACTGGGATTTGCCAACGCCGCCTTCGAGAGTGGCTGGGTCTTGAGCGCGCGCGCGAGCAACTGCACCGCCATATACCCCGCGATGTTTTTGAAATTGGCGGGCGCGTGATACCGTTGCTCAAACTCGCGCGCCCACGCCGCCGTCGTCACGCCGTTTTCATCACGCCAATCCAGGGTCGCCAGCCATTGCACACTCGTCACCAAATTTTCCGCGCGCGCCTCCGCCAGCAACGCATCGCTCAACGTGCTCACGATGATTATGCTCGGCTTCAGACCCAGGTCGCGCACTTGGCGCACCAACAATCCTGGGTTGCTCAAACGATTCGTGTCGAGATAAAGCACGTCGGGCTTGGCGTGTTGAATGCGACCCAGGGCGGCGCGCCAATCCGTCGCGCCTTGCGCATAACTTTCGGCGGCGATGAGCGCGATGGCGTGGTCTTGCGCCGCGCGTTTGACGGCGACAAAAATTCCGCGTCCCGATTCGGATGCTTCGTACAACAATCCCACCGATTTGATGGGCGTGCCCGCGACGCGCAGATTTTCCAAGAACTCGAACTGGGTGCCGACGAGTTGCGGTTGCGATGCGGCAACGCGCACGGTGGATTCAAACGCGGCGGTCAACACATCGCTCGATGCGGTGGGCACGATGAGCGGCACGTGATTTTCGTCGGTGAGCGCGGCGACGGCAATCGTCAGGTCGCTGTTCACTGCGCCAATCATCGCCACGACGGGTTCGCGCGCGAGTTGTCGCGTCGCGTCCCTGGCTTGCGCTGGGTCTGAATGGTCGTCGCGCGTGTCGAGTTGCAAGACACAGCCCGCCAATTCATTGCGCGCATTGATTTCGTCGCGCGCCATTTCGTAACCGCGTTGCAAATCACGCCCGCTCTCGGCAAACACGCCGCTGAGCGAATTGATAATGCCAATGCGCGCCACGCATTGTTCGGGCGTCGCCGCCAAATTTGTCGCGCAAGCAGTGAGCATCAAACCGATAAACAATACTAGGAATTTTTGCATCATTTTTTTCAGGGCGTATCTTCCACCAGGGTCGCTTCGTTCGGCACGCGATAACCCTGGGGCCATTGCGTCGCGCGGTTGTAACGCGCGCCGCGCAAATCCGCATTTCGATTCAACGATTGCCGCGCCGCTTGATTCAATTCCATCACAACGGGGTCTTGGACGGCATCGCCCAGGTTGAAATTGGCGGGGTCATAATTCAGCACCGCGCCGCGCAAATCCGCATCGCGCAAATCGGCGCCATTCAGTTGCGCGCCGACCAGCATTGCGCCGCGTAACTGGGTCGCGCTCAAATCCGCGCCCGCCAGGTTCGCGCCGTACAAACTCGCGCCATTCATCACCGCGTTATGCCCATTCGCGCTCGTCAGGTTTGCCAGGTTGAGCCACGCGCCCGCGAAGGTTGCGCGAATCAACAGTGCGCCGCTCAGGTCGGCGCGGCTGAGCGAACTGCCCGCCAAATTACTGCCGCTCAAATTGGCGGTGGACAATTTGGTGCCTTGAAAAACACACGCCGCCAAATCCATTCCGCTGAGATTCGCGCCGTTCAACTGCGCGTCCGTCAAATCGAGGTAGGTGGCTTGGATGCCGCGCAAATCGGCGCGCACCAGGTTCGCGCTTTTGAGATTCGCGCTTCCCAGGTTGGCGTATTCCAGGTTCGCTTCACCCAGGTTGGCTTGCGTGAGGTCGGCGCCAATCAAGCGCGCGTTTTGCAAATTCGTGTTCCGCAAATCGGCTTGAATTAATTTCGCGCCCGAAAAATCCGCGCCGCTCAAATCGGCATTGGCAAAACGCGCTTGGCGCAAATTGGCTTCCATAAATTGCGCACGCGCCAGGTTCGCGCCCGCAAAATTTTTATTCGTCAAATTCAGGTGCGCGCAATTGGCTGGACACGTGTCGCCAAACGCCGCGCAAGCGGTGGTCAAGTAAAAAGTAAAAAGTAAAAAATATAAAGTGAGATAGTGTGACGCGCGTCGGCGTTGAGTTGGGCAAACACTTGCATCTTTTAGCTTTTGCATTTTTACTTGTCCTAGCGTCCCGTCGGCGTGATGGTGCGCGTGGCGGTGATGGTCGGCGTGCGCGTGATGCTGGGACTGGGTGTCGGCGTGCCCAGGTCGCCAGGATTCAAATCGTTCAAGGGCAAGATGTACGGCGCATTGTTCGGCACGAGCATCACGCGCACATTCGGCGACAGTTTGTTGATGTACTCGTACGTCAGCACATCCTTGTTTTGCTTGAGCGCATCTGCCGTCAACCGAATCGCTTCAGCGTCAGCTTTGGCTTTGATGAGCACGGCATCCGCCTCGCCTTGCGCGCGGCGACGCGCTTGGTCGGCTTGATGGTCGGTCTGGATAATTTCTTGGAGCGCGACTTGTTTCATTTCAATCGAGTTGGCGTACTCGGACGAAAAGGCGACGTTGCGTAAAATGAAACGGTCTACGTTAAAACCCTTGTCCTGAAATGTTTCGCGCAGTTGCCGATTGATATCGCGTTCCAGGTCGGTGCGTTTGCCGCTGTTCACTTCGTCGGCGGTATACTGGGACACAATCGAGCGCACAATGCCGCGCGTCACGGGGCGCACAAAATCTTCGATGTAGCGACCTTGCCAATCAATGTGAATCCGCATCACCTGGTCGGGGTCGAGTTGAAAGATGAGCGAACAATCGAGCGCGACTTCTTGTCCATCCGAGGTGCGCGCCTTGATGGAATCGTCGCCCACTTTTTGTCCTTCGTTCGGACTCGCCGCCATCGTGTACGTTTGCCAGGAAATGGGATAGCGTTTGATTTGTTCGAGCATCGGCACAACCCACCGCAAGCCCGAACGCAGAGGTCGGTCATAATAGCCGTCGGGCGCGATGGTGGAGAGCACAACGCCTACTTCTTGCGGCTCGATGTACGCCGCGCTCGCGTTGACGTAGGTGATAATCAACAACGCGGCGAGCGATGAAAACCCAGCTCGCACAATCAAACCTGGGATGGCGAGACCCAGGGTGCGCCGATTCGCCGCCGTCACGGTGTAAATCAAAATCAAAAGACCAAAGCCCGCCCACAAAATGTAGGTGATGGCTTGCAAGGTATTGTTGAGTAACATTTTTTCTCCTATCGTGCTTGGACTCGAACGAAATGAATTCGTAGGGGCGATGCCTATGTGCTCGCCCTGGGTGGGCAACCACACAGGGTTGCCCCTACTCGTTAAGGATGCGCGATGACCACGAGCGACGCCGCGCGATTGAGCACACATCGCAACGCGCGTTCCAGGTTTTCTGGGTCGAGCGCGGCAAAACTTTCGTCGAGAATAATTAGGTCGGCGCGTTGCAGTAACGCGCGCGCGATAAACAAGCGGCTCCGCTCGCCGTGCGATAATTGCCAACCGCTCTCGCCCACCATTTGCGACAAGCCCGATGGCATTCGCGCAATCAATTCGCCCAGACCCAGTTCTTCGCACACTTGCATCGCTTCGGCGGTGTCCTCTTCGCTGGGGGGCCAATGGCGTCCCATCAACAAATTAAACGCGAACGTTTCGGTGAACACGTGGTTCTCGTGAAATTGCGGCGCGACGACCACGCGCTTGCGCCATTCGTCCAGCCCCACACTCGCGCGGTCATAGCCGCGCAATAAAAGCAAACCCGATTCGGGCACGCGCAAGCCCGCCACCACCGCCGCAAGCGTTGACTTGCCGCCGCCCGACCCGCCCTGGATAATCACGCGGTCGCCGTCAAAAATTTCGAGCGACGCATCGCGCAGAGCCAGGCGTCCGCGCTCGCGATAACGAAACGCAACCTCGCGCAAAGTGACGAGCGCGGAATCGTTTTGCGTTTGCGCCGCGCCCAAATCGTTCAACATCAAACCTGGGTCGGTGGCGCGTTGCGCGGCGTCGAACAAGGGCTTGATTTGTTGCCACGCTTTGGCAAACGAAATGAGATTGTGAATGTTGGCGACGATGACGTTCAATGCTTGCTCGGCGAGCAGAATGCCGCCCAGACTCAACGCAATTGTCGTCGGCGCGACGGTTTGCCAAACGATGGCGGGCAGGATGCTGGCAAGCCCCGCAATCATCCACACGCGCGGCAATGCGGCGAGCCAGTTGCTCGTGCGCGCGGCGTGTTCCGATGCGCCCACGTACTGCGCGAGTTCGGCGTCCTCGTCCGTGTGCCACAACGCCGCATCCTGTTGCGCGAGCTTGGTGCGATAACCAACCATCTGCTCGACCAGGTGATTGGTCATTCCGCGATACGTGTCCACCCAGGTTTCGTTGCTCCGCCACATTTGCCAACCCAGGATGCCGATGCCGAGAGTGATGAGCGCGAGCAAGCCCATACTGACCCAGCCCCCGACGCCGAGCGACAGCACACCGAGCGCGGTTGCCACCTGAATTATCGAAAAGAAAATCGTCAACACGCCCGACAAGGAACCGCTTTCGACGACGCCCGCATCCATCACGCGATTGAGAAATTGTCCAATCCCTTGATGGCGAATTTCTTCGGGGTGCAATTGCAACATTCCGAACAACAAGGTGTTTTTGAACAGACTGCTGACAATCACACTCAAGCGCGCACCGACAACGGACGAAAGCATTTGCAATGGCACGCCCATCACCATCACGAGCGCCCACGCCCACAACCACGCCCACTCGAATGAACCTTGCAGTGCGCCGCGCCCGATTACGCCCCAGTTCACAATCGTCACACCTTGTTGCACGAGCGCAAGCGCGATGAGCGCCGCGAACAATATCGGCGTGCCGCTGTGAGCCAGGTGCGCCCAGGTCACACCGCGCGGCGCGAGGCGCAACAGCCAACCGTGGACAATCGGGCTAGTGCTCAGTTGTTGCGCGAGCACGGTTTGCCGAACCTGGGCGCGGCGTTGTTCGGGCACGCGCACATTCGCCAGTACCTCGGCGAGCGGCTCAAGGTACGGCGTTTCGATTTCGGCGCACAGTGCCTCGCGCAACGCGGCGGCGGAAATTTTGCGGCGCGTGAGGTCGGGCGCAATCAGCGTCACCGTGCGTCCGCCTTTAAGCATTGCGAGATAACCCTGGGTCTCGGCGTGGCGAATCGTCACGAGCGCAGGCGCGGCGCGTTCGATGAACAACTCAACCTGGGAATGCAGCGCGACGACAGGTTCGGCTTCGATGCCCAGGTGTTGCGCCGCTTGTTCGACCCAGTGCGCGCGCGTGTCGTCATCGGCATTCGCGAGCGCGGCGGCGCGACCTGGGTTGGTTTTCAACGCGGGCGTGGCGCGCGCGACGAGATTGGCTTGACGCGCGAGCGTCTCCAATGCTTCGTTCAAATGCCCAGGGTCCCAGGTTGCATCAGCAAGCACAGACATTTTCGTTTTACTCGGTGGGATGATACGCGGACGTTGCGCGCAAATGGCGTTGAATCGTCGTTATCAATTGCGCGGCGGAGAGATGACTAAACACACTTTCGTCCGCGCCTGCCGCGCGCGCTTGATCGGCTTGATAGACGGTCTCGGTCAAAACGAGGCATTTCACACTCGGCGTGGTTTGCTTGATTTGGCGCACCAGTTCGATTGTTTCGCTGTCCGCAATACTGCTGGCGATAATGACGAGTTGAGGCGACGCTTGACGAATGAGTTTAAGCGCAAGTAAACCCGTTTCAGCGCGCAAGGGCTGGGGAATTGCAAGAACAGGAGAAATGAGATTAGACAAGGCGTCGCCGAATGGACCTGCTTTGGCGACGAGCAAAACGCCACTGTTTTCCAACACGCCTCCTTGTCGCGCAAAATAAAATCTGCTTGAACTGTACGCGATTCGGCGCGTGCGCGTAACATTTTTTTCACTAGAGTGGGGCTAACAAAAAAGACTGCTTGTAACAGCAGTCTTTTCGAGTTTTCACTAGGCGTGACCTAGTAAAAATAATAGGTCGGGTGATAGTACCTTGTGCGTTAAATCCTTGCCCAAAAATATTTTGAACCGCCAAGGCGCAAAGAGCGCCAAGATTTTATATTTTTTCTCTTGGCGTGCTTGGCGTCTTGGCGGTTCAAATTTGCTTTCGGCTTGTCCGAGTTACGAGTCCAGCGTCACCATTTTTTTTCGCAAGGCATATAGCACCGCTTGGGTGCGATTTTCCAATTGCAGTTTGCTTAGAATGTTGCCCGTGTGAAAATTGACCGTCGCCAGACTAATGCTTAGCGCATCGGCAACCGCCTGATTAGACCAACCGCGCGCCAACAATTTGAGCACATCGGTTTCGCGTTCGGTCAGCGGATTCGGTTCGGGTTCGGGCTTGTTGAAACCCAGGACGAGTTTGCGCGCGATGGCGGGATGCATCGGCGATTCGCCGCGATAGACACACCGAATCGCTTCGAGCAATTCCTGGGTCGCCGTTTCTTTGAGCAGATAACCTAGGACGCCCGCTTGAATCGCCAGCACCACTTGGTCATCATCGGCGAAACTGGTGAGCACCAAAATACGCGCTTGCGGATTGGCTTGGCGAATGAGCCGCGTGGCATCCAAACCATTCATCACAGGCATTTGCAAATCCATCAAGATGACATCGGGGTTGAGTTCGCGCGCCAAGCGCACGGCTTGCTCGCCGTTACTGGCTTGCCCAATCACGCGCAAATCTCGTTTGCTTGCCATCAATGCCACCAGCCCCTCGCGCACAATCGCGTGGTCGTCCACAATCAAAATTTTAATTGGCTCGGTCATTGGGTTTTGTTCTCCTTGCTCGATAGTTCAGTTGGCGCGGGAGCCAGGATATACCCAGGAAGTGTAACCTGGATACGCGTGCCTTGACCAGGCGCGGACGTGATGTTGAATACGCCCCCCAGGTCGCGCGCGCGCTCGCGCATACTGGTCATCCCCACTCCCGCTTGTTCTTGCAGCAGGTCCAGGTCGAATCCCTTGCCATCGTCGGCGATTTCCAAGCGCAAAGAATTTTCATCCGCGTTCAAAGCCAGCGCGATGCGTGTTGCGTTGGCGTGTTTGAGCGCATTGTTCAACGCTTCTTGCGCAATCCAATAAATTGCCAATTCAACGGGCGCGGGCAAAGCGTGCGGCAACGCGATATTCAAATCGGTTTGCACACCCGCGCGTTGTTCAACCTGGGCTAGGCGATGCCGCAACGCGCTCGCGAGTCCTTCGTGTTCGAGCACCGAGGGACGCAGTTCATACACGCGCAGGCGCAATTCTTTGAGCGCCTGGCGCGCGGTCTCGCTGAGCCGCGATAGATATTGCTGGGTCAAATCCAGGTCGGCGTTTTGCGCCGCGTCCTTGCTGGCATCGGCAAAGAGCATCACGCTGTAAAGCAATTGCGTCACCGAATCGTGCAAGTCACGTCCGAGGCGCGCGCGCTCTTCGAGCAACGCGACGGTTTGCGCGCGGCGCGCGAGTTCGGCTTGTGCGCGTTTCAATTCGCCAATGTCGGTCGAGATGCTCATCTGCGCATACACTTGACCTTGCTCGTTTTTCAACGGCGCAACTGCCAAGCCCACATCAATCGGCGAACCATCTTTGCGTTGGCGTTGCACTTCGGTGTACGGAATGACCTCGCCTTGATTGACCTGGTTTTGGAATCCCAGCTTTTCCGATTGTTTGTCGGTGGGCACACTGGGTAAGGGCTTGCCGATAACTTCGCTTGCCGTCCAACCATAAATTTTTTCCGCCGCCGCATTCCACAACAAGATATTTCCTTCGGGGCTGAATTTGATGATGGATGCTGGCGAATAATCAACGAGCGCGCGCAACTGGGCTTCGCTTTCGCGCAGGGCTTGCTCAACGTGTTGCCGCTCGGTCACGTCGCGCAAAATCACCAAATATCCCAGCCCTTGATTATTTGCATCCATCAAGGGCGAAACTTGGACATCGAAAAAACGCTGGGTGGTGTTGCGTTGCAAGGCAATCGCAATCGGAAAAGTTTGATTGCCAAGGGCTTGCGTTACCGCCTCGGCTAATCGGGGCAATAATTGTTCGAGGGTTTTGCTAATGACCGAATCCTTGTCCATGCCCAGCACTGCTTGCGCCGCTGGGTTGACATCGGCGATTTGATGATGCGCGTCCAAGACAATCATGCCATCCAGCATTTTTTCGATCAGCAAGCCGTGCGCCACCGGCAAAACCTGGAGCAGATGAAATCGAAAAATTGCCCATGCAAACAGTGTGCCGCTCACCGCCATGACCAGGGGCGTCAAATCCAAATCGGGCACGGGGCTGAGTCCCAGGATGGTCAGCACATTTGCCACCCAAGGAATCACCGCGCCCGCTACCACGAGTTGAACTTGGCGATGATAAGAACTGGACACACTCAAAGCAGATTGCAACAGCAAAGCTGAACCCAAGAACAAGACCAGATACGAATACCCGATTGCGCCCAACCAAAAAGCAAAACCATGCCCATAAATGATGCGATGCGGATTAACCAGACTCACTTGCAAACTGGGCCAAATCAAACCGTGCCATTGATTGGTGAGGACCAAGCCCAGCGTGATTGCTGGCACGATGAATAACGCGCCAATCACGCGCGGCGTGAGCCAGCGTTCCAAACGATGATATTCCAAAACGAACAGGAGAAAAAATACTGGGCAAGTCACGCCGCCGAAATATTCGATCTGCGCCCAAAAGACAGTCTGGGCTGGGTCGAGCGCGGAATACTCGAACGCCGCGCCGCCCGACCAGAGACCGGCGGCGAGCATGAGCAGGGCAAGCGAGGTTCCGCCCGGCACCGTGCGACGTTGCCACGCGACCAGCGCAACGATCAGCGCGATGATTGCGGTGCCAGCCGAAATGATCGCATAGGGGGTGACTTCGAATAAAGTGTTGAACAAGGTCAGCATAAATTGAATCTCAAATCAACATCATTCTAGTCCGGCAATCCTGGGTTGTTCAATCACATAAAAATTCCGTTCTGAACACGAGCCAGATTATACCACCATTTGTTTGAGACTGCCCACCTCAAGGACACGTACCGCACCTTGATTTCAACCCACATCCTTGGAGCAGGAAAAAATCCATGTGCATGTCTGCACAAATTTTGACATCTCGCGCGCACGCGAGTACAGGGCTTTCCAAAAGTCGCTTGACACTCTTTGAAAAAGACCTTCTTCCGAGTAAGATGGGAGTTGCAGAACCACCATCACGAATCGGAGGAAGGTCAAATGGAGTGTTGCACACTCTGTCCTGGACGAAAACTTGATGCAGGAAAAATCAAACCCGCTTCCCTTGAAATGATAGTTTTTGACAGCAATTATTAAGACAGTTGAGGTTTTTGACTAGGGCAGGTGAGTTGATCGGTCAAGGGAACCTGGGTGAACGTATCGAAGAAATCAAAGCCATCATCAATCGCCTTTATTACCGATGGGACATGGGCTTAATTCAAGAACAAGAATACGTCAAACGCCGCGAGGAACTCAATGCGCAACTCGCTCAACTGCAACCGATCGCGCGGGATGAGTTGGTCGAAGCGCACAAACTATTCCGAGATTTCAAACAATTGTGGAATGAAGGTAATGCGGAGGATCGACAGCGCATCATGAAACTGGTCTTGGATCGTGTGTGGGTGTACGGGGAGAATATGGTCGCGCTCGGCATTCGTCCCCAATAATTGATTTGGGTTCGTGAAGGGTTGCAAGATCCCGAGGGCAAAGACGTTGAACCCGCACCGCTACCACCCTTCTTGAATGATTAGGTGCGAGCCGACAGCTCATCGTAGCGGTTTATGTCGTTCCAATCACCATCTTGGCGTATAGTGACTTCCGTGGTAATCGTCAGCACGGAAAGGAAACTATGCGGAACGAACTTTCAGATCGTCAACACGCGATTCGAATGCGGTTGGCCAGCGAACCCATCGCCACGATCTATCGCACTTTACAACGTTCGGAATCCTGGGTGCGGAAATGGTGGCATCGCTATCTCAGTGCCGGCGGTGAAGGTCTCTATGATCTGAGCCGGGCTCACAACACTATCGTAGATCGGACACCCATGCACATCGAACGCGCCATTCTCGCGATTCGGCGTCGGCTGAACGCGCATGCCACCGCGCAAACACGGTATGCTTTCATTGGTGCCGCAACGATTCGCGAAGAACTCGTGGGATTGGAGTTCAAACCGATCCCAACGTTGCGCACGATTGAACGTATCTTGCAACGGCACAACCTGACCAGTCCACGTCTCCGACTTGCACGGCGGTTGCCGAGCAGTAGCTACCCCGGACCGCAAGCGCACGACACCAACCAAGTGCATCAGGTCGATTTGGTCGGTCCGCGCTATCTCACCGGCAACAAGACCAAATTCTACTTCTACCTGTGCAAGGATGCCTTCGACCAAGCGGTTTATGCCGAATTTCATGCGGGAAATGACCTGGAACAGGTCTTGGTCTTTCTGATCCATGCTTGGCAACGTCTCGGGTTACCTCGCATGGTTCAGTTCGACAATGGGCGTCAATTCTATGGTGCCGGGCGGTATGCACGTTCGCTCAATCGCGTCATTCGTCTCGCCTTACGTTTGGGCGTGGAACCAGTCTTCATCCCCGAAGCCAGACCTGAACGAAATGGCTCCGTCGAAAACTTCAACGGCTGGTTCCAACCACTTGTGTTGCAACGACCTTTTGCTCGTGCTGCAGATGTGCGCCGTGAACTGCGGCACCTGGTCCTGACCGTCAATGACCAACATGTGCATCAAGGTCTGGGGTTTCGGACACCCACGCAATATCGTCGAAGCAAACGCCTTCAGAAGTTGCCCGCCCGTTTCACGCTCGATCTCAAGAATATTCCGGTTGCCACTGGAAAGCTCACGATCATTCGATGGGTTCCGCCCCATGGCTACGTGGACATCTTGGGCGAGTCGGTGAAAGTCGGACGCCGATTACGCTTTCACTATGTTAAAGTCACCGTCGAGACGCATCCGCAAAGGTTCAAAATTTATCACAATGGGCATTTGATTAAACAGTGCGTCTTTCAACTACATATTTCGTGATACAAAAACGCTACGATGAGCTGACGGTTACCACAAGCTCAAAACGTTACGTAGGACAGCTGTCGGTTCGCACTTGCTCTCCGCAGGTCAGTTCACCTAATAGCCAGTTCTTTTATCCAAAGTACAACTCACTCTGCGTCCAGCACCGTATCGCCGTGCATCATCAAATGCACTGCGCCCGTCCGAAAAGTTCGCGGCAAGGCAAGAATTTTCGGATTCGGTCCGGTGTAGCGTTCGGCATCCTGCATTGCCTCGCTGAAGGTCGCACGCGTTTTCATCCCCATCGCGCGCGCATAGCCCGGCGCATACGCGCCGACGATGTACACCGCCGCCGTGTGCATCTCGGCGATGTGCCCGCACGAAATCATTGAGAACGCATGATACGGATGATACCCGTAATTGTAGCGATACTTGTTTACATACTCTGGCTTCGCGCAAAAATACTCGCCGTACTTGTCCAGATCGGGCAGAATGTTGTGGTAATCGTTCTGGAACAGTTCATACAACTCACGATACGACGGAAATTCTTCGTCGTGAAAATAGCCGTTGCAAATCGAACTGCAAATGATGACACAATTATTTTTGAGCACGCGTTTGTGGCGAATGATCTGCGCGCCAATCGCTTGCATCATCAAGATCGGATTTGTGCCGTGTCCGTTGCCGTAATGGAAACTCTGCGGCATCCCAAACATCATCACATCGTATTTTTCTTTCGCATACGGCACGAACGTGCGTCGGTTCGCCACCTGCCACGACAACGGTTGAATTGCCGCGCCATAGCCGGAGAAAATCGCAATCTGTCGCGCGTTGGTATCGAGCACGGCGTCGCACATGAAAAATTTCTTGCCCATCTTGTTTTCCATGTGCTGACCAATCGCATTCATCTTTTGCCGCATCATGCTGTGCGGCGAGGCGGGCACGAAATCCGGTGTGTGCATGACGGCGGGGATGTGATGCGCCGCGATGGATTTCCAATGGGTCAATCCGGTGGCGACCATTTTATAGCCGCCGGAATAACCGGCGTATGGATTGCCGACGACGTGCCCAATCAAGATCGGCACGTCCGACTCGAACACCGCGCGATTCATAATCACGCGGTCGCCGAGTTCGTCGTAGCCGAGGTCAACCAGATTGTCCCAGTCTTCGGAATCATGGTTGACGATTTGATGCGTCGGCATAAGTTCGTGATACAACTTATCGCCGATGAGCGAGCGAATTTCCTCGTCGGTGTTTTTGCGATGCAAGCCGTTCGAGCAAATCAGTTTGATGTCGCGCTTGTTCACGCCGGCTTGAAGCAATTCAGCGATGATGATCGGGATCGAGGTCTTGCGATGCGAGTTGGCTTGAAAGCCGCCTTTCACTTTATCCGGAAAACTGATCGTCACTTTTGCGCCGGGCTTGGCGAGTTGCGCGAGCGACGGCATTCCGATTGGATTCAGCACCGATTCGCGCGTTGCGGTTTCAACGTCCGTCAAGTATGGCGGATCGGCGACGGTTTCGCCGGGGACAAACACATCCGCCGAGTCGGGCAGTTGCACCGCTAGGGTGCCTTCGCCGTATTCAAATTGCACTGTCTTCATTCGTGTCTCCTAAATTTGGTGATAAACAACGCGATCAACATGTTTAAAGTTTTCAGTTGTCACACACGTCATCGTGCCACATATTGGTCTCCTTCGATGGTAAACGTGTTTCCATCGCGTGAGAGGACGATGAGATCATCGCTATCATTCACGATGATGGGCGTTTTGCGGTCGGTATCGAGCGCAATGATTTTGTTCGTCGCATATACCCGAGCGTATTTGTTTATGCGTGAAAGCGCATCCGTCTTGCCCAAATTATCAAGTGAGATCAGCGCGACTTGCGGTTGCAATACCTTGAGCAAGTTGGCGTTATTGTTCCAGCTGATCGCGTGATGATTGGCTTTGTAGAGATCCGCCGGGCGCGACGCCAAACGCGCGCAAGCCGATTCGGCATCCGTCGTTTCCGTACTATCCTCGCCGCTGAGATCGCCGCTCGTCCAATAGTCGAACTTGCCAAACGTTACCCACAGCGCAATCGAATAATCGTTATCATTGCCGCCGTTCACGGTAATGCCGCAGTTCGTGTGCGCCTCCGAATCGCCCGCGGCTACAACCGTGACCTGGGTAGATGAGCCGAGATCAATCTTGTCGCCTGTCAGCAAGCGAACGCGTTGGACACTCCGGCTGGCATTGGTAACATGATCATAGTACCGGCGATACGTTGCCGTATCGTAGGCATTGCGTCCGCCGCCTCGATCCAGAATCCCTTTGCGAATGACCAGTCCGTGATCCCGCACGAGGGGCACAAAACCGCCGATGTGGTCAATGTGATAATGCGACGCCAGAAAATAATCTACTTCGAGTTTTCCCAGCAACGCGCGGATTTTCTCCGCGACACTGGGCGCGGCGGCTTCTTCGCCGGCATCAATCAGCAATGTTTCGCCGGTCGGGCTAATGATCAACTGGGCGTCGCCATGCTTGACATCCAGCAACACAATTTCGAATTGACCAGGATGCCACGCGCTCACTTCGGTGGGCGAACTGGGGAGTGGTGTTGGCGTAACCGCTAGCGGCGGTGGCGGTGGCGGCGTCACCTGACATCCCAGCGCACACCCCACGCAAAACCAAACCACTGCTAGCCAGCGCGTTATGTTTCTAAACATTCACGTCTTCCCGAGCAAACGCAACGGCTTGCGCGAAAATGCCATCGGGATCGTCGTGTCCTTTTAATTCAATGACGTAACGTCCGCGATAACCACCCGCGACGAGCAATTTTTTATTGCGCGACCAATCCATAATGCCGCGCGGAGGAAGCCAATGCAAATCATCTTCGCCGTCATTGCTGTCAACATGAATCGTCACCAGCCGATTGCCCGCGGCGGCAATTTCGGCGGCTGGGTCAATGCGGCAGGTTGCCGTGTGACCGACATCCAGACAAAATCCCAGGTCGGAACCAGGAAAGGTACTGCACAATTCTTGAAGCGACATGCCAAAGCGTTGCCGCAAGTGCGGACGCCGGGTCATATTCTCAATCGCGAGTTTAATTCCCAGTTCACGCGCGCGGACGCGCAACGCCTCGATGTACTCGATAGACACTTGCCTGCTCTCTGCGTACATCGCATCGGTCAACCCGGCTGGGTCGCCATTGACGTGAACCACGGCAAGCGCCGCGCCAATCTCCACCCCGATTTCGAGACTCGCACCAATCACCCGCAACCATTCGGGGATGAGCTTGGGATCGGGATGGCCCAGCTTTAATGTAGTGAATGGCGTATGCAAAGCGTGGGCGCGCAAATTCAGCGCACGAAACAGGTCGCGCGCTTCGGCAACGTCCGGCTGATAACGCGGATCGAGATGCGTATCACTCCCACACACTTCGACCCACTGGAAACCACCGTTTGCAATTTTGCCCAATGCCACCGCGAGCGTATCTTTCCGGAAAATGCTCGTACTGATTGCGTAGGTGTCTTGCCAAGTTGTTGGTGAATTTGTCTCACTCATTTCAATTCCTTTTCAAATCAATTATGGATAATATCCGGTCCTAACGCAAATGGAGAGTTGCATTATGGCGACCCGTGAATCAACCAGTCGGGCCAATTGATGGTGAGTCCATCACAACCGGTTTCTAGCGCTTGACGCATATCGTCAAGCCCTTTGACTGTATGAGCGCGCACCGGCAACAATTGATGTGCGCGCGTAACCAGGTCGAGCGTCGTTTCGCGGGCGATAGGACAAATTTGAAAGAAACCGGCATTGGCGGCGCGCGTTATATTTTCGTTGGTGAACTCGCCGGTTTTCAGCAACCACCCCACGCGTTGTTGCGGCGCAAGCGCACGCACGCGGATGAGCAAATCAAAATGGAATGAAGTGATGATCGCGTTGGCGTTCAAACCAAAATTATCCACGCATGTCAACACGGCTTGCGGCAAATCGAGCGATGGCGTTTTGAGTTCGATATGATAAATAAACCGATTCCGAAAAATTTGGAACAACTGATCCAGCCGAAGCATTTGCTCGCCGCGATACAGGTACGGCGAAAACCAACTGCCCATATCCAACGTTTGCAACTCGGTCCAGGTCAGGTCGGCGCTGGCAAGGCTGGGATAACCATAGCGGTCGAGCGTTTCATCGTGGACGATGACCAGTTGGCGGTCGCGCGAGAATTGAACATCCAATTCGATTTCGG
The DNA here is from genome assembly GCA_903825565.1 of uncultured Anaerolineales bacterium. Classification (GTDB taxonomy): domain Bacteria; phylum Chloroflexota; class Anaerolineae; order UBA4142; family UBA4142; genus CAIKBD01. The sequence continues at coordinate 11,094 of CAIKBD010000136.1, read as the reverse complement.
TTGCGCCCATGCGCTCCGCCAACCGGAACGCGGCGAGCGTGTTTTCCGGCGCGTACGCGGATGCGCCGCGATGCGCAATGATGCTAAACTGGGTCGGCACGCGAACAGGCAAAGTGGACATGCGACACTCTTGCAAGGGAACATCGGCGCATCTCTGCAGGAAACTATTGATGCGCCGATGCTTTATTGGTGATGCTTACGTTTACAGACGGCGGTTATTTCTTTTGGTAGCCGTCTTCGATCATGATCGCCGTGGCGTCTTTTTGCAATTGCTTCAACGTCTTTTCGACGTCCTGCGTTCCAATGGCGAGATTATCCAAGGTTTCCCAGATGAGTGTTTGGGCGCGCGCGCAATCAGCGAACGGTTCCGATTTGCGCCCACCACTGCCCAGCGCTTCGTACGCGATCTTGAATAGTGGATTGTCTTTGAGGAAATCTGCGATCAATCCCTGGCCTTTGTTAGTGAAGGCGAGATAACCTGTGGACTTGGCGAAAAATGCAACTTGTTCCGGCTCCTGGGTATATTTCACAAAACCCCACGCCGCGTCTTTTTTCTCTTTCGACGAACCGGCGACGATGTGGATGCCGCCGCCGCCTTCCGCCGCAAAGCGTCCCTTGGGTCCGTACGGCGACGCCAACACGCTCCATTTGAACCGCCCCTTGACTTGATCTTCAAAGCGTTGGAGCGAACCGGTCGAAGCCCAGGTCGTCGCGGTCGTTTGGTTGGCGAACATTTCCAACGTGCCGCCCTCGGCTTGCGTCGGAATGTGATTGTGTCCACCGGCACTCAGCTTTTGCCAGCGCTTCCACTGATTGATCATTTCGGGCGAGTCGAGGAAGAGATTGTATTTGTCGTCGCTCATCTGACTGCCGTACGCCCAAATGTCTTGTTGTTGATTCCAGGTGTTGGTGCGATACGCGTGACCGTAGACCTTGACTTTGCTTCCGTCTTTGATGGTCAACGCCGGGATGATGGAATCGTAATGCTGATCCCAGGTCCATTTTTCCGTTGGCACTGGAACATTCGCCGCTTTGAACATGTCCAGGTTGATGTAGAACAGCGGCGCGCTCACGGGGATGGGCAATTGATAGTACTTGCCGTCAATCGCGCCGCGATTGACGAACGGAAAATAATCTTTGAGGTCAATGCCGTTCGCACCTTTGATGTAATCATCGAGGGGTTCCAAGATGTTGTTGCGCGCAAAGGGCGCCCAGTAACCGTTGCCCATCAGGATCATGTCGGGCAATTGCTTAGCGGCGGCAGCGGCGAGCAACTTGTCGCGCAATTGAACGTACGTGCCTTGATTCTCAACCTTGATCGCGACCTTGGGATTTTTGGCGACGTAATTCTTCGCCATCGTGTCCAGCGTCGTCGCCACCACCCCGGCGAGCGAGGTCCACCACACAAGATTGGTTGCCCCGGCAACGGTTGGCGCGGCAGTTGGTTTAGGCGCAGCAGTTGCGGCGGCGGCCGTCGGTGCGACGGGCGCGTTGGTCGGCGCGGCGGCGGCTTTGGTGGGCGCCGTCGTTGGCGCGGGTGCCGCAGTTGGATTAGCCCCGCACGCGGTTAGGACAATCCCGGCTGTGGTACCAGCGGCAAGTCTCAGAAATTCACGACGTGTACAAGTGTACTTTTTTCCATTTGAAGACATACTCTCCTCCTTGAAAGTTCAATTGGTTTCCTTCGTAGTTCAACGAACAGATCACAATTGGTCTTGCGTTTGTCTCTCCTTTCAATGGCTGGTCATTAACCCTTGAGCGCACCACTGAGCGCGCCTTCAATAAATTGCTTTTGCGCCAGTAAGAAAAGAATCAAGATCGGCACGACAACAATCGTTGCGCCTGCCATAACAATATTCCAGTACGTTGCATCCATCGCCGTCTTGAGCATTTGGATGCCAACGGGCAAAGTGCGCATTTCCGCTGAGTTGGTCACGATGAGGGGCCATTGATAGTCATTCCAATGACTGATTGCGGCGAGCAAGGTCACGGTCCATAGAATCGGTTTTGCCATCGGCAAGGCAATCGTAAACATTTTCCGCAAATGTCCCGCGCCATCAATCGTTGCCGCGTCGAAAATTTCCTGGGGCAAACTTTTGAAATTTTGGCGTAGCAGAAAAAGCCCAAACGCGCTCGAAAGTTGCGGAATGATCAAGCCCTGATACGTATCCATCCAATGCAAATCCGCGAGCATGATAAAGCGCGGGATCAACGTAATTTGCCCGGGGACCATGAACGTGAGCAAGATCAGAAAAAACAGTTTGTCCCGGAACGGGAAACGCAAACGCGCAAAGGCATAGCCCGCGCTGATACCCATCAGCAACTCGCCGATGGTGATGGTCACGGTGTAGATGATGCTGTTGATCGTAAAGCGATCCATCGGCACGAGCGTCCAGGCGTCCACATAATTTTGCCAGCGCCACTCGCTGGGGAAGATGACCATCGGCACGTGATTGACTTCGCTGATATCCTTGAACGAGGTCAGGATCATTTGAAAGAATGGAAAACCGATAAAGAGCGCCCAAAAGATCACGATGAGATGGATCGAGAACTGGCTCAAAAATTTGCGCGGATTCATTCTGCGGATTGTGGCAAGTTGATTCATTGCGGTTCTCTCTTTCTCAGCCGATTAATAGTGCACCCATTTGTCTGCCGCGCGGGTCTGCAAATAAGTGAAAATCATTATGAGGATAACCATCACGACCGCAACGGCGGAGGCATACCCAAATTTTTGAAAGTGAAACGCTTCGCGATAGAGATAGAACACGTAGAGGTTCGTGGCGTTCTGAGGTTTACCACCGGTCATCACATGCACCAGGTTGAACGTTTTGAACAAACCGATCAAGCCGGTGACAATCAAAAAATAGGTGATCGGTGAAATTGCGGGGAACGTGATATTCCAAAACATTTGCCAGCCATTCGCGCCATCCACTGCCGCCGCGTCTTTCATTTCGTGGTCCACTCCTTGCATCGCGGCGAGAAAAACGATGGTCGAATAGCCCAGCCCTTTCCAAATGTCCACCAACATCAACGCCGGCAAGGCGAACAGCGTACTGCTCAAGACATCCGGAAACTGCGCGCCGAATGCCTCAAAGATGGCTTGAAGCGGACCATAGATGGGATCATAGATGGTCAACCACACCAGCGCCATCGCCGCCGAAGTTGTAATGTGTGGTGAAAAATAGACCATCCGCCAAAAGCCGCGCGCCGCCAATTGCTGATTGAGCAAAACCGCGAGACCTAACGACAAGGTCAAGCGAATCCCCAGAACGCCAACGGTAAAAATGACCGTATTCGACAACACTTGCCAAAAAATCGGTTGGTTCACGAGCCGCACGTAATTATCCAACCCGATAAAACTTGTAACCGGGCTGAGCGGATTCCAGTTCGTGAAACTGAGATAGAACGATTGAACAAAGGGCCAGTAAATCCAAATCGTAAAGAGAGCCAGGTTGGGTAATACCAGCAATGCAAAAACGAGATACTCTTGATGCAAACTGGACAGATGCAAAGACCAGGGAAAGGCGCGTTTTTTAACTGTGCTGGATACAATCGCCATTACATACCTCCTTGCGGCAGTGAACTTGCGTGCTGGATATACTCACGCAATTGACCGGGATAGTCAATCAAGATTCCATCCAATCCCAGGTCCATCAAAAATTGCATACCCTCAGGTGTAAACTTTTCCGTGTACCACGTGAGCGCGGCAATGCCGGCGGCGCGAACCTGGGTCACTGTTTCCGGCGTCCAGCACGAGGCGTGTCCCAGCGCGCCATTGGCGTTCGCGGCGCGCACGGCGGCAACCGGGTCAATCAATTGAGCGAGATAACTGATCGCCGTGATGAGGCGCGGCTCCAATTCTTTGATGCGACGCAACGCGGGATGATGAAATGAAATGATGAGAGTATCATCAAGCAAAGCATAATCGCGCAGGTGCTTGACGATTTTCTCTTCGATGCCAATTGCCGGTTGCGGATCACCTTTGATTTCGACGATCAACGGCGTGCGCCCTTTCACCCAATCTAAAACTTCAATCAACGTGGGCACACGTTCGCCGCGAAACTGTTCATCAAACCACGCACCAGCATCGAGTTGCTTGATCTCTGCCAGCGTCATATCTTTGACGTGTCCGCGTCCATTCGTCGTACGCGACACCTTGGGATCGTGCATCACGATCAAATGTCCGTCGCGGCTCTGATGCACATCCAGCTCAATGGCATCCGCGCCGAGTTGCACACCCAACTCGAACGAAGCCATCGTGTTTTCCGGCGCGTGCGCCGCCGCGCCGCGATGTCCGATGATTCTGGGTCGATCAGTTCGATAAAATGGAAACGTAGGCATAATCGTTAATTCGTGGAATCCGAAGCATTGAGTAGGGCTTCGTACACTTTGAGCAATGCGCTCGTGTCTTCACTGCCCAAGCCGCGCGCACGCGCCAGCTCGTTCATCGTTTGCACGACACTCGCGACGACCGGCGGCGCGCCGCACGATTTCGCCATCGTCACCGCAAGACCATTGTCTTTGCAGAGCAGGTCAATCGCAAACGTCGGCGTGAAATCGCGCGCGACCATTTTCGCGCCCACTTCTTTGAACAAGCCGCTCACCGTCGCCGCCTCACTTTCCGCGAGCGTGCGGTACAACAATTCCGGCGCAAGCCCGGCTTTGGATGCAATCGCCATCATTTCGGCGGTCATCACATTGATTGCCGAGAACATCAACGCATTCAACAATTTCAACGTGTTGCCCGCGCCCAACGGTCCGACGTGAATCACCTTGCGTCCGATTACTTCTAACACCGGACGACAACGCTCGACCACGCTCGCTTCGCCGCCGACCGGCAAGACCCAGCGACCGTGCGCGCTGGGACGACCCAGGATTGGCGCATCAAGATAAGCGACGCCGAACCCGGCGGCGCGCGCGCCCATCTTGCGTGTCGAGTCTGGGTCAACCGTGCTCATATCAATGATGACTTGACTGGGTTGCGCGCAACTAAGCAAGCCGCGCTCGCCGGTCACAACCTCTGCGATGTGGCGCGGGGTGGGCAACAACATCAAAATGATTTCGGCTTGCTCGGCGACCTGCGCGGCGGATTCGACCGACACCGCGCCGATGCGTGCGGCTTTGGCGATTGCGGCAGGACTCGCATCGCACGCGACGAGGCGATGCCCGGCGCGAACGATTGATTCCGCCGCAAGAATGCCCATCGTGCCGGTGCCAATCAATCCAACGTTCATCGGTTACCTCGCTTGTTCCACAGATTGGCCGGCACATCACGCAACACATCGCCTTCGGCATCTTTGGGAATGGGCGTGCCGAGAATGTAGGCGATGGTCGGCGCAATGTCCACGACATTTACCGGTTGCTTGCGCTCCAAGTGATTGACGCCGGGTCCAGCCAACAACATAAACGCGTGCATCTCTTCGATGGTCGGCGAGGTGAGGTGAATGCCGGTAAAGTGCCGACCCAGGACAGCGGGTTCGTAATCTTCGGGATTCGGCACGATGCGGCGTGTGCCATCCGGGTACGTGATCGCGATGGGGTACACAAATGGATTGGCGATGTAGCCCGGCTTGAACGCGAACAACACATCGCCGATGCGATCAAATCCTTGGTTCTGCAAAACGCCCAACACACCGGCTTCTTGTTTTGGAATCGCCATCGAAACAATCGTTTCGCCGGTGCGCGGGTCGCGCAACGCGAGCATCGCTTGGATGATTTCTTGTTGCACTTTTTCGTAATCGCGCGGTTCGACAATGCCGTTTGGATCGCGCCCCTTGAGATTGACAAAGATGTGCGCGTGGCACGGTTCGAGCGGAAAACACTTGGTCTTGGACCAATCCACGATCATCGCGCCGGTTTGGGGATCGAGCGAAAAACTCAACAAGCCAGCTTGAGCGAGCAGATGCTTGAGGTACGGATTGAAATCAATGTGCGTAAAGCCGTGGTCTGACACGAGCATAACCAAGGTCTCGTCGAGATTGACGCTATCCAAAATTCGCCCGATGCCGCGATCTACGATTTGATAAATGTGACGCAGAGGCGCCATCCACTGCGCGGCTTGTTCCGGTTTGTAGCTGACGCATTTGGGATCAATGCCGCCCCATACGACATGTTGCAAATGATCAATCACACCGACCCAACTAAACGCCATGTCCCAGTTTGAATTGGCAAGCGTGTGCTTGGTGGCTTTGACCCACCATTCGACATGCGCTTCCAATTGCTTGACGTATGTGTCCATATTGACCCAGCCATCGAGAAACGCCCAAGGGTCATCCACTTCCATATACGGTCCCGCCGCCGATTCCAGACCCGGCGTAAAATCAGATGGAATCGTGTAGGACTCGGCGGTGCTGATCGCACTGACGTACAAACTGAAGCGTTGCGCATCGGTCGTCAATCCAATCAACTGGAACCGGAAACGTCCGAGCCGTTCACCCTCTTTCGTCGCAAATGCTTTGGTAATCCACTCGCTGATTTCGCCGAGCCCCAAATCTGCAACCGCTTCAGCGCTGTTCTTGCTCGGCGAAATCAGCACACGATCATAACCCTCGCCTTTCGAATCATAGATCGCGACGTGATACGAAATTCCTTGGATGTAAACCGGCGGCACGGTAATCTCGATGTCGAGCAATGGGCTGTACGACTGTGGCGGATTGACCCAGCCCCAGGCCGGACATAGTTTAACGATGACGGTGCGTCCTGGCACTTGATTGCAGGCGTACGGCTCGGTCGCAAACAAGGCACTGCTTGCCAAGTCGAACAACGGCATGTAGAAAAACCGAAAGGGTGGATTGAGCGAAGCGGCAACCTGAACGCCATCCTTTAATTCCATCGGAAACGTCACAGGCCAATTGACGAGCGCGGTGCGTTTGCCGTCGCGTGCCGCCGCTTCCCACAGAGTTTCGGCGAGTAGCATGCGTTTGTCGAACGACGTGTGCCATTGATCGAGCGGTTCGCCGGGCAGATGTACCATCAAGCTGGGAATGCCCGCCGTTCCCGGTCCAGCGCCGGTCGTGATTGCCGCCCACGCCGCCGCGGTGAGAGGCGGAAAGGTGGTGACAACTGATGCGCTCGCGCCGCGTTGCATGAGTTTGGCGGTATTGGGCATGATGCCTTCCGCGACGAATTGTTTGATCAAGCGCGGGATCGCCGCGTCCAATCCCAGTGTGATGAGTTTGGAAGGTTGGTTTAACATTGAATATATCCTTCAGATTAAAGATCAACATCGGGGCGGTTGGGATCGGTGTTCCACAAACCCAGTGCCACGAGTTGTGCATGCTCAATTTGATGCGCGTGCTGATTCACCGCTTCGGGATTGCAAATGCGGCGTAATTCTTGTTCTAGTTCCTGCGCCTTGGCTGTTTCTTTCAAATACACATTGGCGAGCTCTTGTGGATCGCTTGCCAAATCGAACAGTTGGTGCGGACCCGCCATGTAATAAATCAATTTCCAATCGCCTTTGCGAATAACGAACAAGCCGGAGCGCGTGCCATGTCCGTGATACTCGGAAAAAATAACCCGATTCGAGTCGTGTTGCGGCAGGTCGAGCAAAGCAGTGCCATGCCAAGCGGACGGTCGCTCTGCGCCCATCACACGAAAGAGCGTTGCTTGCAGATCATGCAAATCTACTGGCGTGCTCACGCGTTGGGCTGACGAAAAATCTGGACCTGCCGCAATCATCGGAATGCGGACGGCATCTTCATAGCCGTTGCTCTTCCACCACAAGCCAAACTTGCCGAGCATCTCGCCGTGATCGCTCGTGTAAAAAAGATTCGTCGTGTTTGCCAAGCGCGTCACTTCCAGCGTTTCCAGGATGCGACCCAGTTGGGCATCCACAAAACTCACGCACGCAAAATAACCCTGGCGCAAACCGCTAATTTGCGCGGGTGTAAATTGATCGAACTGAAAATGCGCGCGAAGGTCTTGCGCGTACGGATGCTGGGCGGATGCTTGCTCGATGCCAAACGCGGGCGGATCGAGCAACCCCGCATACGGTTCCCAAAATTTGGACGTGGTGAAAAGCGGAAAGTGGGGTTTGTACAAATTGATGACCAAACACCAGGGCTGGCTCATTTGTGGTGCTTGCGTGGTCAACCATTCAATCGCGGCATTGATGGATTTTAGGTCGCGATCAAAGGCATTGTCGCGCGGACCAAACGAATTGGCGCGTTGCGCGGCGTTGCGACGAATCATCAGCGGATTGCGTCCATGATTGCAATCGCCGGGAGGTGGCGGTGCGTGCGGCAAAATCAATTGCGAAAATCCCAGGTTCTCAGGACGATCAAAGGCATGCAGAGTACCAATGTTCAAAGTGTAGACGCCTTGCTTTGCCAACACTTGACCAAAGGTGGGATGACCGGAGTTGATGTTCGCAACACAGTTGCTAAAGACCGGCATTTCGTGCACACGCTTGCCGGTGAGAAACGCAGAACGGCTCGGCATGCACAGCGGACAAGGGGTGTAAGCATTCTCGTACACCGTTCCGCGTTCAGCAAGATTTTGCAAATTTGGCGTACGGATGAATGGGTGCCCAAAAACTGACGAATAGCGGGGGTTGTGCTCGTCAGCCATAAACACAATAGCATTATTCACATTGCCACCTTGCAATGATCAAGATTTCGACACTGAAACCAATAAAGCAATTTCACCTTGTGAAATCTATTTTCTCTTTGTGAAATTATACAACAATAACATATGCCTTGTCAATGTTTTTTTGAAAATTGAAAATCGAAAATTTCGTCCGTAGCGATAAAACAAAGGGGTGGTGTTGAAAAAAATCGCGTCGGTCAACAATCAACCGACGCGATTAATCTGCGCTATTTGGAATGGAAGAACTAGACACTTGCTGGGTGATAACCCAACCGGGAAGCAATTTCAAGAGCAATTTGAGTAATATCAGGAATCAGATCATTTATTCGCGAAGGTGTCAGACGACTTGCGGGACCTGCTACCGCAAGTGCGGCAATGACGTGGTGCTGATGATTCCAAATTGGAGCTCCAATCGCACGAATTTGTGCGCTGAATTCTTGATCATCAATTGAATAACCGCGTTGCGCAATTGTTTTCAGTTCTTGTTTCAATTGATCGAGGGACGTGATGCAATTGGGTCCCATGCGGACGAGTAATGTATCGCGAAAAAGAATATCAATTTGCTCGGGCGGCAGAAATGCAAGCAGAACTTTGCCCGTCGCAGAACAATAGCTGGGCACAAGTCCGCCCACGACCAAATCCGCACGCAGTGGTTCTTTGCTTTCGATTTTTCGGAGATATAGAACACTATTCCCGCTGAGCACACCTAAGTTTACCGTCTCGCCTGATAAGCGGGCAAGCTCTTTCATATAGGGATAGGCATCTTGCTCTAGCCGCATATTGTTCAACACGGCATTGCCAAGCCGAAAAACTTCCAACCCAAGACGATAGCGTGTACCATCATCCACGCGTTCGACAAGACCTTCCTTCTCCAAGGTTGCCAAAAGACGATACACCGTGCTAGATGGGAGTTTGACGGCTTGGCTGATTTCCAGCAAACTAAAGTCACCCGCGTCGAGTGCCAGCATTTTAAGAATTCGACTTGCGCGGATAATGGATTGATTCGATTTGACCATATAAATTTCTCAGAAAATCAAGGAACATTATAGAACTTGGGAATTCTGGTGTCAAATAACCGAATTGAAAGGCACGGCTTTTCAATAGTCACGGAAAATGGAGCAAAACCAATCGTTGCGTGGCTTGCGGATGTGCATCGAAATATCGGCGCGCTTCAGCCAGGTTCGGGTATCCCAACCGCAACACCAATCCGACAATGAGATTGTTGATCACTGCCATCGCGCGTGGGGCGTGACCTTGTTTCAAATGACACCAATCTTCGCGCAACGTTTCATCGCGTCGATAGTGCAACCCATTCTCAATCCCCCAATGACTGCGAATGAGCTCCAAGAGCCGCGTGGGCCCCGCTTCTTGAGCCGTCAGACTAGTGATGCCATACACCACTTCGTGAGTGACATGCCCATCGCGAGTGCGCTTGAAGTAGCGTCCGAGTTTGAAAACCTGTTCGGCATAGGGCCAATCGCCGTAGCCTTTTAATTCAGTACTCGCCGTCAGGGTGCGCCGTTCAATGCGCCCGTGCCCTTTTTCGCTGGTCTGGGCCGTGCGAAAATCTTTCGTCGCCGGACTAAAACCGGGAACAGTTTTTTCGCCTGCAAACAGCGTCACCAGGTCTTCGCACATTTGGGGTTGATTCCCTTTCAACGTCCAGACATAGTCACCGTGGGCTTCGACAATTTGGCGCGACAGGTCGCGTTGTGCCAAGAGCGCATCCCCAGTGATGATTTTACCCTGTAAATCCAGGGCTTTCAGCCGACGGGCAGAGGCTGGAATTTCATTTTCTTTGGCGGCCACTTCAACCTGTGCCAAGGCCCAGCCTTCGGCAGGCAAATAGGCGGCCAGGAGATGGACGCCCCGGGTCTGTCCAGCGGGAATGGTCCCACGCAAGGTCTTGCCATCCAGATTGAGCAAAACACTCTCCCCCGCTTTGTCCTGGTTGGCAAAATAGTCGTGGCCGTAGTGCAACTCGCAAGTCTCGTCCAATGCCTAAACGGTCTCATTGCATCCGGACAAATTGCGGTCCGGTCATGCTGGGATGCATCGCCTTTTCGCCTTGCTCTGCCCACGTCATCATTTTGCGGGCAATCGCGGTCGCATCGGTGTGTTGATCCGATTCGTGATCATGCCGGACGGGTCGCACGACCACGCGCATCTGACGCGCGATAGCGACGATGGCTTTTTCCTTGCTCAAATGCCGGCACACGTGTTCAAACCGCATTTTCCAATACGGGTTATGAATCACCGCAACCCAGGCTACCTAGTGCATAATCAACAAAGCTGTTTTGCATTATGCAGTAATTGACAGCACAAAATAGCTTGCTAATGCAAAACCAGATTGCTAAAGATGCACTAGTTCTGACTTGAAAATAATCGGTTAGGCTGGCACGGAAACAGGTGGTGTTTGAAGGGTGACTTGATAACCCAGCTTCTCAATCCGTTTGGCTAAACGCTGAGCGGTCTTCTTCGAATCCTGTTCGTCAAAATAGTTGC
>CAIKBD010000135.1 GCA_903825565.1 uncultured Anaerolineales bacterium | reverse complement strand
CTTGCGACGACCATCCACTATGCCCTGGGACGCGACGCGACCGTTTCGATCTATCTGCTCGACGCGCAGGGCAAGCGGCACGAATTTCGCAAAGATCAACCGCGCGCCGCCGGCGCGTATGACGCGCAGTTTGGCGGCGCGATCAACGATCGCGTTTTGCCGGACGGCAAGTACACCGTCGTCGTCGAGGCGAAGGACGCGGCGGGGCAAATCGCCAAAACGGAAAAAACACTGACGATCAACCAAGCCGATTCGACGCCGCCCGAGCTACAAAATTTTACCGTCTTTCCCGATCACTTTACGCCGAACCAGGACGGCGTGCAAGACCGCGTGACGATTCGGTACTGGCTGACCAAACCGGCAAAAGTGGACGTGTACCTGAGCGACGGCAAAACACGCTACGAAGTCGCGGAGAAAAAGACGACACTGTGCATCAAGGATGAAAAGAGTTGCGTCGGCGCGCACGAGTACGATTACGACGGTGGGATCGATCTGCTCGCCACGCCGCCGCCCGACGGCGTGTACGATGTGATCGCAGAAGCGGTAGATGCAATTGGCAATCGCACGCGCATATCGAAAAAATTGACGATTGCCGGCGGCGGCATCCCGCGCGCGACGATCACCAATTCCGGCGTGGACTGGGCGCCGTTGCCGTTGCCCAAAACCCAACTCGCGGAAAACGCACTGCTCGTGCCGCTCGGCGGCACGCTCACATTTACCGTCACCGTCCAAAATATCGGTCCCGTGCCGATTCGCACCAAAGGTCCTGAGCCGGCGACCCTCTACACGACGAGCGAAAATTTCAACGCGAAAAAAGAATTTGAAGAACCGGGCGTGTGGCGCGTCGGTCTCGATTACGATGGCAACAGCGTGGGGCGGTCGTACCCGTTTCGCTGGCAGTTGGGCGCGAGCAAAGACCTGACGCGCGTCGTGGTTGACGGCAAGGAATATTTTTACTTGATGCCGGGTCAGCGCGTCACCGTCAGCGGCTCGCTCCGTATCGTGGACAAGCCGCCGCGCATCAACGTTTATCACTGGGTCGGCTTGGTGCAGGAAGACGTGCGCATCGTCGAGGATCGCGTCGAGCCGCGCGTGGTGACCGTCGAGTACTAGGCAACGCCGCGCACCGCTTGCGCGCCTTGCCCCTCCAGGTTAAAATGCCGCCGATGATGGCTCTCTTTCGCAAAGCGTTCCGCGATCTCACCCAGCGCCGCGTGCGCGCGCTCCTCACGCTGGGCGCAATCGCCATCGGCGTCGCCGGCGTCGTGGCGATTGTGTCCACCGCGCAAAACCTCGCGCGCGCGCAAGTCGCCGCGTACCAAAACGCGTCCCAAGCCGACCTCACCTTTTGGGTATGGGACGCGCCGCCCAAAACCGCGCGCGCGCTCCAAGAAATTCCTAACGTTACGCAAGCCGAACTCCGCAACAATAATTTTACGAAATGCAAATGGCACGGCGAGTACCGCGACGTGTACATTTGGGGCTTTGAAAATTTCGCGGATACGCGCATCAACCAAATTCGTTTGCTGGGCGATGCACCCAAGCCCGGCGAGTTTGTCGCCGAAACCTCCGTGCGCGATCTCTACGCGGCGCAACCCGGCGACGTGATCGCCTGCCGCGCGCGCGACGGCGCGACGGTAAACCTCACGCTTGCCGGATTTGCCACCAGCCCCAATTATCCCGCCGCACAAATTCTCAATTACGCGACGTTGTACGCGAACGCGGACGACGTGCAAAAATTGCTCGGCATTGCCGGCGCAAACCAGGCATTGCTGAAAATCCGCGATCCGCTCCAGGCGCAAGACACGGCGCGCGAGGCGGCGCGCTTGCTCGACCGGCGCGGCGTGTGGCACGCGGCGGCGACGATCCGCGATCCGCTCAATTATCTCGGCAAGCGCGAACTCGACGCGCTGTTCGTTTTGCTCACCGTGTTTTCCGCCGTCGGTCTCGTGACGAGCGGCTTTCTCGTCGCCAACACCCTCGCCGCGATGACGGCGGAACAGGTCGGCGAGATCGGCATCATCAAAGCGATTGGCGGCACACGGTTTCAAGCGCTCGCGATTTTTTTGATCGCCGCGTTGCTGTACGGCGTCGGCGGAACGATCCTGGGAGTTGCGCTGGGCGCGGCGGCGAGTTGGCAACTCCTCGCGTACATCGGCGCGCTCCTCAATTTGCCCAGCGATTTTGCAATTGCGCCGGAAGGCGTCGCGCTCGGCGCGGCAGTCGGCATTGGCGTCACCTTGCTCGGCGGTTTGATCCCGGCGTGGACGGGCACCGCGATTCGCGTCAAGGACGCGCTCGAAGCGTACGGGATCACTTCGACGTACGGACGCGGGCGCGTGGATCGCCTCGTGCACAAGATGCTGGCTCTGCCGCCGCTTGCCGCCATGTCCTTGCGCAATCTCGCGCGGCGCAAAACGCGTTCGCTGATCACGATGCTCGTGATCGCGGTCGCCGTCGCCGCGTCGCTTGCCGCGCAAAGCGTGAGCGCGTCCGTCGAAACGGCGATTGACGGTTTGTTCGAAACGTATCGCGCGGATGCGTGGGCGTCGTTCGATCAATGGGTCGGCTCGAATTTTGCGGCGCACTTGCGCGCGGCGGAGGGCGTGCGCGCGGTCGAGGTGTGGTCGTTCGGCGATGCCTGGGTCGGCACAGCGCGCGCGCGTTTGTGGGGTGTGCCGGCAAACACGACGCTGTACGCGCCACGGCTCGTCGCCGGGCGTTGGTATCGCGCCGACGAAATGGACGCCGTCGTGATCTCAACCGATCTCGCGCTCGAACGCCGGTTGCGCGTGGACGATGTGATCGAAATCGAAATCGGCGCGGCGCGGCGCAATTTTCGCATCGTCGGCATTTTGATTGACAATAGCATTTTTCTGGGTAGCACCGTCGCGGGCAAAATTTTTCTCGACGAAGCGCTGGTCGAGCGAATGCAAAACCGACAGGGTTGGGCGACTTTTTTCGCATTCGGATTCGACGCGCACGATCCGGCGACGGTTGAAAAACGGCTGGGCGAGTTGCAGGCGAAATTCAAACAGTACCAAATGGGCACGGACTCGGCGTACCGCGAAGTGCGCGGCGCGAAAGAGCAAACGCGCATTTTAACGTTCGCGCTCTACGCGATGAGCGGCATCATTGGCGCGATTGGCGCGCTGGGCGTGCTCAACACGCTGACGCTCAACGTGCTCGAACGCCGGCGCGAGATCGGCGTGCTGCGTTCGGTCGGCGCGGCAGATGCGAACCTGGCGCAAGTTTTTTTGACGGAGGGGATCGCGCTTGGCTTGGGCGGTTGGCTCATCGGCATTGGGATCGGTTATCCGCTCGGACAAATTTTATTGAACTTGATGAAAGCGGTACTCTTTCAAATTGATTACATTTTTAGCCCGGCGATGATCGCGGCGAGCTTGGCGTTCGCGCTCGCGTTGGCGATCTTGGCGAGTCTTGCGCCGGCGTTGGGCGCGGCGCGTTTGCGCGTGGGGCAAGTGTTGCGGTATGAATAGCCAGCGCGCGCCGGCAATTTGGCTCTTGCTCGTCTTGTTGCTCGGCGTTACGAGCGCGTGTCAAAGCGAAGACGAGCCGCCGCCGATGATGCCGTTGAATCAGATCGAAGGCGGTGTCGTGCGCGTCGCCGTCGAAGCGCGCACGATCACGCTCGATGCGCGCGCCGCGCCGTACACAACGCTCCAACTGGGCGAGCCGGTCGAAATCGTCGGCACGGATCGCAAGCCGCTGAGCGTGCTCGATCTCAAGAGCGGCGATCTGGTGCGCGCCGAAGGAACGATCACCGGCGCGGATACATTTCGCGCCACACGCATCGCGGTGCTGCGTGCCGTCGTGCGCAGTATCCCTTCACCGACGCCCAGCATCGCGCCGCCGGTTTCGCCGACCGCCAGTCGCACGCCGCTGATCCCAGGTGCGGAGCGCACGCCGTTGCCGGGCACATTGTTGATCGCGGATCACCAAAATCGCCGCGTGCTCGAAATTGACAACGACAAGAAAATCGTCTGGGCTTTTGCGGCGACCGACGCCGACGCAAACGTGAACCTGGGCGCGCCGACCAGCGTGACGTGGACGCCGACCGGCAAGAGCGCGCTCGTCACGGCGAGCCGCCAAAACACGCTTGCCGAAATTGATTACGCCGCGCGCAAGATCGTGTGGACGTTTGGCACGGCGAATACACCGGGCGCGGACGCGCGGCATCTGGATGTGCCGCGCGACGCGCAACGTCTCCGCGACGGACGCACGCTCGTCGCCGACATTCACAACTGCCGGCTTGCGTTCATCGCGCCGGCGCAACACATCGTCGAGCAAATCGGCAAGCCCGGCGAATGTCGCACCGAGCGCGGCGCAGTGTTCCGCCCAAACAGCGTCGCATTTGTGGGCAACGGGCGTGTGCTAATCACCGAGCTGGGCAGTCGGCGCATCACGGAATACAATCTCCAGGGCAAGAGCGTGCGCGGCGTCAACGTGCCGAACGGGCAATACTTGGCGAGCGCACGGCTCACAGCAAGCGGCAACGTATTGGTCGCGGTCTATGACAAGCCGGGGCGCGTGCTCGAAGTGGATTGGAACGGGCAAATCGTGTGGGATTATTTTCCGCTGACCGACGGCGAGCGGTTGGATCGTCCGTCGCTCGCGCTCGAATTGCCGAACGGTAACTTGGCGATCAACGACGATTACAATCATCGCATCGTCATCGTCAATCGCGTCGGCAAAACCGTGTGGCAGTACGGCGTGACTGGTGTTGCCGGCAATGCGCCGGGATATTTGAATACGCCGATGGGATTCGACTTTCGCACGCCGCTTGCCGCGCCGCCAACCGGCGTCACGCCGACACTGGCACGTCCGCGCACGCCTGCGCCTTGACGCGCGCGCCGTGTCTATTTCAGGAGGACAAGATGCCAAAACAAAAAACAAATGTCAAAGCGAAAACTACGCGCCGCCGCACGCTTGCGCCCACCGCGCGCCGCGCGCGCGCCGATCCGCCGCCGCCCGCGCCACGACGCGGCATGGTGATCGTGCATGGCGGCGGCGACATTGCGCCGGATTATTACCTGGGTTTGGTGCAAGGCGTGCAAGCCCAACTGGGCAAGCCGTTCGAATTCATTGCGGCGTACTATTCCGACGTGATCACAGAACACATGCCGGGCATCGCCGCGACGGTGGATTCGCCTGCCGTCGAAAAATTCAAGGCGGAGTACGAAAAGCAGTTGCGCGAAACGCACACGCGCAACCGACAGGATCATCCCGGTTCCGCCGGCGCGACGGGTTTCCTCGGCATTGACGCCGCGCTTGGCGACACGGTGAACGAAGTCGTCCGATACATTTTCGACGGCGACGCCGCCGCCCAGGTTCAAATCCGCCTGAAAAAAGCGTTTGACCAAGCAATGCAGGATTACGACGAAATCGTGCTGGTCACGCACAGTCTCGGCACGGTGGCAACCTACGACGTGTTGCGGCAATTCGCCGCGCAATACAAAATTGCAATTTGGTTTACGCTGGGCTGTCCGCTCGGCAAACTCGTCAAACTGCGTTTTCGTCCGGCGAGTCTCGGCGCGATTGCGTTGCCGAATGTCGCGCGCTGGCACAATGTGTACGACACGAACGATTTTGTGGCGGATGTGATCGGCGCGTACTTTCACGCGTCCGATTTTCGCGTCCACGATATTTTCGTCGAGGTGGCGAACGCGATGCCCGACGCGCACGATTATTTCAAGAACCCGGAAACGCAGGCGCTGTTGGCGGACGCGTTGCGCTAAACCCGACCACCCTCGCACATTTAATATCTTGTCGGTGAAATCTTTGCACAACAAGCAAAGATTTTTGGGACGCGGATTAACGCCGAGAACGCGGATGTTTTTTGTCTGCGCTTGTCCGCGCTCGTCCGCGTCCAATAAAATGGTTTTGCTTTCGGCTTGTCCGAGTTAGGGAATTGAGCAATGAAAAACATCCTTCCGTTTTTAGGCACACTCTTTTTCGCGCTCTTGTTATTAGGGCTGCTCCTGCTGATCACACTCGTTGCCAGCATGGGTCTCGTCCTCGTTGGGCGCGTGTTGATGCTCATCGCTGATCTCAAAACGTTCGAAGCGACGTTGATCGCGCTGGGCATGGGCTTTATCGTGCTGGGTGGTTTTGCGCTGATCCTTCGCGCGCCGCCCACTTTAGCGTCGGCGATGGATGAGGACACGTATGACGATCTGTTTGACGACGAGGACGACGAGGACGAAATCGTGCCGCCGCACAGCCGCAACGATCCGTGCCCGTGCGGGAGCGGACGCAAATACAAAAATTGTCACGGGCAGTAAGCCGGCACACCAATTTTCCTGATGAGGATGCGATGACGAAAACCTTGCTGTTCGATCTGGACGGGACGCTAATCGAAAATTCGATGGACACGTTTTTGCCGCCGTACTTTAAGGCGTTGACCCAAAAGCTGGGCGGCTTGGTGGACCCGCAAAAATTTATCGCGCAATTAAAAGCGTCCACCGAAGTGATGATGCGCAACAACGATCCCCAGCGCACGAACGCGCAAGTGTTCGCCGACGATTTTTTCACGCGGTCGGGCTTGGCGCGCGAGCAAGTGATGCCGCTGTTCGACGATTTTTACGCGCGCGAGTACCGCGATCTGCGCGCGTTTGTTACGCCGATTGAATTGTCGCGCAAGATCGTGCAACACGCGTTTGAGCGCAAGTACACCGTGGCGATTGCGACCGCCCCGCTGTTCCCGCGCGCCGCAATCGAGCAACGCTTGCAGTGGGGCAACCTCGGCGATTTTGCGTACGCGCTGATCACCGATTACGAGACGATGCACGCGAGCAAACCGAACCCCGCCTACTACCGCGAGATCGCAACGCGCTTGCAGGTTGACCCCGGTGAGTGTGTGATGATCGGCAATGAAGTGCCGATGGACATTATCCCGGCACGGCGCGTAGGGATGAAAACTTTTTGGATCACGAGCGCGGGCGCAATGCCGACCGACGTGGCGACGGATTGGCGCGGGACCCTGACCGACTTGAAACGTCTGCTCGACAACGGGGCGTTGTAGACAAAAACTGGGAAGGTTGCAGAAACCTTCCCAGTTTTTTATGCGCCGCGTGCAAACAGGTAACGCGCGGCAAGCACCATCGCAAGAGGCAAGGCGGCATGCCCGCGCTTAGCGTTTGCCCGTGCGCAATTCCGCAACGCGTTTGGCGGACAGGCGCACTTCGTAAATGTACATCCACATCAAATAGTACATCAGCGCAAAGTAAATCGCCGCGACCCAGAGCGGCGCGTCCCAATACCAGGGTACGCTGTGGGCAAACGCCAAGACCGGGATCAGCGCGATCAACTTGACCACGCGCACCCAGTACTCCAACCGAACGCCAAACTGTTCCCAGCGCGTGTGTTGCATAAAATAACGCATTTGCGCGACCAACTCGGTGAGCTCCACCAACAACCAGAGCGGAAGAATCATGCTGGGATAACCCCACACGATGGCGATGATCAGAACACCGCCGACGAGCACGTGATGCAAACTCACTTCCCGATGGCGGCGGGTGAGCGGCGTGCCGAAATTGTAAACGAGATAGCCGATTAGGGAAATGAAAAATAGATCGCCCACCGAATATGGCTCGACGTTGACGAACGCAATGCCGACCGTCCACACCTGAGAGAAGGCGAGCACAATGCCGCCGCTCACCGCCAACACATCGTACAGCAACGTCACATAGCGCGGCGCGTTGTGCGGCGCGCGTGTGCACCGGGACACGAGCCACTCGACGCACCGCCACGCGAGCGCAAACACCGGCAGACTGAGAACGAGAAAGAGAAAATCGAACATGGTGGCCCACCTTGAACTTTAGTGTACATCAGTTTAAACCAACTTGCCCGCGTTGTAAATGTTGCCCCGAAACCCCCATTTTTTGCGGCTTGACACCGAACAGGTGTTCGTGGTATAATGCGGACAAATGTTCGGCGCGGACCGCGCCCAAGGAGATGAGACCATGGGACTCTCAGACCGCCAACACCGCATCTATGAATTTATCACCAAGTTCATGCGCGACAAGGGGCGTCCACCCACAATTCGCGAAATTGGTAGTCACGTCGGCATCTCGTCCACATCCGTCGTGAACTATAATCTCAATATCCTCGCCCGCGAAGGACTCATCCAGCGCGAGAAAGAAGTCTCGCGCGGTTTGCGTGTGGTGGGGCATCAAGCCAAATCGCTGGCAGAGAGCGTCGGCTTGGTGCAAATTCCTCTGCTCGGTAAAATCGCCGCCGGCACGCCCATCCCGCTCCCCACCTTCGACGGCTTGACCAAACACGACGGCGAAATGCTCGCGCTCACCCGCGAACTCGTCACGGACCCGGAAGGACTGTTCGCGCTCGAAGTGCGCGGCGATTCGATGATTGACGCGCTGATCAATCATGGCGATGTCGTCGTGATGAAACGCGCGCAATCCGCGCAAAACGGCGAAATGTGCGCCGTGTGGCTCCGCGATAAAAACGAAACCACCCTCAAACGCGTCTATCGGGAAAAGGGCAATCGCATCCGCCTCCAACCGATGAACCCGACGATGAAACCGTTTTACGCCGACGCGCGCAACATCGAGATTCAAGGTAAAGTCATCCTCGTCGTCCGCCAACTCCAAAAACTGCCCGCATAAAAAATTCCGCCGCGCGATTTTTAAGGTTGCGCGGCGGTTTACCTCTTGACTTGAACACTTGTTCTATTGTATAATCGCAAATAGAACAAGTGTTTTATTTGCGCCGGCGCGGACGCGCCGCGCCTGTGTGAACATGCCAAACCTCAAACCCTGCCCGTTTCGGCGCGCCGACGACGAAGGGCATATCTTGTGCGAAAAAATCAAAACCGGCGACCGCGAGATCACGCCGAGCGTTTGTCACGCTTGCCCGGTCATCCAGATCAATTGCGCGCACCTGCGCGCCACGCTCGATCATTCCACGCGCCCGCCCATCGTCGTGCGTTGGAGCAATGGCAAAACCCGCGTCTGGGATGATTTCGCTTCCGAGATCATTTCGCTCGAACGCGCCGCGTGCGCCGCCAAAGTTATGCCGATCCGCGAACCGCGCGATTGCGTGGCGTGCGCGTTGCGCGCCGCGCTGATCGCGCCGGACGGGGCAATGATTGCGCCGCCCGGCACGGCGCTCCCCGCCAAACCGGCGCGCGCGCCGCGTGCCCCACGCACCACGCCCGCATCCGCGCCCAGCGCGCCGGCAATTGCGCCGCCGGTCGTATCGGCATTGCCCGCGCCGACCGCGCTCGCCGCACCAACGCCGCCCGCCGCCGAAACGCGTTCCAAGATCGTCGCCGCCAAAATCATCCAACTACAAGAATGGCTGGCGAAAAAAACGCCGCCGGAAAAAAGCGTCGAGCCACCCGCCGCGCCAGAGGTTGCGCCCCCGCCACGCGTGGCGCAAGCCGCACGCGTGCTTGGCGAAGAACGCCGCGTCGGGTGGACCGATTAGCGCACCGCGCCGAAGCGCCCCGCGCAAACCGGGGAAACGAATGGGCGCATCGGCAAATTGTGATTGGCTATGGATCAACGCGCGCTCGATTTTCAAGCAGACCGGATCGAAATGGTCTTGACCGCGCACAAAGCGCCCGCGCGCGTGTGGGGTGGGCGCATGACGCCGCGCACGATCCAATTTCATCTCCTGCCCGCCGCGACAACGAAACTCGCGCGGCTCGAATCGCTCACCGAGGAGGTCGCCTTGGCACTTGGAACTGCCTCGGCGCGTTTGACGCGCCTCAACGGAATCCTCTCGCTCGAAATTCCGCGCCGCGATGCGCGCGTGGTTTCGTTGCGCGAACTCGACGCCCAGATGCAACGCGACGAACACTTGCGCCGCATCCTCGCTTCCGCCGGCACCGCCATCCTGGGTCTCGACGCGGACGGCGTGCCCTTGCTACTGCGGCTCTCTTCGCCGGAGGTCGCGCATGTGTTGATCGCCGGCACGACTGGGAGCGGCAAAACGGAACTCGCGCGCACGATCCTTGCATCGCTCGCGCGTCATCAAAAGCCGCGCGATCTCCAACTCGCGCTGTTCGATCCCAAAGCGCACGGCTTGGAACCGTTTGCGGCGACGCCGCATCTGCTCTTTCCAATTGTCCACACCGCCGACGAAACGCTCGCGCGGATGCGTTACCTGGTTTCCGAAATGGAGCGGCGCGAGGGACGCGGCGTGAATCGCCCGCGCATCGTCGTCGTCGTGGATGAATTGGCGGATTGGATGCAAACGTGCGGCGGCGAACTCGAAGCCCGGCTCACCCGCTTGGTTCAGCGCGGGCGCAGTGCCGGCGTATCGGTAATTGCCTGCACGCAAAAACCCACCGTGCGCGCCGTCGGCGGGTTGATCAAGGCGAATTTTCCGGTGCGGCTCGTTGGGCGCGTCGCCAGCACCGACGATGCGCGCGTCGCCGCCGGCATCGGCGGCACCGGTGCGGAGAAACTTGCCGGGCGCGGCGATTTCATTCTCGTCGCGGCGGGGGAAACGATTCATTTTCAAGCGGCGCACATCGAAACGCGCGCACTGCCGGCGTTTCTCCAACCGCACGGCGACGCCACCGACACGGCGCAATCGTTGCCGGCGCGCCTCATCGCGCAGTGGCACGCGCGCCAATAAAATTTTGAATTGGGCAGGAGACAATAAAATGAAAAACGGACTCATCTTGATTGGCGCGGTGTTCGCCGTGACTCTCGCGGCAATCGTGGGCAATCGGCTGTCGAACGAAGCGATGGCGGTGGTCGTCGGCGCGTTGTGCGGCATCAGCGCGAGCGTGCCGATGACGATTGGCGTGATGCTCGCCATCAACCAAAACTGGAACCGCGCCGAGCCGCCGCGCGAAATCGGCTTTGATTATGGCGCGCAAAAATTCGCGGCACAGCCGCCGATGATCGTCGTCGCGCCGCCACAAATGCAACCGCAAGCGCCGTACGGCTTCGCCGCGAATCCGTATTATCTGCCGGCAAATATAGCCGCGCCGCTTGCGCCGCGCGAGTTCAAAATTATCGGCGACGACTAGTCCACCGCTTGGCTACATTTTATTTCGGGGGAAAATAACCGATGAAAAAGAATTGGACGAAAGCGGAACTGATTGACGAGATCGCGCGTGAACGCGCCAAGCTTGAAGCGACGATTGGCGCACTGAGTCGCCAAGACCTCGCCAAGCCCGGCGTCACCGAGGCGGGCTGGGCGGTGAAGGATGTACTCGCGCATCTATTCGACTGGGAGCAACGCTTTCTCGGCTGGTACACCGCCGGCTTGCGCGGGCAGATAGTGCAATTGCCGGCGCCGCAAATGACCTGGGGTGATCTGCCGGATTTGAATCAGCAAATTTTTGAAAAGTATCGCCGTCGCGGTGTGGATGAAATATTCACCGAGTCGCGCACGTCATACCGCAAAATTCTGAAAACGGTTCAAACTTTTTCCGATGCGGACTTGGCGACGCCGGGTCGGTTTACGTGGACGGGAAAGTGGACGCTGGGCGATCTCGTCGCCGGCAACACCTGCCAGCATTACGGCTGGGCGACGACGTTGATTCGCAAATGGGCAAAGCGCCAGTGAGCAAACACCCATCCGCCGATGGGACTAGGCATGACGAGGATTCTGCGCTACAATTAGGCGCAAGGAGGAAACTATGAGTCCAACCAAAAAACAACCGGCGCGGAAACCGGTTCGCCGGGCGGCTCCGCGCACCCGCGCGGCACAACCGCCCGCGCCGCCGCCCTGGAGTGACGATATTCGGGAACTCAACGTGGTGTGGTACAACGTGAGCGATTGGGCTACCGCCCAAAAATTCTACGGCGAAACACTCGGCTTGCCCGTCGCCTTTGCGTTAGAAGAAGCGGGCTGGATCGAGTACGGACGCACGCTCCCACACCTCGCGATCAATCGGTGGACGGCGAAAAGCGGAATACCGATTGGCGGCGGCGGCGTGGCGACGTTGACCTGCCCAGACGTGCGCGGCACAATCGCGCGCCTGCGCGCCAAGGGGGTGCGTTGCGATGAGGTGGAGGAGTTGCCGGGCATGGTGATCCTGGGAACGTTCTACGATCCCGACGGCAACAAGTTGCAACTCGCGCAATCGCTGATACCGCCTGGATAGTTTGGCAATGTCGGATTAACGCGGGGCGACGTCTTGTCGCCCTGGTATCAAAGCGGGATGACCCCGCCCCTACAAAAAATCGAATGTGACACTGCCAAAATAAGATCGCCCGAAAATCAAAACCTGGTGTGGATGCCGATTCACGCCAGGTTTTGATTTTGTTGCGCTCAAAGCGTGACCGCACAGCCGGTTGCCGCCGCTTGGACGAGCGCATCGAGCACGCGCATATTCGCGCGCCCAGCGGCGGGCGGGTAAGCAAGCGGCGCGCCGTTCAACACGGCGTCCGCAAAATGTTCCGCCATCAACTGATAATGATTTGCCGGCGGAATGGTGATCGACGTGAGTGTTGCCAGCGCGTCGGGGCGTTCGCCGCGCCGCAAGATGATTTCCGCCGGTTTGTCCATCGGCTTGATCGGGCGCGGCACTTCGAGGCGGCCCGCCGTGCCTTGAATTTGAAGCCACTCGGTATAATCTGCACGCAAGTTGCAATCGAACACGGCTTGAACGTTGCCGGGAAAATCGAGGATGCCGAAAAACGCTTCGTCTACTTGGCGGTTAGCGTGTGGCGTCGCGTGCGCGCGCACCTGGGTCGGCTCCGCGCCGATGAGCAAGCGCGGCATGTTCACGCAGTAGCAACCCACGTCCATTAGCGCGCCGCCGCCCATTTCGCGTTTTAGGCGGATGTCGTCGGGGCGCGCGACCGTGAAGCAGAACGCGCTCCGAATCGTTCGCACTGCGCCAATCGCGCCATCGGCAACAAGCTGGCGCACGCGCGCAAACTGGGGATGGAATTGGTACATGAACGCTTCCATCAACACGACGCGGGACTGTTGCGCCGCGGCGATCATTTCGTCCGTTTCGTGCACATTGAGCGCGAACGGTTTTTCGCACAAGATGTGCTTGCCGCACTCTGCCGCGCGGATCGTCCACGTGCGATGCAAGTGATTCGGCAAGGGAATGTAAACGGCGTCCACGTTCGGCGAATCGAGCAAAGCGGCATAGGAATCGAACGCGTGCGGGATGCCCAAATTTTGCGCCGCGGCTTGCGCGGTTGGCGCATCGCGGCTCGCAATGGCGGTGACAACGCCGTTTGTGGATTGTTGAATTGCCGGAATCACCGCGCGCAGAGCAATTCGCGCCGCGCCTAAAATTCCCCAGCGCAATCGTTTGGCGTGCATGTCTACTCCATCGCGCGTGTAGCCAAATTTCAAATTTGGCTACACGCGCTCATTTTTTTACGGGGCAAAAAAAGCAAGCCGCCTAAATGAGCGGCTTGCAGTTTTCAATTCGGTTAGAACGGCAAATCTTCGCCGCTTGCCATCGCTTCGCCAGCATCGCCGTTTGCCGCTGGCGAGCTAGACGCGCCGCTGGCGGGCGCATCCCGTTTGCTATCAATGAACCGGACGGTGATCGCGCGCACTTCAAACGAGGCGCGCGGCTTGCCATCCTTGTCCGTCCAGATGCGGGGTCCGCCGTTTTCATCGCCGACTAGTTCCCCTTCGACAAGGACTTTGCGCCCTTTGGTGAGATACTGGTTGACGGTTTCGGCTTGCTTGCCCCACACGGAAACTCGGAACCACAGCGTCTCTTCCTTCAGTTGCCCGTCCGCCGCGGTGTACTTGCGGCTCGTCGCCACCGACAAAGAGGTTACGGGGGTGCCTTGCGGCGTGTACCGCATTTCCGGGTCACGCCCCAGGTTCCCGACCAGAACGAGTCTTTGATACATCTTGTTCCTCCTTTGAAATAAACTGACCGGGGTCACGCACATCCAATCGCTTTTCGACTGTGGCGCGATTATATCACACATTTGTTCTGTACGCAAGCCATTTTGAATTAGGGGCTAAAAATGCCGTCTGCGCCCAGACCCGCGACAAGATCACTTGGCGCGTTTGCGCCGAAAGAAAAAACGCGGCTCGGGATGAGCCGCGTTCCATTTTTCAGAGTGGGCGCGATCATTCGACGCTGTTCGGATCGATCACATAGCGCCACCAATTGTTGGCGATGCCGTCGGTTGCGCCTGCCGCTTTGGGCAAGCGCGCGAGCCACCATTGATGATGTGCGCGAATATCGCCGCCGCCCCACTCGCGCGTTGTCATCGGACGATAATTCGGCGGATTGGGCAAATCGGGAAATTGCAGCCAATCGTCGGCGCAGGATTGCACCGGCGTGGGGTTGCCCCATTCGTAATCCACCCCGCTATTCGGCGCATAGTGCAGCGAGCCGACGTTCGCCTTGCCCGGCGCGATCTGCTCGAAACACATAAAGCGTTCGTACAAATTGAGCGCGCGTTCGCCGACCATTGCCGGGACGCGGTTGCGATTGTACGCCCACTCCCAAAATCGTTCGACCCGGAAAACCCGCGCGAGGATTGTCTCGGCGCGATGCCCCAGGTCTTCGAGCATTTCGCCGACGCCGCGTTCGTAGTTAAAGCCCATCAGCACGAATTTGCGCGGGCATTGATCGGTGCGCTGGATGGGTCCCCCGTTGCAGAAAAACGCGCCCTTGCCCGCCATTGCCGCTTCCCAAAAACCGAAATACGGCGCGCCGAATAACCACACTTCGTCAATCGCGCCGGTCGTCACGCGCGTCAGCAAATCGTAGCGCGAAATGATCGCGTCGTAATCCACCAAGTCCGGCGCGTGCGCGCCGACGTTCGTCGCCATCACCTGGAGATATTGTTGCGGCGTGTACTGATAGCCGTCCGCCTTGCGCGGAATTTCATCCGCCTCGATCCGTTCGACGATTTGGTACTGCACCAAGCCGCCACTGCATTGCGCCACGTCGGCGATGTAATCCGCCGCCAATTTTTCCGGATCGTTCCAGCGTTTGACCTCGATCAACTTTTTACCCGTGGCGGCTTCCACCACCGGGTTGAACACCAAGAGCAACACGCGCGGGCGTTGCGGCGGCGGCGGAGCGTCCGGGAGAGCGGGCTGTGGTTCGGGCGGCACGCTCGCTTCCGAACCCCACAGCCATTTCCAAAGATCATTTAGCGAATCAAAAAACGATTTGGATGCAGTCATACCACTCCTTTCCGCCGCGCGAATTATAGCCCCGTTCGGAACGAGCGTCAACCGCTTGCGAAACTGGGGGTGGGCGTCAAAATTTTGGTACTACCGCCGTCGTTTGAAAACGACGGCTCAATCGGTGAAAACTCGGTGAACCGAGTTGCGCGAATCGGTTTCCAACCGATTTCTACCTCGCTGGCACGACCATCGCGCGGCTCTTTGCGCCGCTTCAAAGACGTGCCAGCGTCAGCCGCCGATTTGAATCGGCGGCGGCGTTCGCCCAAAAATGTGACGCACACCCCGAAGCTGGGTAGGGGCGTTTGGCAAAACGCCCGGTGTGTTTGACCTGCCAGGTCTTGAAGACCTGGCAGGTCTGGGGTTTGCCGCGCGCTGGGGCGCGATGCGAACGTAGTTTTCCCCCAGCCCCCTTTCCTATTCAGAGTTCAGAGTCCAGAGGGATCAGAGTGCAGAGTTAGGACGCGCACGCGACGACGCGAAAACCGACGTTGACACTCCCGAGGTCAGGGGCATCCCAGCGGCGAAACGCCGCGCGCACGAGGTTGGATACATCGCCGAACGCGCCGCCGCGCACAACGCGGATGCCACTTGCCTTCAAATCCTCGCGTCCGTCATCGGCACGATACGGGTACGGTTTGTACACCGAACTGCACCATTCCCACACATCCCCCGCCATATCCCCCACCCCATACGGCGAATCCCCTCGCGGCGAATACTTGCCGACCGGCGTCGTGCCTTTTTCATTGTTGTTAAAATTGCACCGCGTCGCGTCCGGCAATTCATCACCCCACGGATATTTTCGCCCGTCCGTACCGCGCGCTGCCTTTTCCCACTCCGCTTCCGTCGGCAAACGCACTTGCCAGGTATCAAGCTCAAAGTCCAAAGTTAAAAGTTGTCCATCGCGCTCCACTTTGGACTTTTGACTTTTACCTTTTAACTTGGCGGTGAGCCAGCGGCAATACGCCTGCACGTCGTCCCAGTCAACATACACAACCGGGTGATTGTCCTTGCCCACCGGAATTTTTCCGTCTGACCAGTGCTTGGGCGCGCGCTGTTTCGTCGCATCCACGAATTTTTTGTACTCGGCGTTTGTCACCGGGTAGCGCGCAATGTAAAACGCATCGAGGTAAACCTTGTGGGCATTGCTATCTTCGCCCATCACAAATTCGCCGGCGGGGATCAAGATCATTTCCGCGCCGGTTTCCGGGTACGTGAAACGTTCCGGCAGCGTCGCCGGTTTTTTCAGTGGCGTGAGGATTTCGGGCGCGGGTGGCGTTACAATGCGCGGCGCGGGCGGCGCGCTTGCTGGTTTTGCCGGTGCGGGCGCGGGCTTGGGGGAATCGGCTTTCGGCGGCGTGGCTGTCACGCCAAAGCCCTTGGTCAGCAGTTCGTGGAACGCGTCGTCGTAGCGTCCGTCAAACGGGATATGCAGTTTCCCGCGCAGGAGGACTGGCAGTTTACACGGCTTGATCACAACCGGAACAATGCGCGGACGTTCTTCACGCGTGGGGCTTGTGCGCTTGTGTTCCATCCCCAGATTGATCGCGGTGTTGATTTCCAGTTCGCACCATTTGGACGCCACCGCATCGGGCGAAAGAAGCGGCACATACACGTCGCACTCTTCCAAGCCCTTGGCGATGCGCCCGGCAATGTCGTCGCCCGGCTGGATCGAGTACGCGTCGAAAAAGCCGGTCAAGCCGCACTGGTGTAAATCGTCGCACAGCCGGCGCGCAAAATCAATGTCTTTCCGGTTGCATAAGATATTGACACGCGTTTAGAATTGGAGTAGAATTTAGCCAGGTTGAGCAAGGCGAAGCGAACCGCGCGCCGCTCCGCAAAGCAGAGGAGGAAAGATGCAAACGTATCGCCATTTAATTCTAGCCAGTTTGATTTTGTTCGCGCTTGGGTTTGGGTTCGCACTCCTGGATGTGCCGCGCGCGTCCGCCGATGTCCCGACCTACCACACGGTCAGTTGGGGCGAAACGCTGTTTTCGATTGCCGCGCGGTACGGCACCACCGTGAACGCGGTGATGCAAGCGAACAACCTTCGCAACGCGGATTTTATTTTCATCGGTCAACGGTTGCTCGTGCCCGGTGGCGCGATGCCCGGTCCGATGCCGGGTCCTGCGACGTATGTGGTGCAAAACGGCGACACGCTGTTTTCGATTGCGACGCGGTATGGCACCTCGGTCAACGCGGTGATGCAAGCCAACCGCCTGTTCAACTATTGGATTTATCCCGGGCAGACTTTGCGTATCCCCGGTTACGGCTCGCCGGCGCCGATGCCTGTGCCGCAACCGGTGCCGCAAAATGTGTACCACATCGTCCGCTCCGGCGATTACCTCGCGCACATCGCCACGCGGTACAACTCCACGCCGTACGCGATCCAGATCGCCAACAAGCTGTCCAACCCTTCGTTCATTTGGTCGGGGCAAAAATTATACATCCCGAACGGGCAAGCGCCGGCGAACATGCAACCGGGACCTAGCATCAATTTGCCGCCGATCTATGTGCCGCCGGCGAACAACCCGCCGCTCGTCGTGCAACCGCCGGTGAACCCGCCCAGCAATCCGCCGGTTGTGATTGGCCCACCCGCGCCGGCAAGTCCATTTTCAGGGATGTGGGAAGCCGTGCTGATCACGAACACCGTGGGCAGGGGCCCTTGCTCGCTTGCCGCGATTGTCGTCGGTAAAGGCGATTGGCCCGTCGTCGTGGCGACAACCGACGGCAGTTGGATCAGCGATCCGAAAAACACGGGTACGAAACCGGAGCGGGGACCTTACGCGGTTGAGTTCGCGCACGCGTGCACCGGTGTCTGGCGCGTGATCCCGCTCGGTTTGAACATTTACGCCGACGTGGAACTGAACGGCGGGCACGCCGAAGTCGAATTTCATCAACGCAACTAACTAGCGCGCCCTCTGCGTCCAAAACGAAACGCGTTCCAGATTCTGGAACGCGTTTCGTTTTGTCTGGTGTTGCCGCTGTGGGCGTGCCTCACGCCGGCAAATTCAAAAGTTGAGTCAACGCGTCAATCAAGCGTTCGACATCTTGCTGGGTGTTGTACGCTTGAATCGAAATGCGAATGTGTGGACGCGCGCGCCAAACGACGATGGGCACCTCGATGTGAAATTCATCGAGCAGGCGCAGTTTGAGTTGCGCGGGATCGCACGGCGGCAACGGGAGCGCGATCATTTGACTGTACCACGCGGCGGAATCCGGCGCAAGCGGCGGTAAACCGGTCAGCGCGGTGATCCGTGCGCGGGCGTACTGTGCGAGCGTGTGACATTGCGCGCGCACCGCGTCCCAGTCCTGCTCCTCGAAGAATTGAATGGCGCGCGGCGTGGCGAGGTACGCCGCAATGTCGCGCGTCCCCGTCCATTCTTGTTCGTCCACGAAACGCGACGCGCTCGGTTGCGCGGACGCGTAACCCCAACTGACCACCAACGGCTCGACCAATGCTTGTCGCTCGCGTCGCACGTGCAGAAACGCCGCACCCTTTGGACAGCAGAGCCACTTGTGCAGGTTCGAACTGTAAAAATCTGCGCCGAGGTTTTCCAAGTCCAACGGAATTTGCCCGACGGCATGTGCGCCGTCCACGATGCTGAGGATGCCCGCGGCGCGCGCACGTCGGCAAATTTCGGCGACCGGAAAAATGAGCGCGGTCGGCGACGTAATGTGGCTGAGAAAAATGACGCGCGTGCGCGGTGTAACGCCCGCCCAAAATTGAGCGACGAACTCTGCGGCGGTTGTCAGTGGCGTGGCAAGCGGTTGTGCGCTGTACGTCGCGCCGGTTTTGCCGCAGAGGAATTGCCACGTCCGATCCAGCGCGCCGTACTCGTGATCGGTGGTGAGCACCTGATCGCCGGGTTGCAAGCGCAAACTGCGCGCGACGATGTTTAGCCCGGTTGTCGCATTGGGCACGTAAACGAGATCGGCGGCATCGGCATGCACGTACGCGGCGAGCCGT
>CAIKBD010000134.1 GCA_903825565.1 uncultured Anaerolineales bacterium | reverse complement strand
TACAAGTGGCAAGACCTGGCGCGCTTCGATTACACGCCGGACGATTGCCGCGCGTTTCATCGCGCCATCGAGCAGGCGGTCGTGCCGGCGGCGCAACGCGTGTACGCGCGCCGCGCGCAACGGCTCGGACTTGCGTCTGTGCGCCCCTGGGATTTGGACGTAGACCCGTTGCAGCGCCCGCCGCTCAAACCGTTCCAAACCGAAGCCGAACTCAAGGCGCTTGCCGCTTCCATATTTCACCGCGTCGATCCGAAACTGGGCGAGTACTTTGACACGATGATGCGCGAGAACTTGCTCGATGTGGCGAATCGCAAGAATAAAGCGCCCGGCGCGTACTGCACCAGTTTTGCGATGAGCAAACGTCCGTTTGTGTTTGGCAACGCGGTGGGCTTGCACGCCGATGTGACGACGCTCTTGCACGAGAGCGGGCACGCGTTCCACAACTTTGAGCGGTACGCGTTGCCGTACCATCACCAGCGCGCGGTCGGCTCGGAATTTGCCGAGGTCGCTTCGATGGCGATGGAATTGCTCGCGTCACCGTACCTCGCGCGCCAAGCGGGTGGCGTCTACACGGCGGCGGACGCGGCGCGGGCGCGCATCGAGCACCTCGAAAAAATGATCTTGTTCTGGCCCTACATGGCGGTTGTGGATGCATTTCAACACTGGGTGTACGAAAACCCAGACGCGGCGCGTGACGCGGCAAACTGCGACGCCGAGTGGGCGCGGCAGTGGCAACGCTTTATGCGCGGCGAGGATTGGAGCGGCCTCGAACAAGAAATGACGACGGGCTGGCATCGCAAATTGCACATTCACGAAGTCCCGTTCTACTACGTCGAGTACGGCATGGCGCAATTGGGCGCGGTGCAAGTGTGGGGCAACGCCTTGCGCGATCAAGCCGGCGCGGTGGCGAGTTATCGGCGCGCGCTTGCGCTCGGCGGAACGGTGTCTTTGCCGGAATTGTACGCGGCGGCAGGCGCGACCTTCAAATTCGACGCGGCGACTTTGCAAGCCGCGGTGGATTTGATGGAGCGCACGATCCACGAGTTGGATGGGCATGGCGGATAAACGCAGTGTCGAAGAATTGAGTCTAGACGAACTCGAAACCCTGGTCGAACAACGCCGGCGGATTGAGCGCGCGCGCCAGTTTGCCGATGGCGCAGACGGGCGACGCTTCCGCCCGGTGACAGTGATGCCGGCGGGCGAAAAACCGGCGACGCGCCCGGCGAAGAAACGCGCGTCGTTTCGAGATCGGTTGCTGTTCGTGGTGGAAGTTTTGGCGGTGCTGGGTTTGCTCGCCATCGTCGTCACGTCGTTGGCGAATTTGGATACGCTGAACCGCGAAGTGGTGCAAGCGCGCGTTGCCACGCCGAATGCGACGAGCAACGCGCCGAGCGGCGAATTGCCCGGCTCGTCGTTTCCACCGTTGGGGCAGACAAACGAATTGCCGGGCAGTTCTTCCGCGCCCGAGTCCGCGCCGGCGGCGCTGGGCATTCAACTGCGGACGATTGCCGCCCTACCGGTGCCGACGCCCGGTCCGCGTTCGCCCACGCGCATCGTGATTCCGACGCTGGGAATTGATTGGCCCATCGTACAGGGAGATTCCTGGGAAGAATTAAAGCAAGGCGTGGGGCATCGCGTGGGCACGCCCAATCCCGGCGAGCGCGGCAACCTGATTCTCTCCGGGCACAATGACGTGTACGGCGAGCCGTTCCGCGATCTGGAAAAAATCGAAGTGGGCAAGGATGTTTTCGTGCACGCCGGCAAAACCTCGTTTCGGTATGTGATCAAATCCAAGCGCGTCGTCGTGCCCACCGATTTGAGCGTGCTCGCGCCGTCCAAAACGCCGATCCTTACGCTGATCACCTGCACGCCGTACCGCATTGACACGCATCGTTTGATCGTCGTCGGCGAACTGGCGCCGTAAGCCAAATTTGTCCTCCGCGCGAATCTCGTTTATAATCCGCGCCGCAATCATAAATTGGAAGGAGTTGTTTCA
The DNA here is from genome assembly GCA_903825565.1 of uncultured Anaerolineales bacterium. Lineage (GTDB taxonomy): Bacteria > Chloroflexota > Anaerolineae > UBA4142 > UBA4142 > CAIKBD01. The sequence goes on along the minus strand of CAIKBD010000134.1, from coordinate 7,731 downwards.
TGCCGAAGAAAACTCGCAAGATGAAAGAACGCGCGGCAATGCGCCGCGTGCCGGGCACGTTTGTTCCGCCGAGCGAAGCCGAAGCGGACGATGCGGCGGTCGCCGAAGCGCCGGTTGTCGCGCCGGCGCGAGCGATCCTGGGCGCGAACCGTGTCCTAGTCACGCCGCAAACGTACGACTATTCGCACATTTACAGCGATCTCAAACGGATCGCTCTGTTCGCCGGGTTCTTTTTCATCGTGCTGATCGTGCTGTCGTTCGTGATCAAATAACTGGCGTGTCGAGATCGCCAAACAAAAAATCCTTCGGGGCGCCACTCCCGAAGGATTTTTATTTTGCGGCGGGTAACCACACCGTGAACTGACTGCCTTTGCCGGCGACGCTGGCGGCTTCGATGCGTCCGCCGTGCGCTTCGATAATCGTTTTGACGATGGCAAGCCCCAGCCCCGTGCCGCCTTGCTCGCGCGAGCGCGCCTTGTCCACGCGGTAAAAGCGATCGAAAATGTGCGGCAAATCTTTCGCCGGAATGCCGATGCCGGTGTCGGCGACGGTGACGCGCACCCAGTCGTCTGCGCGGTTGAACGCGAGCGTCACTTGGCCGCCGCTCGGCGTGTACTTGATCGCATTGTCCAGCAAATTGAGAAAGACTTGCTTCAGGCGATCCTGGTCGCCGAACACTTGCGCCTGATCTTCGCTGCCGAGCGTAACCTTGACGCCGTGTGCGCTCAGGCGGGCTTGGCGAAACACATCGAGCAGTAGCGTGTCGAGTTCGACCAATCGTTTCTCGACGCGCGGCGTCACGTCGGCATCTGCCTGCGCGAGCAACAACAAATCTTGCACGAGGCGTTGCATCCGCGCGGCTTCGGATTCGATGGCGGCGAACGCGTCTTGCCGTGCGGCGGGATCGTCCAGCGCGCCGCGGCGCAAGAGATCGAGGTTGCCGCGAATGGCGGTGAGCGGCGAGCGCAACTCGTGCGAGACATCGGCGACAAAGCGTTGTTGCGCGCGAAACAATTCCTCGATGCGCGTGAGCATCGCGTTGAAGGTTTCCGCGAGCCGCCCCACTTCATCGTTTGTGAGCTTGTGTTCGATGCGGCGCGTTAGATCGTTCGAGCGGGCGATGGTGGACGCGGTTTGGGTGATGCGATCAATCGGCGCGAGCGCGGTGTACGCAAGGATCGCGCCGACGCCGAACGCGAACCCCACCGCTGCGCCGATGCCGGCGATCAGCAGCACGGCGAGCCGGCGCAGGGTGTTGCTCACGTCGTTGAGCGATTCGGCGACGACGATGGCGGCGAGTACCTGATTGCGGATCGTTAGCGGGGCGATGTAGACGCGCAACGGCGCGCGATCCTTGGTCAGATTCGCGTACACCGCTTCGCCGCGCGTAACCTGGGCTAAGGTCGCCGCGGTCACGGCGAGCGTTTGCGCGCCCAGGTTTTCGGAGCGAGAGAGCGCGACGCCTTCGAGGGTAGTGAGTTGGAGAAACACGCCTGGCTCGGCAAAGGTGTCTACCGGCGGCAGGGTGACGCGGCCGCCGCGCAACAAAAAGACGCGCGGATCGGATTGCACGGCGAGCACGGTTGCTAGTGTCGTCTCCACTTCGGAGGCGCGCAACTGCAACCGGCGATCCACTTCGTTGGAGAGACTGAACGAGAGCACGGCGTACAACGCGCCGGCGAACAGGACGAGAATGATCGCAAGCAAAAAGACGTACCAGAGCGTTAGCCGGAGGCGAATGGACATTAACGATTCAACTCTTGCAACACGGCATCGGGAATTTGTGCGCCCAGTTCTTTGGCGCGATTGAGGTACTTGCGCGCCTGTTCCACGTTGCGCGGCGATTGGTACAGGTAGCAGACTCCCAGCGCATAATTCCAGTTGGCGGTGTCTTTCATTGCCGGCGATGCCTGCTCCAAATAGTCGCGCGCCTTGCTCCACTCTTTCAGCGCATAGTAGGCGATCCCGATTTGATAGCGCGCGTCGCCAACATACGCCGAGCCGCGCGCGACGTACAACTCTTCCGCGCGCAGTAGCGGCGGCAGCGCCTCCTGCGGGCGATTCTGTTGCAGGTAGACCATCCCCAAGCCGTAATGCCCTTCGGGATCGTTCGGGTCGAGCCGCACGAGCGTTTGGTATTCGCCGATTGCCTCCGCATATTTTTTCTGCAGGAGGTACGCCACGGCGAGGTTTTGGTGCGCTACTGGATTGACGGCGTTGAGCCCGATGGATTTTTTGTACCACGCAATCGCCTGTTCCAGATCGTTCTGCCGCCGATACACGCGGCCCAGGTTATCCATCGCGTCGCAATAGTTGGGGTCGAGCTCGATTGCCTTGAGGTACGCCGCCTTGGCGTCGTCGAGCTTGCCTTGTTGCGACAAGGTGTTGCCTGTGTTGAACGCTTGCCGCGCTTGCTCGTTTTGGGTGGGGCAGTAGATGCGCGCGCTTTCGGCTTGCGGGCTGGGTGGCGGCATGGGAGAGATGCGGCTGATCGGGCTGGGCGGCGGCGTGGGGGAGATACGGTTGGTCGGACTGGGCACCGGACTGGGCGGGCGCGTAGCAGTTGGCGGCACTGGCGTGGCGGTGGGCGGAATCGGCGTGGCGCTCGGTTGCGTGAGGGTGGCGGTGCGCGTGGGCGTGGGCTTGGCTTGCCCCGGCAAGAATGACGGCAGACTGCACGCGAGCAATATCCCAGTGAACAAGAGCAAACTGCTGATCGGCTTGAAGTAAAACGGGCGCATCGAATTTTCTCCCCGCGCGGAGGCGGCGCAAGTTAGCCCGCGCCGCCGCGCAACGGCAAGCGCACGGTAAAAGTTGTGCCTTGCCCTAATTCGCTGGCGACTTGGATTGTGCCACCCATCAAGGTACAGTAACGCTGGCACAAGGTGAGACTTAGCCCGGTGTTGCCGTAGACGCGCGCGACTGCAGGATCGGTGGAGGCGAAGGGTTCAAACACTCGGCGCAATTGTTCCGGCGCAATGCCAATGCCGGTGTCGCTGACGCGGATCACAAAACCGCTTGCGCCATCCATCGTGGCGCGCGTGAGTTGCGTGGTCACTTGGCCCTGGTGCGTGTGCTGGGAGGCGTTCTTGATCAGCGCGTGCAAAATCCAACGCACCTTGTCCTTGTCGGCGTTGATGCCCATCACGGCGTCGCCCAATACGGTGAGTGTGTTCCCATTGCGTTGGGCGATGGGTTGAACTTCGGCGACGACCTCGTGCGCGAGCGGCACGAGATCAAAGACGCGCGGGGTGAGCGGCATCGCGTCCATTTCGACCTTGACCAATTCGATCAGATTGTTGACGAGCGCCAGCAAGTGGCGCGTCGCCGTATCGGTTTGTTCGAGATACCGGATAAAGCGCGGCAAGCTTTGGACGTGCGCCTCGGTCAACAACGTCGTACTGTGGCTGGCGATCAGCGCGAGCGGCGTTTGCAGTTCGCGGCCCGCCGTCGCCAGAAACACATTTTTCGCGCGCTCCGCCGCCTCGGCGGTGGCTTTGGCGCGTTCCAATTCTTGGCGCGCGCGCCGAAAATCGGTAATGTCGCGCACCAAGACGATGCGCCCCACCAAACGCTGGTGCTGGTCGAACATCGGCGTGATGCGAACGTCATAGTCGCGGGGATTTCCTTCGACCTGGATGCTGATCTCGCTTTGCATTGCCGCTGCCGGCTTGGTGATTGTGAGCAGACTGCTCCAGGTGTTCAGCACATACTCGGCGCGTTGCCCGATGATTTGGCGCGCGGGCAAGCCAATGATCCCTTGGATCGCGGGGTTGATGTCCACGATGCGGTCGCGCGCATCCACGACGAGCAAGCCGTCGCTCATTTTTTCGATCACGAGCTCGCGCGCCACCGGCACGATTTCGAGTAGCCGCAACCGAAAGAGCGCCCACGCAAATGCCGCACCGCTGATCGCAAATGCGAGCGGCGTTAGATCGAGCAAGGGGAACGGGCTGAGGTCGAGCACCGAGAGAATGTTGCTGATCCAGGGCACGAGCGCGCCGACGAGCAAACTCCACGCTTGCGCGCGAAAAAAGCGGGGGAGCCGGAAAATTGCCCAAAAGAGCAAGAGCGTGCCGCTCAAGATCAGCGCGTAGGAATAGAGCGTGTGCACCCAACTCCACACGCCGAACGTCGCCGCGACCATCGGGTAATCGTTGACGGTGACGAGCCGCGTACTGGTGTAGATCAGGCCGTGCCATTCGTTTGTCCACGCTAACACGAGCGTGACGATTGGTTCGAGCGAGAGCAAAAAGACGGTGCGGGGCGCTAACCACCGCGCCTGCCCGGTGTACGCGGCGATGAACACGACCCAGGCGACCGGCACGGTGGCAATGCCGAGAAACACAAATTTTGCCCAGAGGAGTTTAGCGTCGAGTGTGGCGCTTGCCAAGCCCAAGACCACGCCGAGCGTCCACACGGTGACGGCGGTCATGAGCAAGGCGAACGCCGCCGCGCCCGGGGTGGGCCGCCGCCACCAGCCGAACAACGCCAGCAACGCGCAGACGATTGTTGCGAGACTGATCAGAGTAAAGATGAGATTCATCGGTTGAATCCGCCGGGTGGGGCAACGGGTACGAGTTGCCCCTGGGTCTATTCTTCGCGCAAAGCATAGCCCACACCGCGCACGGTTTGAATCAAACGCGGTGCGTTGTCCGTTTCCAATTTGGTGCGGAGGTACCGGATATACACTTCGAGGATGTTGGACTCGCCGCCAAAATCATATCCCCAGATGCGATCATAGATCATTTCGCGAGTGAGTACTTGACGCGGGTGCCTTAGAAAAAAATGGAGTAGGTCGAATTCTTTGGTGGTCAATTCGATCTTGCGACTGCCGCGCATTACTTCGCGCGTAGTCACGTTGAGCGTGAGATCGGCAAAGCGAAAGATGGTTTCTTCGGTGACACGATTGCGGCGGAGCAGGGCGCGCACGCGTGCGAGCAGTTCCTCGAACGCAAAGGGCTTGGTGAGGTAATCGTCTGCGCCGGCATCCAGACCCTTGACGCGATCCGCGACCGCATCGCGGGCGGTCAGCATCAAGATCGACACGTTGCCGCCGGCGCGCAATCGTTTGCAGACTTCCCAGCCATCCAGCCCGGGCAACATCACGTCGAGGATCACCAGTTCCGGCGGGTTGTCGCGCGCGGCTTTCAAGCCGGCTTCGCCATCGTAGCGCACGTCTACGTGGTACCCTTCGTACGTCAGACCGCGCCGCAAAAAATCGGCGATCTTTTGTTCGTCTTCGATCACCAAAATTCGTTCGCTCATCATCGTCTACCCAGCATTTATTTCCAAACAAATTTCCAGGTGTCGCTCGGCGCGGAAAGCGGCACGTTGCCCGGCTCGCGCTTGACTTGGACGAACCAGTAAAAGGTGTCTTCTTTCGCCTTTTGATACAACTCGAAACCGCCGCCCTCGTAAATCCGTTTCAACGCCAAAAAGCGTTCCTGCGTTCTGCCGGCAAAGGTGCGCGGTGCCCCAGCGCGGTCGGTGAAACTGATGACGACTTCAAACCAATCGTTTGCGCCCAGGGCGCATTTCTCACAATTCCAGCGAAACGTCATTGCCGCGTTCGCTTGCCCTTCGCCGATCCAAGTGCCGCCGTTCGGAATGGGCCCCACGATGACCGGCGGAGCCATTGCGTACACCGGCGTCGCGCTGGCAACCGCGAGCGGCGCGGTCGGGCGGATGGCGCGCGTACTGGTCGCGGTCGCCCCAATGGGCGTGCCAACGCTGAAGGGCGTTTCGGTCACGCGCACGAGTGTGGGGGTGAGGGTTGGCACGGGCGAATTGGTTGGTATGACAAACGGCGCAAGCGTTGCAGTTGGTCCGCGCAAGATTGGCGATTCGGCGGGCGGCGCATTGGGCGCCAGCCAAACGTTGATGGCGGTCACCACCATGATCGTCATCAACAAGATGACGGCGAGAATGAGTGCGCGGTACACTTGCTCCGCGGCGCGCTCTTGTTCCAACGAAAAGAGTGTGGCGCGAGACAAACGGCGTGCATCCACGAGCATCTTGATTGCGAACAAAATGCCGAACGCTAAGAGCAGATAGATCCAAACCGCGTAGGTGCTGACGAAGGAGACGAACGCCGCCAAGGGGAACTCCACATCAACAAGCGAACTGGAGATCCGCAAACTGGCGCGCCGAGGTTGTGACGCAGTGGGTTGGCGGGTCTACCAGTCTCCTTGTCTACTTTTTCTTTTTTTCAGATTGGCTTTGACAAGTGATACACAAGATGGCTAACGGTTTGGCTTCCAAGCGTTCCGATGGAATCGGCTTGCCGCAGGTCGCACAGATACCGTACTGCCCTGCCGCGAGCCGTGCGAGGACGCGATCGATCTGCGCGAGCCGAACTTTTTGATCGTTTTCCAACCAGCGCGATTGCTCGCGCGCTTGCGCCGTCGCCGCGAGATCGGCTTCGTCACCTTTGGCGAGTTCCGGCGGTGGGATGGCGCGTGCGAGCAATTGCGCGCGTTCGCTTTCCAAATGTTTCTGAATCGCCACGAGATCGAGTCCCATCGTCCTTGTCCTAAAACAAAAATCCGGCGCGGGGCAATGTCCGCGTTATGCTTTGCTCTCTGCCGATGCCGGTTTCACTGTTTGCCGCGCGATCTTGATCAAGACCCGCAACGCGGCGTTGACGGATTTTGAGTCGGGAAAGATCGGGGCGATATCCGGAGCGAGCACGATAACGTTTGTGCCTTTGGCGTAGCGCTTGGCATATTTGCCGCGGACGCCTTTACTAAAATCATATTCGGTTAGCAGGTCTGGATCGTGGCGAGTTCTAACTGCTTGCTTCATATTTTCGCCTTTCTGTCGGTGTCGCGGCGCGCGCGCTAATGATGCGAATCGTATCTCTATGGATCGTATGAACCACTACCAACAAACGTTGCTGCAAAGACTGTCCGACGATAACATAGCGGTCTTCATCTTCCGAGTGAAGGGGATCATCAACGGTTCGAGAAAGCGGATCACCGAAAACGGTGGCGGCTTCTTCAAATGAAATTTTGTGATTTTGGAGATTCCGTCTTGCTTTTCGCTTATCCCATCGGAAAATAAATGCCATCGCATCTCCTCGGCGGAATCCATAGAAACTGCTTGTCAGTCCGGCGGCTAGATCATCCCGTAGCGTTGGAGCGCGGCGTCTAGGATGCCGTTGATCAGCGCGGCGAAACTGACGCCGTCCGCTTCGCCTGCCATCACAATGTCGCTGATGCCCTCTTGCAAACCGGCGAGCGGGTTGATTTCGAGAATGTACGGTTCGCCGGTGTCCGTGCGAATCCGAAAATCTACGCGCGCAAAGTCGGTACATTCGAGCGCGGCGAACGCGCCCGCCGCCAATTTTTCCAACGTTGCCCACGTGCGTTTGGGAATCGGTGCGGGGCATGGATATTTTGGCACGTCGTACAACTGGCTCTTGATGACGGCGGTGTACAACCCGGCGTGTTCCGGCGGGCATGGCGAGAGATCAATTTCGAGCGGCGGAAACACGCGCAAGGTTTCGGGCACGTTCGTTTTGACGCGTTTCGGTTTGGCGTTTTGCAATGCGGCAATCGGCTTGGGTGGTTTGCCGTCGGCGCGTGGCGGAAGCGTGTGCGGCAGGTTGCCCAACATGCCAAGCGTAAATTCGCGTCCCTCGATAAATTCTTCGACGAGCGCCGGCTGGCGGTACGTTGCGATGCACCACTGGATTTGGGCGCGCAACTCGCGTGTGGTGCGGCACAC
>CAIKBD010000133.1 GCA_903825565.1 uncultured Anaerolineales bacterium | reverse complement strand
GTTTCATAGATCAGCGCAAAGACATCGTACGAACTGGGATTCGAGGTTTGATGCGGGTCGAGCGTGTCGGGATCATTTGCCGGCAAGGTTAACGTGCCGCCGACTTTGGATGCGACGGTCGGTGCCGGCGCTTTAGTCGGTTCGGGCGCTTTGGTGGCGGCGGGTGCTGTTGTGGGCGCGGGAGCTTTGGTTGGTTCGGTGACCGGGGCTTTGGTGGGTTGGGCAGGTGCCGGCGCGCTTGTCGGCGCGGGCACGGGTGCTTTGGTCGGTTCGGGCGTGGGCGACGCGCATCCGACCAACACGCCTAGGGCGATCAACGCGAACAACGTGAAACGAAACAAACGTGACATCTCTTCTTCTCCTCCGAGAAAAAATTATTCACGGGTGTGACTTACCCGAGAAGCCGATTGTTCGTGCGCACAAAAACAAGACAGATGCGCGAGGCGACCTGTCTTGCGAACGTGCTCGGCGCGCTCAGAGGTGCGCGCGGCGAGTAGAGTGGGGTGATTGTGTTTGCATGGATGATTAAAACTGGGTTAAAAATTTGTTGCGATTATAACTCAAGTCAACCGCGTGTCAAGCGGCATTTGCTTGCGACGTCAATTTGCGCTATTATGATGCGCAATGACTCCCGTTCGCCAACAATACCTCCGCATCAAAAAACAATTCCCCGACACGCTCGTGTTTTTCCGGCTCGGCGATTTTTACGAGACGTTCGACGACGATGCCAAAATCGTCGCGAGCGTGTGCAACATCGTCCTGACCGGGCGCGAGATGGGCGGCGATGTGCGCGTGCCGCTTGCCGGCGTGCCGTACCACGCGGGCGAATCGTACCTCGCCAAGTTGATTCAAGCTGGGCACAAGGTTGCGATTGTTGAGCAAACGAGCGATCAACTGGTCAATGGCTAGATGCCGCGTGAGGTGACGCGGGTTGCAAATCTACCCCCTTGGCAAAAGACTCTTCCAGCTCAAATGCTATGATGTGTCCCCGACGCTTGCTTGTCGTTTTGATAGGGATCTGCTGTTTCGAGTTCCAGAAAGGTTCAATCACGACGCTTCGCGGTTTGAAGATATAGCGAAGTATCCTTCCCAACACTTTTGGTTTTTCCTCAGCTAATGTCCAGAGCGACTGCTCCAGGTCGCCGTTGAGATATTCGACAGCCTGGAGAATGTCCTCCCGAATCGTCTTCTTTTCGTCGTAACCCTGAATGTCTCCCAGTAGTCTGTCCTTCTTCTCTCTCAGTTCCTGGAGTTTTTCCCTTGCTTCTTCCTGCGTCAACACACCATCTGCGATGGAACTGGTGACACGTTTAATCGCCTGATACGTTTTGTCCAATTCTGCTCTGGTCTCCATCTCCAGCTTTTCCAACATACCATCAGTGGAGAATTCTCTAGTCGCCTGATCAAGCAATTCGGCGAGTTGAAGTTGATTCTTCATCAACTGGGCAACAAATGGAATGACGGCTGAAGCAACAGGGACAAAAGAGATTCTATATCCGGTTGGGCAAGCTGCGGGATTCTCGTAATGAGTTCTGCAGCGGTAGGCATGTTGAATATAAATCTTGTTGTTCTGACCTCTATATCTAGTGTTGCCACCAATCGGACCTGCACAAATCGGGCACTTGAGAATATAACTGAATGG
>CAIKBD010000132.1 GCA_903825565.1 uncultured Anaerolineales bacterium | reverse complement strand
GTGCGCTTGGCATTTCACCTGTTCTACAACCCGTTCGCGTTCACGTATGACTGGGTGAGCGCGTTCGTCTCGCGTGGGCATTGGCGCGCATGGACGCGCGCGGCACTGCCGCACATCCTGGGATCGCGCGTGCTCGATCTGCCGTGCGGCACTGGCAACCTGCTCCTCGATTTGGGCGCGGCGGGCTATGCGCCGGTCGGCGTGGATTTGAGCGCGCCGATGCTCGCCCTCACGCGCCGAAAAATTCAGCGCGCGAACCACCGCGCCACCTTGATGCGCGCCCGCGTTGAAACATTGCCGCTTGCCGATCACGCGTTCGATTCGATTGTGATGACATTCCCGCCGGGCTTTGTGCGCGATCCGCGCGCGCTCGCCGAATTGCATCGCGTCCTGGTTCCCGGTGGTCGCTTGATCTGGGTGGATGGCGGGCGGCTCCTCCCGCTCGACGCGTGGAGCCGCACCCTGGACGCGGCGCTCGACGCAGTCAGCGGCGGCGCAACACCCTTCGCCGATTTCGCGCGCGCCGTGTTGACACGCGCCGGCTTTGCGGTTCACGTCGAGATCGCGCACGACGATGCGAGCATCGTGTCCGTCGTGATCGCCACGAAAGGAATGGCAGTATGAAAGACAGCATCACGATCCTGGCGTTTCTCAGCATCTTTCATTTGCTCGGCGGCGCGGCAATCGGTTTTGCGGTGCGCGGCATTTTGCGCGGCAAGCCCTCCCTCGTGTCGCTGTTCATGATCGTGTGGGGCGCCATGTTCGGCTGTATGCCGTTCGCCATCGGCGCAAGTCTGTTCATTGCGCTCGAAGCGCCGCACTGGATCGCCGCCGAAGCGGGCGTGCTCCTCGTCGCGCTGATCGCCAGCGCCCTGATTCCCGACACGTTACTCGAAACGCTCAAATCGCCGGCGGTGTCTGCGATTGCGTTCGGCGGCTTGTTCATGCTGGTCGGGCTGGGCGTCGGCGCGGTCACAATGATGCACGAACCGTTGCTCGCACTCCTCTTTGGCGGATCATTTACCGGCGCCGGCGCGCTCGTGTTTTTCACCGGCGTGAAAAAAATCTTCGCGCCGCCGGAGGAATAATGTTCGACGCCTTGTTCATATTTTTGTTTCTCGGCGCGTTTCACATCATCGGCGGCACAACGCTGGGCAACACCCTGCGGCGCATCCACGGCGGCGTCTCGCTGGAACTGGTATATCAAGCGATCTGGGGCTTTGGTTTTGGCGGCTTGCCGCTCGTGATCGGCGTGCTCGTGTTTCAAGCCGAGCGTAGCGTTTTTCTGATCGCCGAAATTGGCGTACTCGCCATCGCGATCCTGGTGCCATTGTTTGCGCCCGCTGAATGGTTACGCGGGTTTGAAACGCCGCGCATCCGATTGATGTTCGTCGGCGGAATTTTATTTCTGGTCGGCGCGGGCGTCGCGCTACTTTATCGCCAGGTGGATTTGAACGTCGCCCTGTTGTTCGGCAGCGTGTTTGCCGGCGCGGGCGCGGTGATCTTGCTCAACAGTTTTATCGCGCTCTGGAAAAACTTGCCGTGACCTTTGACAACCCCCGCTCGGTATGCTAGAATCTTGAAAATGACAAATGAGCGAATGACAAATGACAAATAATCCCGCATCACCCATGACCCATATTTATCTCGATCATTCTGCGACGACGCCGGTTGATCCGCGCGTGGTGGACGCCATGTTGCCGTACTTGACCGAACAGTTCGGTAACGCGTCGAGTTTGCACCGGTACGGGCAAGCCGCACTTGCAACGCTCGAGCAATCTCGCCGCACTGTTGCCGGAATTTTGAACGCGCGCCCGAACGAAATCGTCTTCACCTCCGGCGGATCGGAAAGCGACAACCTGGCTTTGCGCGGCGTCGCGCTCGCGACACGCGCGCAAGGCGCGCAACCGCATCTCATCATCACGCCCATCGAGCACCACGCGATCCTCAACACGGCGGCGCAACTCGAACGCGAATTCGGTTGCGCGGTGACGCGTGTGCCGGTCAATCGGCACGGCGGCGTCAACCCGGACGACATTGCGCGCGCGATCACGCCGCACACGATTTTGATCAGCGTGATGTACGCGAACAACGAAGTCGGCACCATCGAACCGCTGTCCGAAATTTCAAAAATCGCGCGCGCGCGGAAAATTATTTTTCACACCGACGCGGTGCAAGCGGGCGGTTATCTCGATCTCGACGTGGAAAAACTCGGCGTGGACTTGATGTCGCTCGGCGCGCACAAATTTCACGGACCGAAAGGCGTCGGCGTGTTGTACGTGCGCGGCGGCACACCGCTCTTGCCAATGCAAACCGGCGGGAGCCACGAACGCAGTCGGCGCGCGGGCACCGAAAACATTCCCTACATTGCCGGGTTTGCTGCCGCGTTGCAGATCGCGCAAAGCGAACGCGCCGCGACTAATGCGCGGTTGCTGGCGCTACGCGAGGAATTGGTAGAAGCGATTTTGGAACGCGTCGTCGGCGCGCAACTCACCGGCGATCCGAAAAACCGTTTGCCCGGGCATGCGAGTTTTGTCATCCCCGGCGTCATCGGCGACGAAATGATCCTGGGTCTCGATCTGGCTGGCATCGCCGGTTCGACCGGGAGCGCGTGCACCGCCGGCTCCGCCGAGCCATCGCATGTGCTCGCCGCGCTGGGCTATCCCGCCGAACTCGCGCGCGGCGCGTTGCGCTTGACGCTGGGACGGGACAACACCGAGGCACACATCGCGCGCGCAGTGGAGGTAGTCGCGGATGTGGTGGGCAAGTTGCGGCGCAAGTAAAAAATTGAACGTGACGCGTGACGATAAAATCTAGATCAGCAATCGAAAATTCTAAATGACCACTCCCACCGTCGTCGTCGCGCTGAGCGGCGGCGTAGATAGCTCGACCGTCGCCGCGCTCCTCGTCGAGCGCGGTTACACTGTCATCGGCATGATGATGCGCTTGTGGGCGGAAAGCAGTGACGACGATCACGTGCTCAAATTGGATGCGTCCGAAAAATTTGTGAGCAATCGTTGTTGCGCGCCCGAAGCCGTCGCCGATGCGCGCGGCGTCGCGCACCAACTCGGCATCCCGTTTTATCTTTTGAATTACGAAGCCGATTTCAAAACCCGCGTCGTGGATTATTTCCTCGCCGAATACGCACGCGGCGCAACGCCCAATCCCTGCTTGGAATGTAATCGCCAGATCAAGTTCGGCGCGCTGCTTGCCAAGGCGCGCGCGTTCGGCGCCGATTTTCTCGCCACCGGGCATTACGCGCGCACCCGCGACTGTGCCGGCAAAATCGAATTACTGCGCGGACGTGATCCCCAAAAAGATCAATCGTACGCGTTGAGTTTGTTGACGCAGGAGCAACTCGCGCACGTCATGTTTCCGCTGGGCGAGTACACGAAAACCGAAACCCGCGCGCTCGCGCGCCGCTTTGGTTTACGCGTCGCGGAAAAACACGAGAGCCAGGATTTGTGCTTTGTCGCGGACGGCGACTATCGCCATTTTTTGCGCCGCCACGCGCCGCACACGCTCACGCCCGGCGACATTGTGGACACGCGCGGCAACGTGCTGGGGCGGCACACTGGCATCGCGCAGTACACCATCGGACAACGCAAGGGCTTGGGGCTGGCGGTGGGCGAGCCGCTCTACGTGATCGCGCTCGACCCGGCGCGTAACCGCGTAATCGTCGGGCGCGCGGCAGAACTGGGCGCACGCGAACTGATCGCCGGCGCGCTAAACTGGATCGCCGGCGAAGCGCCGCGTGGCGACATACACATCACCGCCAAAATTCGCTACACCGCGCGTCAAGTCGCCGCGACCGTATCGCCGCTTCCGCCAGAAAGCGAAACAGGCGCGCGTGCGCGGGTTGTGTTCGCCGAACCGGTGCGCGACGTGACGCCGGGTCAAGCCGTTGTGTTTTACGCGGACGAGGTTTGCCTCGGCGGCGGCATCATTCAAGGAGCGAGCGCGCCGGAACCTGGGTCTACCATCCCAGCGTCAGCGCGCCCGGACAACTAGCCATGTCTGCGTCTATCGTACTCGGTTTCGTGATCGCCAGTCTCTACGGACTCGCATTTTATCTGCTCGCCGGCCACGGTTGGCTTCGGCTGATTTTGTATTGGGGCGTCGGCGTGCTCGGCTTTTTCCTGGGAGTGTGGTTGGCGCAAGCCATCGGCATCGCCATCATGAACATTGGCGAGTTGAATCTCGTCGAAGGCACGATGGTCAGTTGGCTCTGCTTGCTGGGAATCAAACTGTGGCGGCGCGCATAATGATTGCGCGTTGTTCCAAATTATGCTATAATCCCCGCCGAAAGTGAGGTATCCTGTGGCATTTGTCCGCGATCTCGCAATCATTCTATTGGCGCTCGAATCGCTCGTCATCGGTGTTGTGCTGATCATTCTGGTGTGGGAAATTCGCAATCTGGCGAAATTGTTGCGCGAAGAGATCAAACCGATCCTCGACTCTGCCGATGAAACCGCGCGCACGGTGCGCGGCACGACCGTTTTCGTGAGTGATACCTTTGTCAACCCGCTCGTGCGCGCCTCGAGTTTCGCTTCGGGCGTGACCCAAGCGTTGCGCATTTTGATTCGTCGCCGCTAAATTAGCTCTCATCGTGTTGTTCGAGCAGAGAATTTCACGCATCACGTTTTCGTGATGAAAAGGAGATGACAATGTCTGACAGTCGGGGCTGGGAATTTCTGACTGGCTTTTTGCTGGGCACCGTCGTGGGGGCAGCGGTCGCGCTGTTGCTCGCGCCGCAATCGGGCGAAGAAACGCGCGAAGAAATCCGCGAACGCGGGATCGAGTTGAAAAGCCGCGCGACGGATTTATCGGAAACCGGGCGTCGCCGCGCGGAAGAAGCCGCGGTGGAAGCGCGCAAACGCGCCGAGGAAGCACAAGAGCGCGGCAAAGTGGTGCTCGAAGAACAACGGGCACGCTTGACGCAAGCCGTCGAAGAGGGCAAGCAAGCCGCAGCGCAAAAACGCGACGAGTTGATGGCACGGCTCGAAGCCGAAAAAGCCAAACGCGCCGGCGAATCCCCCGCCTAACCATCTACAAATTTGCCAACGAGCGAAGCGCGCCGTCGCGTCTCGCTCGTTTTTGTTTTCCGGAGCATCGTGCTATAATGCCGACGGTTCGCTCCGTCTGCCGCCCGGCACGACGCCGAACCCACTCTTTTGAATTCGATAGACTCGCTTACGGAGGAATCATGCGAACACCCATTGTCGCCGGCAACTGGAAAATGAACAAGACGCTGGCGGAGGCGCGCGAACTCGTCGCCGCGCTTCGCGCCGAACTCACGCGCATCGCCGCGGAGGGGACCGTGCAAATCGTCTTGTGTCCACCCTTTATTTCCCTGCCCCAAGTCGCGGAGATGGTCAAGGGCACGCCACTGCACGCCGGCGCGCAAAACATGTTTTGGGAAGTCAAAGGCGCCTACACCGGCGAAATCGCGCCGACGATGTTAAACGAACTGTGCGATTATGTGATCCTCGGTCACTCGGAACGCCGCCAATATTTCGGCGAGACCGATGAAACCGTCAACAAAAAAGTCAAAGCCGCACTCGCGCATCACCTCAAACCGATTGTGTGCGTCGGCGAAAACCTCGCGCAAAACGAAGCCGGGCAAACGCAAGCGGTGGTGAGCACGCAAGTGCGCGGCGCGTTCAAAGACCTGGCGCGCGACGACGCGGCAAGCATCGTCGTGGCGTACGAACCGGTCTGGGCAATCGGCACCGGCAAAGCGGCAAGCGGCGCAGGGGCGAACGCCGTGATCGGCTTGCACATTCGCGGCACATTGGCAGAGTTGTACGGCGAAGCGACCGCGCAAGCGATCCGCGTGCAGTACGGCGGCAGTGTCACGCCGAAAAACGTCGCGGAATTTTTCACGCAACCGGATATTGACGGCGCGCTCGTCGGCGGGGCAAGTCTCGTCGCGGCGGATTTCATCGCCATTGCGCAAGCCGCCCGCGAACGCGCGTTGCGCGCCGCGTAACCAACAGGTCGCCGCGATGCACAGGGGCGAGTCCGACGGCTCGCCCCTGCTTTGTGCCCGCACGGCAAAACCGTGCGTTGAAACCTAACGTCCGGGATCAGTCATGTCCATCCTTGTCTTTCTCGTCATCTTTACGTTGACGATTCTGTTGCAACGCTGGTTGCATCAACATATCCAAGCATTTGTGATCATGCTCACGGGCAATTCGGGGTGGGCGTTGCGCCTGTTGTTCTATCTCCTCTTGCCCGGCATCTTGTTGCACGAAGCCAGTCACTATGCCGCGGCGAAATTACTGCTCGTGCGCACCGGCAAGGTGACGATTGGCATTCGCAACTTGAACAGCAGTCGTTCTAGTTTGGGATCGGTGACCATTGATCGCACCGATCCAGTGCGCGAGAGTTTGATCGGCGTCGCGCCGTTCCTCGTCGGCGTGGGCGCGATTTGGGCGTTGATGGGCTGGGGCTTTGATCTGTGGGCGCACAGC
Source organism: uncultured Anaerolineales bacterium (assembly GCA_903825565.1). Taxonomy (GTDB): domain Bacteria; phylum Chloroflexota; class Anaerolineae; order UBA4142; family UBA4142; genus CAIKBD01. The sequence continues at coordinate 6,776 of CAIKBD010000132.1, read as the reverse complement.
GGCGTCACCTTTGAGCTGTTTTTCCAACGCGTCGGGCAATACGCCAACGATTGGACAACCTGGCTCGATCTCTACCTCGTCTTCGCGGTGAGCACCGCGATGATTCCCAGCGAATCCGACCGCGAACCCTGGGGACCCGTGATTACGTTTTTCGGCGCAGGCGTCGCGCTCTTGTTCATCCTGGGTTGGACGCCGCGCGTGCCGCCGGACGCCGTGACGTTGGCGCGCAACCTGCTCGATGCGCTGACGTTCGCGCTGGGGATCGCCGTGATTGTCAACGGCGGGATGGCGGGCGCGTTATGGTTGTTGGAGCAAATGCTCGCGCGGATTAAATCTTCGCCGGTCGAATATCGCATGAAAACCAAACGGGGTCGGCGTTAAGCCGACCCCGTTTCACGTACCGCATTTTTTTCACGGCACCGGCGTGGCGATGAGAAACAAGCGCCCCCACGACAAGTTGCCGTTCGCCGCAATGCACGTTTGCAATACCACGCGATTGCTAACCGTATAGACCTGATTGAACAGTTCGGTACTCGACAGTTGCGCGCCACCTTGATCCAGATCGACGAACGTCGAGTACGGATCGTCCGGCGCAAGCGCCTGGAACCGGCGCGCGCTCGTAATCACGTACCGGCGCATCGCCCCGTCGGTGTAGATAATCTGCAAATCTTGCCCCAGCGTCAGATTCGCAAATTGCGCGCCCGCCAAATAATTGTGCGCGAGCAAACCGATTGCGCCGTACTGCGCCGCCAGTGCAAACTGCGTCACGGTGCTCGTCGCCGCCGACACGTACGCCGGATTGGTGAGGGGTTGTTGCACCGCGCGCAACGCCAACGTGTTGGTCACGTAAACGCCGGCGATCACGCCCGGACGATTCACGTTGAGCATCGCCGCAAACGCGTCCAACGTCGGCAACGTTTCCACAACCAACCCCGTCGCGCTGACCCCGTGCGTCGCGCCGGTCGTGGGACCTTGCGTGATCGGAATGGGCGACGGATGTGCCGCATCCACCGCCAGTCCACACAACACCAGCCACACCAAGCCGGCGATCATGCCGGCGACTCCCCATCGGTTTTGCATCAAACACCTCCCGGACTCGCGCTTCTCTCGACGAACAGAGAGAGCAGTCACAGTCGGTGCCTGTTCCCATTCGGCGGCTCGGCGGTCATCGTCGCGCGTGCGACCTTAGACCCGTAGCTTTGCGTCTCCGCCTTTCGACGGATTTGCCATTGTCGTGGAGAAGCGAAACGATTCGATTGTAGAAATAAAATCCGCGCCGGGCAAGCGGCGCGGATCACAGATCACCAGTTGCTCTTCGGCGGCTCGGCGGTCATCGTCGCGCGTGCGACCTTAGACCCGTAGCTTTGCGTCTCCGCCTTTCGACGGATTTGCCTTTATCGGAATAGAGACGTTAAACATAACGTCTCTATTCCGATTATACCTTCGCCCCAGAGAATTGGGAATAGTACTCATTTCTTAAGGTTAGCGCGTTGCCCCAATTGGATCAGGAAAAACAGCGCGCCCGCGCCGATCGCGATCAGCGCGATCAATTTATAGATGCCGCTCGGCAACAGCAACGCCAGCGCGCCCAAACAGAGCGTCACCGCATAGTACACGAACACAATCACGCGCGCCGGCACGCCCAGATCGAGCAACAAGTGATGCAAATGCCCGCGATCCGCCGCAAAGGGCGAACGCCCCGCGCGCACACGGTTGACGATTTGCCACGCCACATCCAAAATCGGAATGCCGAGCACGAGCAATGCCGTCGCCACTTTGGCGCCGCCGATGATCGCCAGCCCGCCCAACACAAAGCCGAGCCAGGGCGCGCCGCCGCTCATAAAGATTTTTGCCGGCGCGAAATTGTACGGCAGAAACCCCAGCACCGCACCGATCAACGCCAACGCCAGCAACGCCAGCGAATATTGCCCAAGTTGAAACGTGTGGATGAACAATACCGCGCCGGCAATCGCCACAATCCCGCCCGCCAAGCCGTCAAGCCCGTCAATCCAGTTGATCGTGTTCATCATGCCCATCAACCAAAAGATTGTGAACAGGATCGCCCAGCCGGCGTCGAGCGTGATCACGCCGCCGAATGGATTTGCAATCTCGAGAATATGAATCCCGCTGAGCACGGCAACGCTTGCCGCGCTGAATTGCGCGGCGAGTTGCGGCAACGCCGGCAACTCGCGGTGATCGTCGAGGACGCCCACGCCCAGCATGATCGCGCCGCCGATCAGCAAGCCGCCCAGCCGCACCAATTCGTTGGGATCGGTGCGCGGGTACAGCAACGACGCCCCCACCGCAACGAAAAACGCGCCGCCGAGTGACACGCCACCCAACTTGGGCGTCGGGTGCGCGTGCCAATGCCGGTTACGCGGATAATCCATCGCGCCGGTGCGGCGCGCCAGCCGCGCCACCAGCGGCGTCAAGACGAGGGCAAACCCAAATCCGATAAGAAAAATAAAGCAGAAAATCATGAGCGTGTGTGCCATTCTATCCAACACGGCGCGGCATGTCAAAAGTTGGCACGCCCAGCGCGCGTCACTCGACAATCCGCGCAAATCGGGCTATAATTGCGGCGAGAGCATATGCAAAACGAAATGGATTGGCAAGACGAGTGGAACGATCAACCCACCTTCGCCTCCGCAGGCAAGATGTGGATCGGCGGCTTTTTGCTCGTGGCGTTGGTTCTCTGTGTCGCTGGGGCAGTCCTCGTGCCCGGCGGGCTGGGCATATTCGTCGGCTATCAGCAATTGCAAGAGCAAAATCACGAAGCCGCCATCGTGCATTTCAATCGCGGCTTGGGCTACCTCGCCGAAAATTATCCCGAACTGGCGCGCGCCGAGTTTGAAGTTGCGCTCAAGTACGACAGCGATTTTGAACCAGCCCGCCAAAAACTCGGCGCGCTGATGAACACCGGGCAAAATGGCGCGCCGGGCGCACCGCAAGAAGACCGCGTCGCTACGGCTCTGCTCGACGAGGCGCGCGGTTTGATCGCGCAAAAACAATGGAGCGACGCGATCACGCGGCTCGAACAAATTCGCACGCTCCAGCCGGAATTTCGCAACGCCGAAGTGCGCGACCTCCTGTACCAAGCATACGTCAACAGCGGCAAAGCCGCCATCGCCAACGGACAGATCGAACTGGCGCGCGAACGCTTCGACGGCGCGTTGGCAATCCGCAGTGATCCGGACGTGCAAAAGCAACGTGAACTCGCCATGTTGTATCTCGAAGGGCAACAAGCGTTCGGCTACAACTGGCGCACCGCGATCCAAAAATTCGCCGCGCTGTATCAGCAGGATCCGAATTACGACGACGTGCGCAAGAAACTTTTCGACGCGTACGGGCAGTACGGCGATATTGCCGCAAAACAAGGATCGCCCTGCCTCGCGGTGCAACAGTACGACGGCGCGCTCGCGCTCCTCAGCGAACCGGCATTGGCACAGAAACGCGCCGCCACGATGACCTTGTGCAAGCAAGCCATCTCCGCCACACCCACGCCCGCTAATTTGACCGGCGTCGAGAATTTTACATGGAAAGTGACGACCGCCACGGATCGTCCGTGCGCCGGCGTCGGCGATCTCACCGGCGTCGTGCGCGACGCGCTCGGTCGCCCGCTCCCCAATGTATCCGTCGGCTATTACGCGGACGGCATCCCGCTCGTCGGCGCGCGCACGAACAACACCGGGCAGTACCAATTTACGCTGGGCAAAGACCCCGGCATTTTGCACGTGACGATTCTGGGCGCAGATGGCAAAACCCCGGCGACGCTTGCGGCGGATGTGCCGTATCCCGGCGGCAACACCGCGGGCTGTCATCTCATCGTCGAGTGGCAAAAGATCCAGTAAGCATTCGGCGGCAATCGCCGCCCCAAGTTTGCGAAGGTTATTCCCCGTTCCCGTGCGAGGTGCACAATGAACAAACTATTTCGCGCGCTCGCCCTAGCGTTGATCGGGGTCGCGCTTGCCCTCCCCAGTTTACTCCACGCGCAGAGCGGCGCATTCGTGGACGTGCTCACCGTCAACGGCGCGATTGACACGTGGGTTGACGGCTACCTCCAGCGCGGCATCACCCTCGCCGAACAAGACGGCGCGCAAGCCGTGGTGATTGTGTTGAACACACCCGGCGGCGCGCTCAACGCCACGCAAAACATTACAACCCGGATGTTGAACGCGCGCGTACCGGTCGTCGTCTACGTTGCGCCGGCAGGCGCGTGGGCGGGTTCTGCCGGCACCTTTATCACGCTCGCCGCAAACGTCGCGGCGATGGCGCCTGCCACGACGATTGGCGCGGCGCACCCCGTCGCCGGCGGCGGCGAAAAACTCGAAGGTGACGAACGCGACAAGATCACCAACTTTTCCGTCGGCATCATCAAGAACATCGCACAACAACGCGGACGCAACGCGGACTGGGCGAGTAAAGCCGTGAAAGACAGCATCGCGGCGACCGCGCAAGAGGCGCTCGACCTCAAGGTGATCGATCTGATCGCCAGCGACCTCAACGACCTGCTCAACAAATTGGACGGACGCACCGTCAAGACTGCCGCCGGCACCTTGGCGCTCCAGACCCAGCGCGCGGGGTTACATCCCATTGATATGAATTTGCCGGAACTGTTCCTGCACACGATGGTGGACCCGAACATTGCGCTGATCCTGTTGCAGATCGGTCTGCTGGCAATTGCGGTGGAATTGTACAATCCGGGCGCAACCTTGCCCGCCGTTGTCGGCGGCATTTGCGTCGTGCTGGCATTCGTCGCGATGGGCAACTTGCCGGTGAACTGGGGCGGCGTGATCCTGATCCTGCTGTCGGTGATCGCCTTCATCGTAGACGTAAAGGTGAACAGCATCGCGCTAACCGCCGGCGCGTTCGTGATGTTTGTGCTGGGCGCGCTCTTGCTGTTCACGCCGCTGACCCCGCAACCGCCGACAATGCCGAACGTATCCGTCTCGCCCTGGGTCATTTTGGGAATGGGCGGCGCGATGGCAGTGTTCTTCCTGTTCATTCTGGGCGCGGCGGTGCGCGGGCGGAACTATCCGGTGCTGATGGGCGCGCACACCCTCATCGGCGCAACCGGCATTGCCACGACCGATCTCGCGCCGACCGGCACTGTGCAAGTGAAAAGCGAATTGTGGACGGCGGAGGCGGAAAGCGGCACCGTTGCCAAAGGCACGCCCGTCCAAGTCGTGCGGGTCGAGGGCTTGCGTTTGCGCGTCGTCAAAAAATAAATTGGCGTGCTCACTGTTCCCATCTCAAAGGAGGAGATGCGTATGAACCCAACTACCTTGACGTTGATCACCTGTATCGCATTTTTCGTCGTCGTGTTCGCCATTCTGATTTTAGCCATGGCGATCAAGATCGTGCGCGAGTATCAACGGCTCGTCGTATTCCGGCTCGGCAAGTGCGTGGGGCAACGCGGACCCGGTCTGGTCCTGCTGTGGCCCTTTATCGAAAACGCCAACTGGGTAGACTTGCGCGAGCAATTCCTCGAAGTGCCACATCAAACGACGATCACCAAAGACAACGCGTCGATCTCGGTAGACTTTTTGATCTACTGGAAAGTGGTTGACCCCGTTGCCAGTGTCGTCCAAGTCGGCAACTTTGCCGGCGCGTCGCAAGGGATCGCCACCACCACACTGCGCGCCGTGATCGGCGACATTATGCTCGACGATATGCTGGCGCAGCGCGAACACATCAACACCGTATTGCGCGAGAAACTGGACGAAGTGACGGAACGCTGGGGCAACAAAGTGACCGCCGTCGAAATCCGCGAAATTTTGCCGCCGCGCGAAATTCAAGAAGCGATGACACGCCAAATGTCGGCGGAACGCACGCGCCGCGCCGTCGTCACCGAAGCGGAAGGGAAAAAGCAAGCCACCGTCACTGTGGCGGAAGGCGACAAGCAATCCGCGATTTTGCGCGCGGAGGGCGAAAAGCAAGCACGCATTTTGGCGGCGCAAGGGTACGCCGAAGCCCTGCAACACATTTTTGGAGCGGCAAAAGATGTGGACGCCAAGACGATGAGTTTGCAGTACCTCGACGCACTCAAAGCGCTGGGCGCAAGCCCGGCAACCAAGTTCGTGTTCCCGATGGAGTTTACCAACTTGCTCAAGCCGCTCATCGCGTACACCAACAAATCGGCAGACCCCGAGTAAGAGCACCCCTTGCCGGCAGTCTGCCACTTTGCCAAGGTTATCAAAAATTAACCTAAAAGCATTGACGCCCCCCTGGGTTTGTGTGATAATGCGGGCGTAAGGAACGGCAAGTCGCTCGGCTGATAATTAGAGATCGCCAAGACAAGCACGGTTTCGCCTTGGCGATTTTGTTTTGCACATTCCCCATTATCCAAATAATTTTGCACGAAGGAGGCAAGTCAACATGGCAGACCGCATTCAAGGCACGGTCAAGTGGTTCAACAGCGCGAAGGGGTACGGCTTTATCGCGCGCGAAGGCGGCAAGGATGTCTTTGTACACTTTTCCGCCCTGCAGATGGATGGCTATCGCACGCTCAACGAAGGCGACAAGGTCGAATTCTCCATCGAAGACAGCCCGAAGGGTCCCCAAGCCACCAATGTCGTGAAAGCGTCCTAATTCATTCTTGATCTAGGTTGCGCTTCACTCGATAGCCCGTCAGCGGCACAGACCGCTGGCGGGTTATTTTTTGACCGGTTTCCCACGGCTTTTCAAAAGTCAGGCGACCCTCATCCCAACCTTCTCCCTCAAAGGGAGAAGGGGTAAATTTCCTCGCCCCTATTGGGGAGAGGCGATAGCGCGTC
>CAIKBD010000131.1 GCA_903825565.1 uncultured Anaerolineales bacterium | reverse complement strand
TCCGCCAAGCCCTCGCCGCGATCCGCAAAGAACTTGGCGATGCGTTCGTGCTCGCCGACCGCGAAACCGCACAGATCAATCCCACTACGCCGGTCTGGGTGGACGCGCGTGAGTTCGAACAACTGGCGTCCGCCGATCCGCTCGCCGCGCTCGAACTGTACCGCGACGATCTGTTGCCCGATTTTTACGACGAGTGGATCGCGCCGGTGCGCGAACATCTGCGCCGGCTCTACCGCGACACGGCGTTGCACGCGATTCACGACGCGCGCGCGCAAGGCGCGTACCCGCGCGCGATTGACCTCGCGCAAAAATTGTTGACGCGCGAGCCGGCGCACGAGACCGCGCATCAGCATTTGATTTTTTGTTACACCGCGACCGGCAATCGCGCCGCCGCGCGCGAACAGTTCGCGCAATGCGAACGCGTGTTGCGCGACGAGTTGAACGTCGCGCCCGCGTCGGAAACCATCGCGCTGTATCGCCGCGCGCAAACAGTCGCAACCGATGCGCCAACATCCGCGTTGTTCACCAATCTGCCGATAACGCTGGATAGTTTTGTGGGCAGGGTGAAGGAAATCCAGGAACTGCACGAAATCCTTTCGCGCACGCGTTTGCTCACACTGACCGGCGCGGGCGGATGCGGCAAAACCCGGCTCGCGATTCAAGTCGCCACAGAGTTCGCCGCCGCCGAACGATTTCCACACGGCGTGTGGTGGGTAGACCTCTCCGCGTTGCGCGATCCCGCGCTCGTCACACAAACGGTCGCGGCAATTTTCGATGTACGCGAATCGCGCGAGACGACGCTCATCGCCGCACTGACGCATTTCTTGCGCGGTAAAAATTTGTTGCTCGTGCTCGACAACTGCGAACACCTGCTCGACGCGTGCGCGCAGTTGAGCGGCGTCGTGTTGAGCGCGTGTCCCCAGGTTCAAATTCTCGCGACGAGCCGCGAGTTGTTGGGCGTCAGCGGCGAAGTCGTGTGGCGCGTGCCGTCGCTCGCTGTGCCGAACCTCGCGCCGCTCCCGCCGCTCGAGCAACTCCGACAGTTCGATGCGATCCAACTTTTCGTCGAACGCGCGCGCGCGGTCGCCGCGCCGTGGCGGCTCGCCGAAAACGCGTTGCCGGTCGCACGGATTTGCGCGCGCTTGGACGGCATCCCGCTCGCCATCGAACTTGCCGCGGCGCGTTTGCGCGCACTGTCGGCGCACGAAATCGCAACGCGGCTCGACGCACGATTCGATTTGTTGACCGGCGGCAATCGCCCTGCCCTGCCGCGCCAGCAAACGTTGCGCGCGACGATGGATTGGAGTTACGATTTATTGTCGGACGCGGAGCGCGTGTTGTTGCAAAAATTGTCCGTGTTTGCCGGCGGTTTTTCGCTGGAAGCCGTGGAAACAGTGGACAGTGGGCAGTGGACAGTGGACAGCAATCTGAACACCGATCACCGACCACTGCCCACTATTCTTGATTTGCTCACCACGCTCGCCGACAAATCGCTCGTCGTCGTCGAACACCAGGATGCGCGCACGCGCTATCGTTTGCTCGAAACGGTGCGGCAGTACGCGCGCGAAAAATTTGCGGATGCCGATGCGCGCACACAGACCCAGGTTTTGCACTGCAATTATTTCGTCGAATGGATCGAGCACGCCGCGCCGCATTTGCGCCGCGCGGACGCGCTCGAATGGCGCGACCGGATCGAGCGGGAGCACGACAACCTGCGCGCCGCGTTCGAGTTCGTGATCGAGCGCGACGCGGCGCGCGCCCTGCGAATCGCGTGGGGCTTGCACTTGTTTTGGATGCGGTACGGCTTTTTGTCCGAAGGGCGTGCGTGGTTGGAACGCCTCTTGCCGCAGATTGACGCACACGCGCCGCTGGCGCTCCGCGCGCGCGCGAGGAATCTCGCCGGCTATTTGGCGTACCTGCAAATGGATATTCCGCACGCGATCCGAATGTCCGAGCAAGCGTTGACGTTCGCGCAAGCGGCAGAGGAGGAATGGGAGATTGCGTTTGCGTTTCAACGGCTAGGTTGGACGTATGGATTTGTGCGGACCCCCAACAAACCGCGCTCCGTTGAGGATTGCCACATGCAGAGTTTGGAAATTTTTCAACGCTTGGGCGACGAAGACATGATCACCGAATCTATGTTTGGCTTGGGGCACACGCTCAGCACAGGCAAAGATTTTGAACGCGGCGTCGCGTTGCTGAAAGAGGCAATTAAAAGACAACACGCGGCAGGCAACCACGAAAGCCAAGCCACCGCACTGGGCTGGCTGTCGCTGTCGTACACGCTCGCCAACGATTTCAAGTCCGCCGAACCGTACGCGCAAGACGCGCTCGCGCTCGCGCGCACCTTGCGATCCAAAAACTCGCTGGGCGTTGCGTTGGTCTTTTTGGGGCGCTGTGTTTTGCGAAAGGACGAACCGCGGCGCGCGTTGCCGTATGCCGTCGAAGCCGTGCAACTTTACCACGAGAAAGACGACGTGTCCACGACCGTGATGATCTTGGAAGAACTTGCACTCTGCGTCGGTCTGCTCGGCAAGGCGGACGCGGCGGCGCGCATCCTCGGCGCGATTCAATTTCAGTGGGAGACCAAGCGTGCGTCGCCGCTCCTCCGCGTCGGCATCTATGATCGGCAGTGGGGCGCGATTCGCGCGCAGATCGGCGATGCCCTGTTTGAAAAGGCGCGCGCAGACGGACGCACGCTGGCGCTGGACGAGACAGTGGCGTTGGCGTTGGCGGCGGCGAGTAAATTAGAAATCGGAAATTAGAAGTTGGAAATTGGAGGTTGGAGACGCGTTTCGAATTTTGAATTTCGAATTTCCAACTTCCAGACAGGAGTGACGATGAAAAAAAATTTTTCGTGCGTTTTGATATTCGTCGCGCTTGTTGCGTGCACGACACCAACCGCATCGCCCGAAACGAGCACAGCGGCGTTGCCAACTTTTACGCCGCATCCAACAGTCGTGCGACAACAAACGAGCGCGGCGAACGCGGTGCGCGGCGGCACGCTGATGATGGGACGCGTGACGGAGGCGGCAACCTTGCAACCGTTACTTGCCGCCGATGCCGCATCGCAAACGTACATTGCATTGCTCTACGCGCCGCTCGTTCGCGTGGACCCGCACAC
>CAIKBD010000130.1 GCA_903825565.1 uncultured Anaerolineales bacterium | reverse complement strand
GATCAAAAAAGCGATCTCATCACCCAAGTAGCGTTATTGGAATCCTATTGCGCCGCCAACGGTTGGACGTACGAAGTGTTGCAAGATTTGGGATCGGGCTTGAATTACCACAAGCGCGGATTGCAGTTGCTCATCAAACGGATCTGTTCGGGTGAAGTGGGGCGACTGGTGCTAACGCATAAAGATCGCTTGCTACGCTTCGGGTCGGAGTTGGTGTTCGCGCTGTGCGCCGAGTTTGGAGTGGAAGTGGTGATCATCAATCAAAGCGAACAACCCGCCAGTTTTGAAGAAGAGTTGGCGAAAGATGTCTTGGAGATCATCACCGTTTTTTCGGCGCGGTTGTACGGCAGTCGCAGTCACCAGAACAAACAGCTGGTCGAGAAGTTGCGACAGGCGGCAGAATCATTATGAGAATCCAACGCGCCTTCAAGACGGAATTAGAGTTGAATAATGTCCAGCGAACCAAGTGCGCTCAACACGCGGGAGCGGCGCGCTACGCCTACAACTGGGGACTGGCGCGCAAGCTCGAAGCCCATCGAGCGGGCGGGAAAACGCCAACGGCGATTGACCTGCACAAGGAATTGAATCGCTTGAAGCAAAACGACTTGGCGTGGATGTATGAGTCGAGCAAGTGCGCCCCACAAGAAGCGTTGCGAAACTTGGACCGTGCGTTTGACCACTTCTTCCGTCGGGTGCAATTGAAAAAACAAGGGAAACTCAAGGGCCAAGTTGGCTTCCCGCAGTTCAAGTCAAAGAAGCGCGGCTTGGGCAGTTTCCGCTTGACTGGAACGATTCGTGTTTTCGAGAAGCATATTCAACTGCCGCGCTTGGGGAAATTGAAGTTGAAAGAGCGCGGCTACTTGCCGATGCGCGAGGTGAAGGTGTTGAGCGCGACAGTGAGCGAACAGGCAGGACGCTGGTTTGTCTCACTCCAAGTCGAGATGGATATTCCTGATGCAATGGCAAGTGATAAGCCAGGGGCGGGTGTGGATTTAGGCGTCAAGACACTGGCGACGGTGAGCGATGGCACGGTCATTCCGAATCCCCAAGCACTCCAGCGCAACTTGCGAAAGGGCAAGCAACTGCAACGCGCCGTCAGCCGCAAGGTGAACGGCAGCGCCAACCGGCGCAAGGCGGTGAAGCGGTTGGCGCGAGCGCATCAGCGCGTGGCGAACATTCGGAGAAACGCATTACATCAAGCCACGACGACTCTGGCGAAAACCAAGTCAGTGATCGTCGCGGAAGATTTGCATGTGCGCGGGATGTTGAAGAACCACAAACTGGCGCGGGCGATTTCGGATGTAGGGATGGGGGAGTTTCGGCGGCAGTTGGAATACAAAACGACGTGGTATGGCAGTCGTTTGATGATCGCGGATCGATTCTTCCCGTCATCCAAAAGGTGTTCGCGTTGTCATCATGTCAAAGAAGAATTATCGCTGAGTGAGCGGGTGTTCAAGTGTGAAGTGTGCGGCTTTGAGTGTGACCGCGACTTGAACGCCGCGCTCAATTTAGAAGGGTTGGCGGGGAGTTCCCCCGACACGCAAAACGCCTGTGGAGAGAGTGTAAGACCTGATGCGAATCAGGCGACGCTCGGTGAAGCAGGAACCGAACTGCAATCTGCCGCGTGTAGATTTGTGTAAGTTTCGGAGAACGGTGAAATAGTCGGTTCGGATTTGGTAAAGAGCAGGCATTTGGTAAGGAGCAGGCATCTCGCCTCTATGCTAAAACCTGACCCTGGGTCTCAGCAGAGCCAGGGTCAGGTTTCGCTTTAGAACAACGCTTGTTGCGCGGCAACCGTCGGCGGCGCAGGGCTTTCCGCGCGCGGGTTCGGCGCGATGTGGCTCGCCGGCAACACGATGGCTTGCGGCGACGCGTCCGGCGCGCTGGTTTCACCGCTCGACGCGGCGGGTGGCGGCGCATCCGTTGGCGTTGGTTTAGGTTTTTTCTTCGCGGCTTTTTTCTTCGCGGCGGCATCGGCGCGCAGTTGCGCGGCGCCTACCTGGCGCGCTTGCTCATCCGCGCGCGCTTGCGCTTCGCGTTCCCGGTGCGCCTGTTCGCGCACGGGCAATTCGGCGCGCAATTGCGCGAGCAGGTTGGCAATGACAACGGGAGACGTGATCTCCTCCAACGCCGCGAATCGAATAATCGGCGGGTCGTTGTGATTGCGAACGCCGATGATCGCCTGGCGTTCGCGCGGATCGCCGCCATCAGTAAGCGGCAAAAGTTGAATGCCGATTGTGATGGTGCAGCGGTCGAAATCGTACGGCTCGACCGGCGGGATTGGCGGTTCGGCGGGTACCGCGGGTTGCGCTGGGAGCGCGGCATCGGGCGGCGCATCCGCGTCACCCGCGTCGTCTGCATCCGCGGCAATGTCGCCCTCGCGCAGGGCTTTTGCTTCGACGGTTTGGGCGCGCTTTTCGCGCCATGCCGCCGCCACCGCCGGGCTGTCTGATTCGAACGAGGCAACCCACGCCTCGAACACTTCCGACGGCGCATCCATCGGATCGGCACCGGCGATGTCGGTCGGCGGCACGCTGACCATTTCACCGCGTGCGGCGCGAGCGCGTTTCTCACGCCACTCGGCCGCCACGGCGGGGCTGGTCAACTCGATTGCGCTGGCCCACGCCGCGAACGCGTCGGGCGGCATGTCCAACGGATGGGTACAGGCGATGCCGTAGGTCGGCACGCTGAAGTCCTCGCCACGGGCGGCGGGCGAGAGTTTTGGATTTGGCATAGTCTGTTCCTTTCTGTTTTTCTACGCGCGTAGAAAAACACAAACGCCGTGAGGTTGGTCAGACCTCACGGCGTTTAATTACTCAAGCGTCGCACAAAGCGGGCGCGTCTGATGCTATAATTCGATCAGCGCGCCACTCGCAATCGTCGCCAAGACCTCGCGCAGACGCGGTGTCAGTGCGATCACATGGGCCAGCCGGTTCGACGGAAACACAACCAGCGCCAAGTCCAGGCCACGCAGATTCTGCTGAAAACGCAAATTCTGGTCGGCGGTCAGCAGAACGTCGAACGCGTCATTGGCTTTTTTCAGGAGCGCGCCGTTTTTGATGCCTGCCCAGCCCATGTCCTGAACGGTGAAAACAGCCTGCTCCGGCAAAAGTTGTTTCAGGTGGCGCGGCAAGCTTTCGTCAATCAAGATTCTCACCGCGCCACTCCCGCCAGCATGGCCTGCGCCGCACTTTCCAAAACCCGCACGGCGTCCGCGCGCGCAACGGTTGGAAAGTTCTCCAAGAATACGTCGAGTGTGTATCCATCGGCGAGATAGTCGAACAGGGTTTGCACCGGCACGCGTGTGCCGCGAAACACTGGCGTCCCACTGACGATTTCCGGGTCAATTGTGATTGGCAACGCTCTGACATTTTCCATTGCCACCTCCTAACCCATTATATCACGAATGGGTTGCCGCGTATCGCACGAGCCGCGCAAAAATGTCGCGGCCATCGCGCGGATGCGTTTGCAGTAGCTCATTCACATCCTTGATCTGCGCCAAGCCCTTGAACTGCTTGAACGAAGGCAGGACGATGGCGCGGTCGCCAAATAGCTCGGCGAGCGTCGCGGCGAACTTGCGCCCGGCGTCGTCCGCGTCGGTGGCGATGTAGATGCGCCGCGCGTACGCGCGTACAAAGGCATTGACAAGCGGCGCGGGATGGCGATATAATCTGCGATGATGATTGATCGCCTTGAAGGGATTCTCTCGATCCCGCACGAATTGTTGCACATTCTCGGTTATCGCCTGGTCGGTAAGCGGTGCGCGTACCGTTGGGGCGATTGCCGCGTCACCTTGCTTGATCCGGCAAGCCGGACCGAACGATTGATTGGCGGTCTCTTTCCGTTCGCGGTCAGTCTAATCGGCTGGGCGATTTTCATGACCCTCTCGGGCATTGCTCTAACGCGCGAAATCCACCTCAATGCCCAAACCCCCGCCCCATTCTGGCCGATCTTTTGGGGTGGTGGCGCGGTGATCGCCGGCGTATACATCGGTGCATGCACCGGCGACATTTTGAAAGCATGGCGAACGTTACGCAAACCAACTCCCCAGAAAGCGCAACAACAAACGCCAGAGCAAGCCCAGCATGACAAATACCGCCGGCACGCCCCAGAGCAAACCGATCAAAGGTGAACCGGGTTCCTCCCCAACGGGACCATAAAAGAATAGCCACGCCCCGTGTTCCGTGCGCGTGGTCGCCGCGATCAAAAACAAACCGGCGATGACATTGAGCAAACCGCACCACAGCGGGATCGGATCGGGCAGAAACGCGCCGACCGCAAAATAGACAGAGCCGAACCACAACCCTGCCGCGACGAGAATCTTGATCAATTCGCCCAAAAGTTTTCCCATTTCAGATTTCCTTTCTACGGCGGTGAAATCCACGCCAGCGCGCCAAACACAAACGCCGTGAGGAATCATCCTCACGGCGTTTTCACATTCGGCGCACCCAATCAATCTACGCTTTCCGCGTTTCCGCATACCGCACGAGCCGCGCAAAAATCTCGCGGCCGTCGCGCGGATGCGTTTGCAGCAGCTCGTTCACGTCCTTGATCTTCTCAAGTCCGTTGAACCGCTTGAACGACGGCAGGACGATGGCGCGGTCGCCAAATAGCTCGGCAAGCGTCGCGGCGAATTTGCGCCCGGCGTCATCGGCGTCGGTTGCGATGTAGATACGCCGCGCGTGCGCGAGGTGTTGCGCGTGCTCGCGTTTGGGATGCCCCAGCGTGGCAACCGCCGCGTAACCCCACTCGACCAGTGTGAGCCAGTCGAGCGGGCCTTCGACGATGAACACCTCGCGCGCATCACGCGCCAACTCCCCGCCGAACAACGGCTTGGGCGCGCCGGTGAGACCCAGGTATTTCGCCTTCTGCCAATCCTGGGTTGCGCGCCCGACGAGATAGACCGCGCGTTGTACGCCCGCGCTCGCGCCGGCGCGCAATTCCGGGATGACGATGCGCCGATTAAAATATTCGCGCACCGTCCCATCGTCCTTCTTGACGAGCAAACCCAGGTCAAGCCCGGCTTGCTGGTCCCACCCGCGAAAGCGAAAATACTTTTCCAGGTTATCGCCTGCCGCGTAACCCAGCCGATATTTCCGCACCGCGTCCAAGTCGAAACCGCGCCGCGCCAGGTACGCGAGATGGTCGGCTTCCTGCAACAGCGCGGCGTGATACACTTCGGTCGCCGCGGTCAAGAGCGTAAAATGTTCCTCGCGCAGTTCGCGCAACGTGGGCGCGGCGTCGGTCGGCGCTGGGGGCGGCGGCACACGCCGCGGTTGTAACGTGCCTCCACCCAGGCGCGCCAACGCCTCTTGGAAGGGGATGTTTTCAATCTGCATGACGAACTTGAACACATCCCCGCCCTGGGCGCACCCATAGCACCACCAACGCTGTTCGTCGTTGGCGTATACGACCAGGCTGGGATCGGCGTCGGCGTGAAACGGGCACACGCCGCGCAACACGCGCCCCGCGCGCTTCAACTCGATGTATGACCCAATCACCTGGTCAATCGGGTTGCGCGCGCGAACATCTTCGACTTCGCCGCGCTCATGGTCGCGGTCGCGGCCGTGAGGGGGAGAGGGATTGGGCATATGCGTCTCCTATCGCACTACTCAACTGCACCGTTGCATCAATGCGCGCGGGATGCGCGCAAGAAACCGGCTCGGCGCGTGTTCGCGCGCTTCGCCGTCGCCGTGCGGAGTGGCACGTGCGCGTGCCCAGGTCAGATACAGATCGCGCTGGGCGCGCGTCATCGCGACGTACACCAGGCGTTGTTCCTCTTCCAACGCCGCCGGCATCTTCAACGATCTGACGTGCGGGAAAATTTCCTCTTCCAACCCGGCGACGAAGACGACCGGAAATTCCAAGCCCTTGACCGCATGCACGGTCGCAAGCGTCACGCCGTTCGCTTCGCGCGGCAGGTCGTCGTCGTCCATCGTCGCAATATCGGCAAGGAACATTGCGAGCGCGTTGTGCGCGTACTGCGGCCCGTCGTAGCGTTCGACGACGGGCCGCAAAATCCGCACGTTCGCCGCGCGTTGTTTCGCGTCGTTGCCCTGCTCGAGCCAGGCCGTATACCCGGCACGCTCCAGCACGAAATCGAAAAACGCGAGCAACGGCAGCGTGCGCGCAGCGGGTTCGAGCACGTTGAACAACAGATCGGCAAACGCCTGCGCGGTCTGTTTGATTTTCGGCGGCAGGTCCGCACGCTGATCCAAACCGCTCAGGGCGCCGAACGAAAACTCGTCGTCCGTACCCTGCAGTTTTTCCAGCGCGGATTGACCCAGGCCGCGCGGCGGGGTGTTGACGACGCGTTGCAACGCCTGCGCGTCGGTAATATCATAACACACCCGCAGATACGCGACAAGGTCTCGGACTTCCCGCCTTTCAAAAAACTTGGCGTCGCCGACGAGCGTGTAGGGCAGGTCGCGTTTCATCAGCGCTTGCTCGATCACGCGTCCTTGCGGGCGCGTGCGGTAGAGCACCGCGATGTCCTCGTAGCGCACGTCGTGTTCGGCGTGCAAGCGCGCGATTTCGGCGACGATGAACTGCGCCTCGTTGCGCTCGTCCGACAGCGCGGCGTAGCGCACTGGCTCGCCCGCCCCTGCCGCGACCGCGCGCAAGTCCTGATCGCGGTACGGCAGATTGCTGACGACGGCTTGTGCCGCGTCGAGGATCGTTGCGGTCGAGCGGTAGTTGTCGGTGAGACCGACGACCGGCGCGCCGGGAAAATCGGCGTGGAAGCGACCCAGGATGTTGTTGATGTCGGCGCCGCGCCAGGAATAAATCGTTTGGACTGGCGAGCCGACACAGCACAGATTCTTGTGCCCCCACACAAGGCAACGCACGAGTTGATACTGCGCGAAACTCGTGTCCTGGAACTCGTCAATACTGACGTAGCGAAAAAGGTTTTGATAGAACGTCAGCAAGTTCGCGTTCCGTTGGAGAATCTGCACGGCAAGCCGCACGAGGTCGCCGTAATCCACCGCGTTGCGTTCTTTCAGCAGGTGCTGATAGCGCGCGTACACCTTCGCGATGGCTTCCTCGAAGAAATCGTCTTTGACCTGAGCGAAGGATTCGGGAGCGTACAAGTTGTCCTTCGCGCGATCAATCACGCGCGCGATTTCGTCGAACGTCAGCGGGGCGTGTTCAAGCCCCGCGTCTTTGACCGCGCGGCGCAACAATTGACGCGCCTCGCCGCCGCCGACCACTTTCAGTTTCGCCGGGTTGAATCCCAGCGACGCGCCTTCCGCGCTCAACAATTTGAACGCGAACGCGTGGAACGTCGTCGAGGTCACGTCCTCGGCGGCGTTGCCGACCAGTTCGGCGAGCCGGCGGCGCATTTCCCACGCGGCTTTGCGCGTGAACGTGACGGCGAGAATCGAGTGCGGCGAGGCGCGTCCGCGCGCGAGGATGTTCGCGATGCGGTACGTGAGCGTGCGCGTCTTGCCGCTGCCCGCGCCGGCGAGCACGAGGAGCGGACCGTCGGTCTGCTCGACGGCGCGGCGTTGCGCGGCGTTGAGCGCGGCGAGGTCAAGCGTCATCGTTCTGCTTGGGCGCGAGGTACGGCGCGGTGACGATGTATGTCATCAGCGCAATGCCGGCGGCGCAGCCGGCGAGAAAGGCAAAGGCGAGCGCGTACACGCTCGCCGGATTGGGCAGAAACATGGGTTCCCTCCACAAAAAGCAAAACCTCCGTAACGAGACGGAGGTTTTACGAGATTCAAAATGAGCGGGTTAGTGTGAGGCGGATCACGGGGTCAGATACCGCAATTCCGCCGAAAGATAATTCCAGCGGCGAAATACGGTGACCGCTTTTTCGCGCGCCTCGCGCGCGGCGAGGGGATTCCGCGCCACGCGTTCAAAAAACACTTCCACGCGCGGGGCCGGCGGGCAAGCCGCGATCAACACATCGAACTGGGGATGCGGACGGCGTTCGCGCGCGGCATCGCAGAGCACACCCAGCACCGACAAGTCGCCGGTAGACTGCGTGGCGCGCAATAACTCCGCGGTGTTGAGTTGGTCAATGTGGCGGATCAACCAATCCAGCGCAATCCAGGTTAGGCGACCCGACACGCGGCACCACGCCGTGCTTTCGGCGATCACTTCTTCGGCGCGGCGCGGCACCAGTTCCGGCGGGGATTGCGCCAGTAACACGGCGCCACCCAGCCGGTGCCATTCCTGAAATAGTTGGGTCAGACGGTCCACCATCCTTGCTCCTCCAAAAAGTATTTGAGTTTTTGAGTCCAGTCGGAGCGGATTGCTTCGAGATGGTGTGCAATCTGAACGAGGATGATCTTTTCGGTGTCCGTCACGGCAGGCAAGAGAATTTCCAGGTCTTCCAAATCTTGCTCACGCAACGCAACGATCTTCATCGCCACTTGCTCTGGGCGTCCAAGTGCATAGAGTTGCACATGGCGCAAATTAAATTCCAGCGGCGGCGCGCGCGTTCCCAATTCGCGGTCAACTCAGCGCGATGAAGTTTCCACCACTCGCGCACAAGCCGATACGCGCGCGGGGACAGCGCGCCGGAAATGATTTTGCCCGTGGCAATGTCGATGTTTCCTTTCCCCGCTTATTCTAGCACGAAAACTTGGCACGCGCAAACATCAATTCCGCGCACCCATGCCGGGCAGATTGGGCGTGGGCAAATTCGCCATGTGCTCGTGTTGCGCGTACAGCACGACGACCGCGCAAAAGCCGCAATGCGCGACGTTGGCATCCGTCGCGAAACGCGTGCCGCACCGCGCACAGCGTTGCGTGTGCGGGCGCGGCGCAACCTCGTACAGCGCCGCGAAGAACTCGTTCGCGAGCGCGAATGCAAAAACCTCAGCGATAAACGCCAGCGTCCGAATAGCGATTATCTGAATTCGTTCAACCAACGGATTTGGTTTTTCAGATCGTCTGCGGAAACGGTATTGAGCAATCGCAATAAGCGCCGTCGCAAAACCGGCGTGGGTTCTTCCGTCGAAAGAATGATGCCCCAATGTTCTTTGCCTTCGGCGCTGTACTGCTCGTGAAGCGGCGCGAAATGTTGGTGATTGATTGAGACAATGGCTCTCTGTTGCGAAACGGCCAAAGCCAACTGCGTGGCGTCGTCGTCTTCCAACATGTCCAACTCAATGGTCGAGGTGACATCAAAGCCAAGTTTCCGCAACTGTTCCGCGAGATGCCACGACAGATGTTCGTTGAGGTGCAGTTTAGGCGGCGGCATGCGCTAATTGTTCCTGCTGCCAACGTTCGTAGCTATTCGCTTCGCGCACGCGGTCAATCTCGGCCTTGTGGTCGTGGTAGTACGCCAGTGCGCTAAAGATGGCGGCCGGGTTCAAGTATTCCCATTCGGCGAGGATGTCTTCGACACTCATTCCAACTTTGTAGTAATAGCCGACGATATGCCAAACGGCGATGCGCGTGCCTTCAAGGACTGCCTCGCCACCTAAGACACCAGCCACTTGGACAATATGAGGATATTCGGTTGGCTGAGCCACTCGGTCTTTTGCGCTCATTGCAAACCCTCCTTTCAAGTTTGATTATATGCCTTCACTTGGGAAATTGCAAAGCGGCTCCGGCGCGAGCAAATTCGCCATGTGCTCGTGTTGCGCGTACAGCACGACGACCGCGCAGAAACCGCAATACGCGGCATCGGCGTCGGTCGCAAAGCGCGCGCCGCACCGCGCACAGCGGCGCGTGTGTGTGCGCGGGCGCGGCGCAACCTCATACAGCGCCGCGAAGAACTCGTTCGCGAGCGCAAGCGCAAGCGCGAACGCAAAACATTCGCCGACGACTGCGACGAGTGCAAGCGTCAATTCGACGTTTTCCATAATGTTCCTTTCGCGCGCGCGCCGAACGCTCTGCGTCAGCGCGGACGCGCAACGTGCCGAAGCGTTTGACCGTCCTCGGTCACGTAGTAATCGAATTCGCAATCGGCGACCTCCAACCGTAATCCATCCCCGGTCACGAAAACCGGATAGACCAAGTCGGAACCGCCCCACTCCACGCCGATGACGGTATGCATGTGCAGACCGCACTGAATCACAGTCGGTTCGAGCACACGCCAATACCAAAATCGGCGATAGACCACGCGCGTCAGGAAGAAAGATGTTGGATACGCTTCTTCAAAGCGCGCGGTCTTTTGAACGAGCGCAATCATTTTAAACGAGCAGCGCGTACGCGAGCGCTTCGCGCGCGAGGGCGACGCGCATCGGACCCGCGTCGAGAACGTGCGCGCAATTATTCCGCCGCGCGGTCGCGCGGAACGTTTCAGCGGACTCGACGAACCATGCCGCCAGCCGCTCCGCGTTGGTTTCGGAGTATGGCACCGCGGACTCGCCGAAACACACGCGAACGTAGCCGTCGTCGGCGGCGCGTTCCCATGCCTGCTGACTTTGCTGCAGGCGGAGAATCTTTTTAGGATCCATTTCTGCCTTTCGCCGGCTCCGCAAGCGGATGCGCGGCAAAGCGAGATCAATTCGCCGGCTCGTGTTCGAACGCTTGACCCTGGGCGATTTTGCGGTACGCGGAGCGCGTCTGTTCAATCGCGACCTGGATGATGCGGCGTTGCAACGGCAATGTCGCCTGCGCGAGTTGTGTTTGCAACTCCCACAGTTTGTTTTCCAGTTCCTGCAATTTTGGGTCAGCGCTATAGCGAGCCATCGTGATCTCCTTGTTTTTTACTTGATAGAGACCCGAACGAACCCAGCAGGTCTCTTCGTTGATGTTCCCATTCCGTCTCCCGGTCGAACGCACAGACCGGGAGACGGAATAACCACACATCGAAGAAACTAGCCGCGCCGACCCTGGCGCGGATCGTCCTTGCGGACGACCGGGACGCGCGGCGTGGTCGTCTGCCATTCGCCGCCGCGCAAAGCGAGGACGCGGTCGAGCATCCACTGGTGATGCCCGTTCGAGGCGTCGTGCCATGCCTCGATGCGTCCGTCGCCGACGACGGCGATGAGTCCTTGGCCTTCCAAGTGCCGCGCGAGCGGTTGTGCCTGGGCGCGGCGCGCGTGCTTGGCGGCGCGGGCCGCTTTGTACGCGGCAGCGATGGTGCGCGCGAACCATTTGTCGCCCGCGACGCCGGCGGCTTTGGCGTCGCGCTCGACCTGAGCGATCTTGCCGACCGCGCCGACCTGGTCGGCTTCGGTCAGCGCGCGTTCGGCGCGCGCCTTGAGATCGCGCAACGCCTTCGCGTTCTTGGCGGAGGCGATCACACCGTCCAACGACGCGGCGGCGTCGCCGGCGAGACCGTTCGTGCGCGCGTCGTTCAGCGCGCGCGTGGCGTACTTGATCTCGCCGCGTTGCGCCGCATCCAGCGCGCGCCGCGCGAGTTTCTCCGCGTCGGCGGCGCGCCGCATTTGCTCCGCGACATCGGGCGCGGCGGCTTGCCATCGCTCCACGTCTTGTTCGAGCAACTGCAATTCCAGCGCGTCGGCGAGGCGCGCCGTCTTGATCTCGCCGATGATTTCGTCGCGCTCGGCTTCGGCGTTATTGCACGCGGCTTCGGCGTTGCCGCGCGCCACGTCAGCGGCGGCGGCGATTTGGGCGAGCATCGCCGCGAGCGCGTCGCCGCGCATAAACTGCTCCGCCTGCGCGCGGAGCGTCGCGGTTTGCGCATCAATCGTTTCGACCGCGCGGTGTGCGTCGGCGACGCGGATTTGCGCGGCGTCGAGCGCGATTTCGCGGGCGTGGCGTTCGCGTTCCTGGCGCGCGCGCGCGTCCACGATGGCGCGCTCCGCGTCCTCGATGCGCTTGCGCGCCGCGTTCGCGATTTGCGCCTCGATGTCCGCAAACGACATCGGGGCATTTTCCAAAATTGCCTCCGAAAAGTCTTGACAAACAACCGAGGTCGTGTTACCCTCGGCGTGAAGATGTGCTCCGGCTTGCGCCGAAGCCGAACCTTGCGCCGCTGTGCTGCTAACACAAGCGGCGTTTTCGTTTTCCAACGCGCGCTCAATCGCATCCGCGTTCGCCGGGTCGCCATCTGCGGCGCGCAACAGCGCAAGCGCGCGCGCGTCGAACGCGAACGCGAGACTTTCCTGTGCAACCGTCGTGTCGTTCTCCAAAACGATCCCATCATTATTCAAGAAATTGGTAGCCATTTTGATCTCCCATTCACGCCGCCCGCCCTGTGTCGGGTCGGCACTGTCCACTGTCCACTGACTCCTGACTTCTGACTTCTGACTTCTGTTTGTAGGCTTGCCAGCCTGCCCGGCTCAACCCTGCCATTGCCCGCAGTTGCCGTCACCGGCGTGAACGGGTTGTGGTTAAGCGGCGTGTTGCCCGCAAGCCATTGTTTTGCGCGCGTGTTCTCGCAACGCGCGCGGCGTGCCGTTCGTTTGTGTGCCCTCGACACGCGCGCCGACCACGAACTGCACAGCGAACGCAACCCCGGTCGGGAAGGTTGTACGCGCGTAGAAAATCGGCGCGGGCTAGTGAACGCCCAGCGCCTTCGTCAAAATTTGAAATTGCGGCGTTGCCATCGCCGCTTGCGCGATGAGCAACGCAGCGATGATGACGACGGCGACGATAACCGCCGCTTCAACGAACATCTGACCGGAATAATTCTTTTCCATTTTTCACTCCGCCGTTTTTACGCGTCGGTGCGCGATGCGCGCGGGGAGCGCGCGAGAAATAAAAACGCGCGCCGCTGAACGATTCAGTGCGCGCTCGCAAAAACTTGCCGCCAAAATCCTTGACACGCATCAAGGCGTGTGGGATAATGGAGGCATGAAAAACCACCTAAACAAAACCGAGCAAGTCATCTATGCCCGTCAGGATCGTGAGACCCAGGCAGTGATGCTCGCCCTAAAAAAACTTTTCGGGGGCCAAGTTACTTTCGTCCCCGAGCAAAAAACGTCGCGACGAGTGCGGCGGTCTTGCGCGCCAGCGCGTCGCTGATCTCTTGCTCGGTCAACGCCGACTCAGTCAGCGTTTCCCACTCACTCGTCGTAAGACGAGATTTGAGAAACGCGACCATCTTGGGCAAATCGGATTCGGCGATCCGAATTTGCCCTTCCAAACCGAAACGGCGCAAACTCACTTGCACCGTTTTTTTCTTTCCTGCCATTTTCTCTCCTTCACCGCGCGCGCGATTGCATCGAAGCGCAGTAGGCGTTGATCAGCGGTCGCCCTCCCCGCAAAATAAATGTGCCGCTTTGACGCAAGCGGACAGCGCCGATCCGTTTGGCGCGGAATCGGGGCGCGTTCTTCTTCGCCGGCTCCAGCACGCGGCTCCGCGATGGCGTTCACGGAGATCGCCTCATCAACGCACGCTGGGTCGGCTAATGCCGAGCCGGAGCACGGCGAAGACCACGACGAAAAAAGCGCCTCGCCCCAATCGGCTTACCTCAACGGCATGGCTTCCGTTGAATGACCAGGGCGACGCGCGAGCGCGGGATGCGCTCCGGTTTGGGTCGCGTTTGGCACGCGGCGCAAACCGCAACGCACAACGCCATCCAGGACAAGACTCTTTCGTCCGCGTCTCACCGCAGATGTGCGGCGCGGGCGAAAAAGTTTTGCGCGAATGGCTTGACAACTCCGCGCGGTTATCGGATAATGCCCCCATGTTGAAAACCTGGGATCGCATCCGCGCGTGGTTGTTGCGAATGAACCGTAACCTGGAGCAACGCTTCGGGTGGATTCATCTCACCTACGCCCTGCCCCACGAAGCCTGCCACTATCTTGTCGCGCGCGCGTTCGGATTCAAGCCGCGCTTCAAGTTGTACTCCGTCCGCTTCTACCCACCCCAGAAAAACGGGTGGCGCGCATTCGTCGTGATCATCGCCCCGATCACGCTGGGATTCGTCCCGCCCCTGCTCACGCTCGCGCTGACTCTGTGGCAGTCCAAGTTTGCCATCGTTATCCCGCTGAGTTTGCCGTTGCTCCTTTTCTGGCTTCTCACCTGTTGGTTGGACATTTACGCCGCCTATCGCCGATTGCGCGATGGCACGTGGCCCGCGTATGTGTTCAAGCCGCAACAGGGGATCGCGAGGATGGGTCAGTTCGATCCGCGACGCGAAGGGTTGGGGTCTGGCAATCAGGATTGACTGCCAGACCGGTCGCGCGGTTACTTGAGCAATAGCCACATGACCATTGCCGTCGCAACAACCGCGCAACCAAGGATGAGCGTAGCCATCACGCAGGTGACGCCCAACACCCGTCCATCCAACCCTTCGTCGTCCACGTTCTCACCTCCCTTCTTTTTTTCGGGACGCCTTTCACCGTCCCGTGTCCTCGCTGGCGTACATCAGCCCACAAGCATCCCACCAGAGTTGGCGCGCGTTTTGTACGCGCGTATAGACGCCGTGACCGACTCGCCTCTGTCGCACGAAACCCAAAACAAAAAGAGCCAGAGCGGGCAAGGATTCCCGTCTCTGGCTCTTTCTAAATTTCGCATGGTGCGATTCTGTTGCTGGGTTCGCGCCCAACCCCCAAGACGACGTTGAGCGTCGCGGTCTGCCGCGTACCGCAACGCGGGCAGGTGAACTCCAACGTCACCCGCCCGCTGATCTCGACGCGGCCATCGAGATCGGAAAAGTCGGCATAGTCGCTCATACCGCCTCCTTTCCGGCGCGGCGTATAGATTCGTGCGCGAACACGCACAGACGCCGCGCCATTATCGAGAAACGCAAAAAGCCCGCCGACGAGACAGAAACACATCTCGCGCGCGCGGGCTTTTTCGAGTACGCCAAAACACACGAGTCCATTCGGCTTCGTGTGATTCGCTTTTTCTTTTTTCTCACTCACGCAATTGCCGACACGCTCAATCCGGTAACCCAGGTCAAGCGCGAGCAAAGGATGACGTGAGATTGTTCGCTTTCGGGCTGATGGCTAGGTCGAATCCGTAGACTCAAGACTTTGACACCAGATTGATGCTAGGTCGAATCCGTGGACTCAAGACTTTGACACCAGGTTGATGGCTAGGTCGAACCCGTAGACTCAAGACCCAGTCACCGTTCAGTTCTGCGGAGAGACCAACGACACCTACCGCAAGAGCCCACCTCGACGGAAAGGCGGAAGCCGAGGGCATTCGTCCCAGGCGACGAATGAGACCATGTAAATTTTCTACCCGGAGTATACGCCTGAAAACCAGGGCGTGTCAAGTAGTTTTGTACAACATTCACAAAAACTCGTTAAGAGCGCGGAGAAACACTGCGAAAAACTAGAACGGTGGAGAAAATCGGAAAGAGACGATCAACAACTGGAACAGAGCAATCAGATGGGAAATCGAATAGAACCGAAACGAGAGAGAACTTGAGAAAGGAAGATTAGTAGTGCGGATCAAGACGAAACCCGAAGAGACAGGAGAACAGACAAGGCAAGTCGAGAGATAAAGACCACACACCGAAGCAAGGAGACAAGCGGGAATGAGTGGAGAGACGAGAAGGAGGCAGACGGGAGAAAAGATGGAACACCAACATCGAGAAGATCCGTAATGAATAGATGGCGCGCGCGAGAGTAAAATATAACTAGAAGTATTATATGGTCGCGGCAGTTTTTATTTTCCGCATCGGATTTACTGGGGATTTTTGAGGGTTGTACGAATTTGTCCGCAAAAAAAAGTGAATAGACTCGCAAAAAAAAGTGAATAAACTCGACTTTTGCAGTGACATAGACGACAGACTCTTGCACATTGATAACTGAATAGGCAAGCACTCGGACATCCGCCGGGAAATCGCGTACAATGGAGAGGAGCGACAACGCTCAGGGAGGTATTCCATGTTTC
>CAIKBD010000129.1 GCA_903825565.1 uncultured Anaerolineales bacterium | reverse complement strand
CGCCCGCACACGCGCCTGCCGCTCGACGTGCACCTGATGATCGCGGCGCCGGAAAAATTCATCGGCGATTTTGCGAACGCCGGCGCCGACGTGATCACGGTGCATCAAGAAGCATGCGCGCATTTGCATCGCACCATTCAACAGATCAAGGGGTTTAATAAACGGGCTGGCGTCGCGCTCAACCCTGCCACGCCCATTGGCACGCTCGAAGACATTTTGCCGGACGTGGATTTGATTCTCGTGATGACGGTCAATCCCGGCTTTGGCGGGCAAGCGTTCATCGAAACCATGCCGCGCAAAATCGCCGCCCTGCGTGACCTGCTCGCCGCGCGCGGACTCGGCGCGCAGATCGAGATCGAGGTGGATGGCGGCATCACCGCCGAGACTGCGCCGCGTGTCGTCGCCGCCGGCGCACGCGTGCTCGTCGCCGGGTCGGCGGTGTTCAACCGGCGCGAAACCATCGCAGAGGCGCTGCGCCGCCTGCGCGCCGCCGCACAATGACCGCGGCAATAAAAAAACCAGCCGCCCGTGATCGAGCCGCTGGTTTAACCGCGCGAAGCGCAAACTTATTTTTCGGTCTTGTTAAGCGTTCGCAAACAGTTCGTGCACACATTCAACTTTTGCTTTTTGCCTTCATAGACCAGCGTGCGCTTGCTGACATTCGGCATAAAGCGGCGGTTGACGGCGTTCATCGCGTGACTGCGCGCGTGACCGTACAACGGTCCCTTGCCGCACACATCGCATCGTTGAGCCATAGTCCAATCACCTCTCAAAAAAATTTACCCGTAGATTAGAGCGGGCGGATATTACCACAATCGCTAGATTTACGCAAATCACTTGCGTTTGGGAGAAGCGTAGGACTTTTTCCAAGCGTATTAGCAAAAGGAAACCGAATGGCTGAAGAAAATTTCCTGGGTCGGGTCGAAGTCTCGCCCAACGCCATTGCCAGTCTCGCCGGGCAAGCCGTGTTGGAGTGTTACGGCGTGGTCGGCATGGCGAACAAGAACTTGCGCGACGGCATCGGCGAGGTGCTGGCGCGCGGCAATTTGCGCCGTGGCATCGAGGTTAAGGTTGTTGAACGCGAAATCTACATCGATCTGTATGTCGTCATTCAGTACGGCACGCGCATCTCCGAGGTCGCGCACGGCATTATGAATCGCGTCAAATTCAACGTGGAAAAATCCTTGGGAATGCCGGTCGCGCTGGTCAACGTCCACGTCCAAGGTCTGCGCGTAGACGACGCGAAATAAAAAACCCGCGAGTCTTGCCGACTGCGGGGCTGAACCAAAATCGAAATTATTTGATCGGGGGCACTTTTGTCAGCAGAATCCACTCAACCACCAGTGGCTGAGCCACTTCCGCCGTTGAAATCCATCGGCGGGCAAGAACTCAAAGCATTGTTCGCCGCCAGCACCGCGTGGCTCGAACGCCACGCGGCATACGTCAACAGTCTCAACGTCTTTCCCGTGCCCGACGGGGATTCGGGCACCAACATGTTGTTGACGATGCAAGCCGCGCTCAAAGAAATTGGCGCATCGCCGGAACACGCCGCCGGCGCGATTGCCAAACTCTTGTCGCACGGTGCACTGCTCGGCGCGCGCGGGAATTCGGGCGTCATCCTCTCGCAAATCATTCGCGGCTTTGCGCGCACGATTGAAAAGAAAGACGCCATCACCGCCAGCGATTTTGCCGCCGCGCTCGTCGAAGGATCGCGCACCGCGTACAAAGGCGTTGTCAAGCCGGTCGAAGGCACGATCCTTACGGTGTGCCGCGAATCCGCCGATGCATCCACCAGCGCCGCCGCGCACAGCGACGACTTGCGCGCCGTGTTGAACCGCACCGTCGAAGCCGCGCGCATCTCGGTGCTCAAAACGCCGACGCTGTTGCCGGTCTTGAAGGAAGCCGGCGTCGTGGATGCCGGCGGGCAGGGCTTGCTCATCCTCCTCGAAGGCGCGGCAAAATATCTGAACGGCGAAAAGATGGAACTGGCCGCGACCGGCGCGAGCGCGCAAGCCCTCGAACAAATTTCGCGCGAAGAGGGCTGGGGCTTTGACATCCAGTTCCACATTCGCGGCAACGCCCTTGACGTGGATGCGATCCGCGACCGCATCAGTAGCATGGGCGAATCCACGCTCGTCGTTGGCGATGCTACGCTGATCAAAGTGCACGTCCACGCGCCCACGCCCGGCGCAATTCTCGACTATGGCTGTTCGGTCGGTGTGATCACGAACGTCATCATCGAAAATATGCAAGAGCAGTACATTGATTTTATGGCGGGGCAAACCGCGCGCCCGTCCATCACCGCCGAGGATATTGCCGGCATGAGCACCGTTGCCGTCGTGCCGGGCGCGGGCTTGGTGCGCGTGTTTGAAAGTCTCGGCGTCGGCAAAATTGTGAGCGGCGGGCAAACGATGAATCCCAGCATCCAAGATTTGCTCACCGCGATCAACGCGCTCAAAACCGACAAGGTGATCGTCCTACCCAACAACAAGAACATTATTCCCGCCGCCGAACAAGCCAAACAACTGACGAAAAAGCAAGTCGTCGTTCTCCACACGAAGACGATCCCGCAAGGCATCGCCGCTCTGCTCGCGTTCAATTTCCAAAATGATCTGGAGACGAACGTCAAGGCGATGACGCGCGCCGCCGATCACATTCGCACCATCGAGATCACCACCGCCACGCGTTCGGTCAAACTCGATCAGCTCGACGTGCGCGAGGGCCAGGTGATCGGCTTGCTCGACGACAACCTGACCGGCGCGGGCGACGACCGCACCGCCGTCACGCTGGACTTGTTGCGCCAAATCCAAGCCGAGGCAAGCGAGATCATTACGATTTACTACGGCGACACTGTCACGGCGAACGATGCGGAAGGTTTGCGCGAAGCCATTCAAAAACAATTTCCGTCGCAAGAGATCGAAATCGTCAGCGGCGGACAACCGCACTATGCTTATATGATTTCGGTGGAGTAAAATGCCCCAGGTAAAAATTCTCACCGACAGCACTGCTGATTTGCCGCCCGAAACCATTAACGCCTTGGGCATCACCGTCCTGCCGCTCACCATTCATTTGGGCGCGCACGTGTTGCGCGATGGCATTGACGTGACGCCGCAAGATTTCGTCGAGCGCATGGCGGGCGCAACCACCCCGCCGACAACTTCGGCACCTACCCAACGGCAGTTTACCGAAACGTTCACCGAGTTGACGAAAAACGGCGATGCCGTCGTCGCGATCCTCGTGTCGAGCAAACTGAGCCAAACGTTTCGCCTGGCGACGCGCGCCGCCGCTCCACTGTTGGGGCGGAGCAAGATCGTCGTGATTGATTCGCAACTCGTCACGGTCGGCTTGGGGATGCTCGTCACCGCCGCCGCGCGCGCCGCCGCCGCTGGCGCATCGCTCGACAAGGTCGTGCAGCTCACACGCGGCATGATTCCGCGCATCTACCTCGGCTTTTTCGTCGAGACGCTGGACTTTCTCGAACGCGGCGGGCGCATCGGCACGGCGCAAGCGATGCTCGGCACGATGCTCAACATCAAGCCGCTGTTGATTCTCGAAGAAGGCGAAATCGTCGCGCTCGAAAAAGTTCGCACGCGTCAAAAAGCCATCGAAAAATTGGTCGAGTTCATCACCGAGTTTGCGCGCATCGAAAAAATGATCATCCTGCACGGCAACACGCCCGAGGATGTCGCCGCACTGATCGAGCAAGTCAACCTGGTCGTGCCCAATCTCGATATTGCGGTGGATCATTATGGACCTGCGACCGCCACGCACGTTGGCACTGACGCACTCGGCGTGGTCGTGTTCGAAGGCATGTAAAGCGAGGCAAAATGTCCAAAGTCAAGATTCTGACGGATAGTTTGGCGGACATTCCCGCGCCGCTTCTCAAAGAGTTGGAGATTACCACTGTGCCCTGCATCGTCCGGTTTGGCACGGAGGAATATCGCGACCGGATCGATCTGTCGCCGACCGAGTTTTATCGCAAACTCGTCGCCAGCCCGGCGTTGCCCGTCACTGCGTTTCCGTCGAGCGCGATGTTTGAAGACGCGTATCGGCGCATGGCGGAAACGACGGATCGCATTTTGGCGATCCATACGATTGCCTCCCTGACCGGCATTTACAACGCGTCGCGCATCGCCGCCGAAAATATTCCCAACATCCGAATCGAACTGATTGATTCAGAGCAGGTCAGCATGTCATTGGGCTGGCTCGTGATTCTCGCGGCGCGCGCCGCGCAAGAAGGGATGAGTTTGGCGCAGGTGCGCGCCATCGTCGAAAATGCCAAAACGCGCGTGCATATTATCGCAATGCTCGACACGCTCGATTACGCGCAACGCGGCGGCCGCCTCGGTAAGGGTGCGGCACTCGTCGGCAGTTTGCTCAACGTCAAGCCGCTCGTCTCCGCCGTGCACAGCGAAATTGTGCCGGTCGAAAATGTGCGGACGCAAAAGCGCGCGCTCGAACGACTCGTCGAAATCGTGCTGGCGTCGGGACCCATTCAGGAACTCGCCGTCATTCACGCCGCCGCGCCAGAACGCGCCCAGGCAGTGCAAAAAATGCTTGCCGATACTTTGCCGCTCAACCAAATTGTGATGAGTGAAACGGGCCCCGTGCTCGGCACGCACACTGGACCCGGCGCAGTCGGCATCGCTTGGCTCACGGGGCGGTATTAGAAGGTCAGAAGTCAGATTACTGACCACTGACTTCTGGCTACTGACTACTAACTTCTGGATAAGAGGATTGGATGGCGTCGGCTTGGAGTGATCTGGAACGCATTTTACAAAACGAACAAAAGAAATGCGATGACCACCTAGTGATGGGTGGTTTGGAAAAATTTAGCCAAATCTGGCTGGCAAAACAAAAATCGGCGGGCGATCCCCAACGCGCCGCGCGCGCTGAACAGATCGCGCACGCGCTTGTCGGTTACACTGCCGCCGCGCCCGACACGCGCGCGGAAATGCTTGCGCGCGTGCTCGAAATGCTGAACGATGACGGCGCGAACGAACCGCTTGATGAGTCAACGCCGCCGGATGTTTTCGACGATTTCGATGATGATGATGTGCCGACCCCCGCGCGCAAATCGAAAGCGCGCGCCACACCCAGCCCGACGAACCTGGCAGGGTACGGTTTCGACGCCAGCGTAACGCGCTTGCAAAATGTTGGACCTGCCTACGCCAAAAAATTACAACGGCTTGGCATTTACACCGTCGGTGATTTGCTGTTTCACTATCCGCGCCGCTATGACGATTACAGCCGGCTGAAAACGATCAGCCAACTGATGTACGGCGAAGAAGTCACGATCCTGGCAACGGTGTGCGAAGCGTTCACGCGTCAAGTGCGCGGCGGCTTGATGATCACCACCGCCGTGCTCGCCGATGCGACTGGCACGATCCAGGCAACCTTTTTCAATCAACCCTGGTTGCAACAGCAATTCAAATCAGGCCGCCGCATCGTCGTCAGCGGTCAGGTGGACAAGGATATTGGGCGACTGGCGTTTAAGCAACCGGCATGGGAGCCGCTCAGCAAAGAATTGTTGAACACGGCGCGCATCGTTCCCGTCTACCCGCTCACGGAGGGGATCAATAATCGTTGGCTCCGCCGGCTGATCAATCAAGTCGCCGAATATTGGGCGGCGCAGATCGCCGACCCGTTGCCCGCGCCGATCCGCGAGCGCGAACACTTGCTCGATCTGCCGACGGCATTGCGCGAAATTCATTTTCCGACCGCGCTCGACAAAATGGAAGCGGCGCGCCAACGCCTCGCGCTCAACGAATTTTTGTTGATCCAACTGGGTGTCTTGCAACAACGCAAACGGTGGCGCGCGCAACCGGGGCGCGCCCTCGCGGTGGACGAGGCGCAGCAGCGCGCGTTTCTCGCGTCCTTGCCGTTTCAATTGACGAACGCGCAACGCCGGGTGCTGGGCGAAATTTTGGCGGACGTGCAATGCGCCGCGCCGATGAGCCGGTTGTTGCAAGGCGATGTCGGCTCCGGCAAAACGATTGTCGCGGCAAGCGCGATGCTGGTGGCGGTGGCGAACGGTGCGCAAGCCGCGCTCCTCGCGCCCACGGAAATTCTCGCCGGGCAACATTTCCACACGCTCCAAAAAATTTTGCCCGCGCACGTGCGCGTCGCGCATTTGGTCGGCGGCATGAAAAACAGCGAGAAGGAAGCGATCCGTGCGCAAATCGCCGCCGGCGAAATTGATGTGGCGGTAGGCACACACGCGCTCTTGCAAGAAGAGGTCGAGTTCCAATCGCTCGCGCTGGCGGTGATTGACGAGCAACATCGCTTTGGCGTCGAACAGCGCGCGATGTTGCGCGCCAAAGGGTACCACCCGCATATTCTCGTGATGAGCGCGACGCCGATCCCGCGCACGCTCGCGCTGACGATTTACGGCGATCTCGATCTCTCGATCATTGACGAACTGCCGCCCGGCCGCCAAGAGATCAAGACGCGCTGGTTGCTTCCCGCCGAACGCGAGCGCGCCTACGCGTTCATTCGCAACCAAATCGGGCAGGGGCGGCAAGCGTTCGTCATCTGCCCGCTGATCGAGGAATCGGAAAGCATTGACGCGAAAGCGGCGGTGGAAGAGTACGATTATCTGAGCAAACAAGTTTACCCGGATTTGCGTGTTGGGCTAATTCACGGTAAACTAAAGCCCAGCGAAAAAGATGAAGCGATGCAACGCTTGCGCGATCACGAATTGGATATCCTCGTAGCGACTTCGGTGATCGAGGTGGGGATTGATGTGCCGAACGCGACGGTGATGTTGATCGAGGGTGCAGATCGTTTTGGCTTGGCGCAACTCCATCAGTTTCGCGGGCGCGTGGGGCGCGGGCAACATCAATCGTACTGTCTCTTGCTCGCCGAAAAAAAGGAGAGCGTTGCCGATGCGCGGCTCAAGGTGATCGAAGCCACGCAAGACGGCTTTCGGTTGGCGGAAGAAGATTTGAAATTGCGGGGACCCGGCGAATTCTTCGGCACACGGCAATCGGGCTTGCCCGATCTGAAAATCGCCAAACTCAGCGACGCTAGTATTTTGGAACGAGCGCGCAAAATTGCGCAAGATATTTTCGACCGCGATCCCTTTTTGCAAGCGCCTGAACATCAAGGACTTGCACACCAGGTCAGAGAATTTTGGAAAGGCAAAGGCGATCTTAGTTGAAGGAGGCAATCCCGATGAGTCGTTCTTCCCAACCGATCCGACGTTGGCTCCGCATCGTCTTGTGTGTGTGGATGCTTGGCTTGAGCGCATGCGCGCTGGGCGGCAAACCCAGCGTGGTGATCGTCTCGCCGCCGAGCGGCAGTCAATTCCGCGACGGCGAAGACGTGGTCGTGCAATCTACTGCGACCGATTCTGCCGGTGTGACGCGCGTCGAATTGCTCGTGGATGGTAGCGTCGTCAAAGTCGATCCGTCGCCCACCGCGCAAGGGCAACCCAGTTTCACTTTGCTCCAAACGTGGAAGGCGACGCCGGGCACGCATACGCTTTCGGTGCGCGCGTACAACGCGAGTGGCGGCGCAAGCGAGCCGGTCGCCATTTCGGTTGTGGTCGCGCAAGCGGGCGTGCCGGCATCCGTGCCCACGCCGCAAGCGGCGGCATCGCGCACTCCCGTGCCTACGACAACGATTGGCATTCCGCCGCCAAGTGCGCCTACCGCGACGCCGCCACAATCCGCGCCGCCGGCGCAAGCGGCATGCACGGATAGTTCGGTCTATGTGGCGGATGTGACGATCTCGGATGGCACAACCGTCAATGCGAGCCAAACGTTTACCAAAGTGTGGCGCATCAGCAACAATGGCACGTGCGTCTGGGAAAAGGATTACCAACTCGTCTTCGTCAACGGTGAAGCGATGGCGACGACCACCGTGATCGCCGTGCCGAAAACGGCGGTGGGTGCATCGGTGGATTTGTCCGTGCCGATGACTGCGCCCACCACGCCGGGCTTGCACACCGGGCAATGGAAGATGCGGAACCCGAGTGGCTCGCTGTTCGGGCAGAGTCTCACCGTCAAGATCAACGTGGCGAATCCTGCGCCGCCGCCCGCCACTGGTTGCACGGGCACACCCAGCATCGCCTCGTTCGGCGCGTCCGCCACGTCCATCTTTCTTGGTGGCACGACGACGCTGAACTGGGGCTTGGTCAGCAATGCCGAAGCGGTGGAGATCGATCACGGCATCGGTGGCGTGGCAACGCCGGGTACGGTGCAAGTCTCGCCCGGTTCAGACACGACGTACACGCTCACGGCGAAATGCGGCGCCAATACCAAGACCGCGCAGGTTACGATCAAGGTCAACAAGTTGAGCATCACGCTGGTGCCGCCGGTGTTCAAACTGCCGCAGGTCACGGCAGTGACCGTTAGCGGGAGCACCTCGTCGTCATTGAGCATTTGCCCGCGCGCCTACACCTTCACCGGCACGATCACCGCGAACGGCGCGTTTACGGCGAATTACAAGTGGGAGCGCGACAACGGCGATGGACCTTCCGGCTCGGTCAAGTTCGACGCCGCCGGTCCCAAAACCGTCACGTACAATTATTCCGCGACCACGTCCGATACCTACGGCACGGTGCAACTGCACGTCACGTCGCCGAACAATATCACGTCCAGCACCGCCAGTTACTCGTGCATCAAACTTGTGCCGATTCAACCCTAACTTGGAGATTGCTTTGACTATTGCCGTTTATCCCGGCTCGTTCGATCCGATTCATTACGGGCACATTGACATTGCCAAGCGTGCGGCAAAAATTTTCGACACGCTGATTTGGGCGGCGTATGATCGCCCGCTCAAAAATCTCATGTTCACGACCGACGAGCGGTTGGAATTGATGCGCCAAGCGGCGCAAGATATGCCCAACATTCGCGTCATGCCGTATCACGGTCTCACCGTCGAGTTTGCGCGCAGTCTCGGCGCGACGGTGATGGTGCGCGGCATCCGCGTCACGTACGATTTCGAGATCGAGTATCAAACCGCGTTGACCAATCGCCAACTGGCGGACGACATTGACACGGTGTGCTTGATGACCTCGCTCAAGTACGCGTTTCTCAGTTCTTCGACATTGAAAGAAGTCGCGTTTCTCGGCGGGCCCATCGGCGAGATGGTGCCGCCGTTCGTCCAAGCCGCCGTCCGCAAACGGATGGCGCAACTCGGCGAGGACCGCGACGACAAGGTGAAGCTCGTTTCGTTGCGCGAATGATCCGGCAAATGGCGCAGACAGCTGCGCCAGGATAACGAAACCTCAATCAGCAATTTGAAATTTGAGCGGACCAGCCAGCGCGCAAGCCGCGTTCTCGTCCGTTCGACCCAGAAAGGGGATGATTGCCATAGACGTTTTATACCTCGTTGATCGCTTGGAAGCCCTCCTTGCCAAAGGGTGGCGCGTCCCCCTCACCGCCAAGACGATGATTGACGAAGACGAATTTCTCGACATTGTAGACCAAATGCGAATCGCCTTTCCCGAAGAGATCAAGCAAGCGAAAAAGATCGTCCAGGATCGCGAACGCATCCTCGCGCAAACGCAGGAAGAAGCGGGACGGATTATCGAAATGGCGAAGGAAGACGCCGCGCGCTTGGTGAATGAACACACCATTGTCAAGGCGGCGCAACACCAAGCCGCGCAGATCGCCAAGGACGCGGCGGTGGATGCTGCCTCGCGCCGGCAGGACGCCAACGATTACGCGTTGCAAGTGTTGAAGGATGTGCAAGCGCGCTTGGAATTGGTTGTGCAACAAGTGGGCGGTTTGCAAAGCCAGGTCTATAACGGCTTGAGCGTTTTGCAACAAGAACCGACGCAAGTGATCGAGCCGCCCAATCCCGATCAAACTTCTTGACACATTCGTTTTCTTGCCTATAATGGGCGACGTTTCGCTCACAGCGCAAGCCGCGTGTGTCCTGCGCGCCTTGCAGAGGTTGTTATGCGTTATAACGTCGCCCAGTTACTCAAAGATCACACTGGGCAAACTCGCCACTATACTTTGCGTGAAGACATCGCGGCGCTCGATCCCGACATCGCGCCGCTCAGTCTGCTCACCGGCGCGATTCGGATGATTCGCACGACGGATGGCGTGCTCGTCACCGGCGACTTGCGGTGTTCGCTGGAATTAACTTGCGCGCGTTGCCTGGAACCCTTTACGTTGCCGTTGCAATTTTCACTCGAAGAAGAATTTCGCCCGACGCTCGATATTTTCACCGGCGCCAGTTTGCCGGTTGCGGCGGATGATGAAGCGGCAACGCGCATTGACGAGCATCACGAGCTCGATCTGACCGAAGTCGTGCGGCAAAATCTTTTGCTTGCAGTGCCGCCCAGCCCGGTGTGCCGCTCGAAATGTGCGGGCTTGTGCGCCCTGTGCGGCAAAAACCTAAACGAGGGTCCCTGCACGTGCGAACCGGTGAGTCTCGATCCGCGGCTCGCCGTGTTGCGCCAACTCTTAGACGAAGACAAACAAACGGACAAATAATCGAAAGGATTGTAAACCATGCCACCTCTACCCAAACGGAAATTATCGAAAGGGCGCCGGGATCGCCGTCGCAGTCACCTGGCAATGCAAGCCGCTAATCTGGTCGCGTGCCAAAATTGCCACAAGATGCGCTTGCCGCACACGGTTTGCCCGCATTGCGGTCATTACGGCACCGAACAAGTTTTTACGGTCGAACAAAAGCCAGTTCGCAAGTCGTAAGCGCGCTGGCACGCATTGTGCGACTTTGTTGGCGTTTCGATTTGAGGGTCTGGCAAATTGCACTCAAGCCAGACCCTTGTTTATGATGCGTGCGCGGCGATGGTTCTGCGCGTCCGCGCACCTATCGTAGAAATAGCAGAGGAAACGTGACGACGGCTCTGGTTTTTCCCGGTCAAGGTTCGCAGTACGTCGGCATGGCGCAAGACTTGGTCGCGGCGCACCCCGTCGCGCGCGCCGTATTCGCGCAAGCCGATGCGACGTTGGGTTTTGCACTCTCCGCGCTCTGCTTCACCGGTCCCGAAAGTGAACTGACCGACACGTTCAATGCCCAGCCCGCGCTACTCACCCACAGCGTTGCCGCGTTACGCGTTTGGCAAACGCTCGCGCCGCACGCCACGCCGGCATTTGTCGCCGGTCATTCGCTCGGCGAGTACTCGGCGCTGGTTGCGGCGGACGCGCTAGATTTTGCGGACGCACTCAAACTCGTGCGCGAACGTGGGCGCGTGATGAAATCCGCCGGTGAAAAAACGCCGGGCGTTATGGCGTCCGTGCTGGGCATAGACGTTTCGGCTTTGGAAGCGGTCTGCGCGGAAACCGGCGCGCAAATCGCCAACTTTAACAACCCCGGCCAACTCGTCATCTCCGGCACCAAAGAATCTATCGAGCAGGCGAGCGCGCTTGCCAAGACGCGCGGCGCGCGCCGCGTGATTACGCTTGCCGTCAGCATCGCTTCGCACTCGCGCTTGATGGAACCGGCGGCGCACGAGTTCGCGCTGGCGGTTGCACAAACCCCGCTGCGCGCGCCGCACATTCCGGTGATCTCGAATGTGACGGCGTTGCCCCTGACGGACGCCTCCGCGATCAAAGCGGAACTGGTCAACCAATTGACGCACTCTGTTCAGTGGATCCAATCCGTCGAATACATGGTCGCGCAAGGCGTCACCCATTTTACGGAACTGGGTCCCAAAGATGCGGTGGCGGGTATGATTCGCCGCATCAACCCGAATGTGCACGCCGTCAGCGTCGGCGATGTGGCAAGTCTCAAAGCGTTCGGCGAAGGATGATTTGCGTCTATGAAGCGTAAAGACGAGATGTGCGAACCGATTATGCGTAATTGTCACCCTGAGCGCAGCGAAGGGTCTCTTCTATGCGAGAAAAGATGTTTCGACGATAGCGAGCGCGATTACCTAACGTGTGCACGTCTCCTCTACACACCAAAAGGCGCTTCGGCTACGCCT
>CAIKBD010000128.1 GCA_903825565.1 uncultured Anaerolineales bacterium | reverse complement strand
CGGGCGGCAAATCGTGAAAGATATAGCGCGCAAATACGGCGGTCATCACGAACACAAACAGCATACCACCAAAGCCGAGAAACACCAAACTACCCAACAGATTGATCGTGCCGAGGTCAGTCCCGGCATATTCGGTGGCGAGCGGACTGCCCAACACCGGCACCAGCAACGCCGACACCGGCGGAATGAGCCAACCCAGGTTAGCCATTTCCCATTTCACGCCGGGTTGCAGGAAAAACGTGTTGAGAATGACGACAGCAAAAATCGCAATGCCACTTGCGCCGAGAAACCACAACGCCTCGAGCAGAGGCAACAGGATCGAATGTGTCAGAAACAAGGGACCGGCTTTTTCGAGCGCGATGCCGATCACGAGTAACGAAATCGGCATCGTGGGAAAGAACGCTGCCGAGACCGGATGGTTGAGGTCACGCCACACCGCGTCAAAATGCAAAAACCAGCGCAACGTCCAGGGAATCAACATTACGCTAAACATCAAAATACCCAGTCCGAGAAACAAGAGCATCCACATTTCGGCAAATGGAATCACATCGCGAAACGAAAAGAACGCGACTGCAATCACGGCTGTGCCCATCACCGAGGCGAACCAGCCCGGCGCAAAATCGCGGACGAGATTGAATTGAGTTGATTGAGTGTGCATTATTTTCTCCAGACACAGATTCTGATTGTTTGGATGCGCGGAAGAAAAAATCGTTACAAAGAGAACGCGGGCGGTACCCTCGTCGTGACCGCCCGCGCTATGTGATGCTTTCAGTGAGGAGAAAGCGAATCACCCCTCAAGACTAACTCACGCACACGTTCAAACCGTGACCGATGGATTCGGAAGCGATTTCATTGCCGTTCGCGTCCACCATATGAATGGCGCACGCCATACACGGGTCGAACGAGTGCATCGTGCGCAGAATTTCGAGCGGCATATCGGGCTTGGCTAGTTTGTGATTCAACAGCGATGCTTCATACGCCCCAGGTTGATTCTTGTGGTCGCGTGGCGATGCGTTCCACGTTGTCGGCACGACCATTTGATAATTTTCGATTTTGCCGTTGTTGATGACAATCCAGTGACCGAGCGCACCGCGCGGCGCTTCCATAAATCCAAAGCCCGATGCTTGCGCGGGCCACGTGGTCGGTTCCCACTTGTCGCCATTGAAGGTGTCGGTGTTGCCAGCTTTGATTTCGGCGATGAGGTCATTGTAGTATCCGCGCATTGCATCGGCGAACACTTTGGTTTCGATGCCGCGCGCGGCGGTGCGACCCAGGGTCGAGAACACGGCGGTGATGGGCGCATCGAGTGCCTTGAGTACGGCGTTCGTCAATTCCTGGGTCTGCTTGTGACCCGAGGCGTACATCACGAGTACGCGCGCGAGCGGACCGACTTCCATCGGCACTTCGTTCCAGCGCGGCGCTTTGAGCCAGGTATATTTTTGTTCGACTTCAAGTTGTTGGTACGGCGGTTTCGGTCCCGTGTAGTTGAACGTGGTCTCGCCTTGCCAGGGATGCAAGCCAGCGCCATCGCCGCCACTGTACTTGTACCACGAGTGCGTGATGAATTCCTTCATCTTGGCGAAATCGCGCGGGTCGGGTTGTTGAAGGTTCTTCAAATCGCGATTCAAGATGACGGCGCGCGGCACGAGATACTTGCTCGTATCGCTGTTGTCTTCGCCAGGGAATTCGCCCCAGGTCAAGAAATTGCCGAGTCCTTCGCCAATCGCGGCGTAATCTTTGTAGAACGGCGCAATCGCGAGCAAGTCGGGAATGTAAACCTGGTCAACGAATTCAATCATTTTCGT
>CAIKBD010000127.1 GCA_903825565.1 uncultured Anaerolineales bacterium | reverse complement strand
CTGCTTGATGGCGCGGACGGCATTTTGATCGGCGGCTGTCACCCGGGCGATTGCCACTATCAATCCGGCAATTACAAAGAGCGCCGCCGTTTCGCCGTACTGCAAGCGACGCTCGACGAGCTGGGATTCGACAAGGAGCGCGTCTGGCTTCGCTGGATCAGCGCGAGCGAGGGCACGCAGTTCGCCGAAACGATCCGCGAGATGACGGCGATGCTCAAAAGCAAGTGCGATAGTGCAATCGTTCAATAGTGCGATGGTTATTCGGTAAGCTAACTATTGCACTATCGAACTATTGAACTAGGAACGAATTATGCCTGGTCTAAATCAAGTTGATGTAAAGCGC
Source organism: uncultured Anaerolineales bacterium (assembly GCA_903825565.1). GTDB lineage: Bacteria > Chloroflexota > Anaerolineae > UBA4142 > UBA4142 > CAIKBD01. The sequence goes on along the minus strand of CAIKBD010000127.1, from coordinate 18,778 downwards.
ATTGAACGGATATTGAATATTGTGCTCGACGACGCGCGCCCGCCGGTCGGACGTTGCCGCTTGTTGTCGAGCGGGTTCGCGCCGTACCACACATTTCAACTCCAAGAAAATATCGCCGGTTTCAAGGGGTGTCTCGGTTGCGGCAATTGCCTGGACGCGTGCCCGCTGTTGGCGCGCGAGCCGCGCCGCCGCGAGCGCACGCCGCAACGCACCTCGCTCGCGCTAGAGGCGCTCGTCGCCGAGGATTGTGATCGCTGCGACAACTGCGTGCTCGTCTGTCCCCAGGTGGACACGACGATCAAGCATTATATCGTCAATACGCGAATGGTCGAAGGAATGGCGCGCCTGTTGCACAAGGCAGAGCGTGACGAGGAATGGATAATTTACGATTTATGATTTCGGATTTACGAAAGTCATAAATCGTAAATCATACCCGGGAGTGTTCGATGGAACAACCAAAAATGATTGATGTGTTCATCATGGACAAGCGGTATCGCGTTCCCGCCGCATTGACGGTGATGCGCGCCTTCGAGTACGCCGGCTATCGGATGGTACGCGGCGCCGGCTGTCGCGGCGGCTTTTGCGGCGCATGCGCCACCGTCTACCGCATGACCGGCGACAGCAAATTGTACGTCGCGCTCGCCTGTCAAACCGTCGCGCAAGACGGAATGCGCATCGCGCAGATTCCCTCATTTCCGGCGAACAAGGCGCGGTACGATTTTGCGACGCTCGCCGCCGACGGCGCGCGCTTGCTGGAAATATATCCCGAACTGGGTTTGTGCAAAGGGTGCAACACCTGCACCAAAGCCTGCCCGCAAGAATTGCAAGTAATGGAATACATCGGCGCGGCGTTGCGCGGCGACATTGCGCGCACGGCAGACCTCGCTTTCGACTGTATCGCGTGCGGCTTGTGCACCGCGCGCTGTCCCGGCGAACTCACGCCGTACCACATCGCGCTCCTCGCGCGGCGACTGTACGGCGCATACATCGCGCCGCGTTCGCCTCACCTGGCTCGCCGCGTCGCGGAAATCCACGCGGGCAAATGGGACGCGCCCGTGCAAGAATTGCAAGCGCTATCGGTGGATGAATTGAAGCAGAGGTACAACGCGCGCGACGTTGAAAAGTGATTACGGTTTACGATTTACACCTTGCTACCAAAAACGTAAACCGTAAAGGATCGTTCAATGGATTTCACGCTTTCCGAAGAACTGCAAATGATCCGCGAGATGGCGCGCGATTTCGTTACACACGAATTGTTGCCCATCGAAAGCCAAACGCTCGTCCTCGATGGACAGCCCGGCAAACGCGGCGCGCCGATCCCGCGCGAAAAGTTTGCGCGCTTGAAAACACTCGCCGTCGAGCAAGGGCTGTGGGCGATGACCGCGCCGGAAGCGTTGGGCGGCGGCGGGCTGAGCACGCTCGGCGCGTGTGTCGTCGCGGAAGAACTCGGCAAGACGTTTGTGGATTTCGATTTCGGAGACCTGCCGCCGCTCTTGTTCGAGGCGAACGCGGAACAGCGCGCAAAATTCTTGACGCCCGCGATTGCCGGCGAAACCCAAATCGCGCTTGCCGCGCACGAACCGGCATCGGACGAGATCACCGCGCGCGCAACGCCCGCCGCCGCCGACTGGGTTCTGAACGGCGCGAAACTCGCGCGCGCGGCGGACGTGTATCTCGTCTTGGCGCGCGCAGATGCGGGCGTGACCTGTTTCATCGTCGAGAACCTGGGTTGGCAAAACGGCAAACTGATTTTGGAAAATACGCGCGTGCCGGCGCCAAACGTGCTGGGCGAAATCGGCGGCGCGTTCGCGCTAATGAAAAAATCCCAGCCCGCGCTCTGGACGCGTAGCGCGGCGCGCCAAGTCGGCGTTGCCGCGCGCTTGCTCGAAACGAGTTCGCAGTACGCGCGCGATTGGAAAGCGTTGGGGCAACCGCTCGCCGTGCGCCCAGCCGTGCAACGCCACCTTGCCGATTTGGCAATCGAAATTACCGCCGCGCGCTGGCTGGTTTATCAAGCGGCAATCGAAATAGACGAGGGCAAGGATGCGCGCAATGCCGCGGCGCGCGCGTACCTATTCGCCACGGAATTGCTCCAGCGCGCGACGGATCGCACCATCGAAATTTATGGCGGACCCGCGCACACCGCCGAGTTGCCAATGTTACGAATTTATGCGGCGGATCGAAAATCGCATGAACGCATTTTGGAATTCCAGCGCTTCAAGTTGGCGCAGACCTTGATCAACGCAGATGCGCGCTGATGCCAACGGACGATGGCGCCCCAAAAACATTGCACTCTTCGACGGTTCGTCTGAGCAAGCGTCCGAGAGTGAGGAGGTGGGCGATGCAAGTCCAATCTGTGATCCCGGTCAAGAACGGCGACACCCTGGGCACGATGCGCGGGTTCTTAAAAACCCTGTTGCGCGAAAACTGGGTTGACGCGCTCCTGGTTCCACTCGAAGCGCCCAGCGCCGACCAAATCAAGCCGGTCGTCGTGTTGGACGCCGGGCAACTGGATCAGGCAAACCCGCTCGCGCCGGTAATGCGTGTGAACACCGCGCTGTTGATCGCGCGCCTGCAACGCGGCGACGGCGCAACGCGTTTGGGCGCGGTCTTGCGCGCGTGCGAATTGCGCGCGGTGATCGAACTCGCCAAAGTCCAACGCGTCGATCTCACGCGCTTGATGTTGATCGGCGTGGATTGCATGGGCACGTACGAGCCGGACGTATACGCGCAGATCGCGCGCGCCTCCGCCGAATTTCCCACCGACGAAATGATGCACTGGACGCGGCAGGGACCCATCGCGCCGTTTCGCCTGCGGAACGCGTGCCAAATCTGCGAACATTTCACGGCGGAAAATGCCGACCTCGCCATTCATTTGATCGGTCTGAATGTGCGCGAGCAACTCGTCGTGGAAACGCGCGCGGAACTGGCGGAAAAATTGCGCCTGCCGATCAGCGCCGCCACCAACCGCGTCAAGGCGATTGAGCGCCTCGCGGCGATCCGGCATCATCGGCGCGAGGAGGCGCTCGCGCATGCGGCGCAATTGTTCAGCGATGTGCCGGCGCTCATTGGGCTGATCGTGCCGTGCACCGCTTGCGCGGTGTGCTTGGATGTGTGCCCGTTCTGGGAGACAGACGCGTTTATGCCGCAAGCCAAAAGCGAACGGCACGCCGATTGGCAACCCGCCGCCAACGGCGCACGCGTGACGATGCACGAACACGAGTTCGGACCGTTCGGTGAATTGATCGCGCTGGGTCGCCGCGCGCTCTCGTGCGTTGGGTGCGGCATGTGCGAATCGGTGTGCCCGCGCCACGCGCCGCTCACGGCAATTCACGCCGTGCTGGGACGGCGCGTGCAAAAAGAATTTCACTATCTCCCCGGGCGCAGTGTGAACGAAAAACTTCCGTGGACGGTTTGAACAAGAGGTTGACTATGACGACACGTGGTTTTTTGCCAGTGACCAACGGCGATGCGCTTGACGCGACGCGCGAATTTCTACGCACGCTCTTCGACAAACAGATCATCGACGCGTTGCTGGTGTCGGTCGAGGGCGCGCGCAACGCGATTATGCCCGCGCTCGTCAAAAACCCAACGCGGCTGGATCGCGCCAACCCGTTCGCGCCGGTGATGCCATTCAACAGCGCGCGGCTCGTTTCGATGCTGACGCGCGAGAGCGCGGACGTACGGCTGGGCATCGTGCTACGGTCGTGCGAAATTCGCGCGCTGATCGAACTGGTCAAGTTCAATCAAGCAAAACTCGATCACGCGATCATCATCGGCGTGGATTGCATCGGCACGGTGCCGATCCCGACGTACACCCAGACGCGGGATCAAACGCCCGATTGGTTAGCGCAGGTTTTCAGCGCCGGCAAACACGGGGACGCCGGCGCAATGCCGTTGCGCGCGGCGTGCGCGATGTGCGAACAGCCCACGCCGGCGCACGCCGACATTGCGCTGGGCTTTATCGGCGTGGACAGCGCGCGCGCGCTCGTCGTCGAATTGCGCGATGACCTTGCCGCGCAACTGGGCGTGCGCGCCGATGCGGCGGATGCTGAAGCGCGCGCCGCGATCCTCGCCAACCTGATCGCCGCACGCACCGCGACGCGCGACGCGGCGCTGCAAAATTTTCGCGCGCAGATGAAAAGCCCTGACGGGTTCGCCAGTTATTTCGCCGCTTGCCTCGAATGTACCAACTGCATGAACGCGTGCCCGATCTGTTATTGCAAGGAATGTTTCTTTCGCACCGCCAACGCCGAGCACGCGCCGCGCGAATTGCTCCGCACGGCAGAACGGCACGGCGCGGTAACGTTGCCGCCCGACGCGCTCTTGTTTCAGATGACGCGGCTCAATCACATGGCAACAAGTTGTGTCGGGTGCGGCATGTGCGAGGACGCGTGCCCGCATGGAATTCCGCTGACGGCGATGTTTCGCGCGGTCGGCGCGCGCACGCAAAAAATTTTCGACTATGAACCGGGGCGCGATGTGAACGCCAAGCCACCCTTTATGGAATTTCGGCGGGACGAGTTGCAACACATCGGAGAAATGGAATAGTTTCAGGTTGCAAGTTCCAGGTTTCAAAATAGTCCATCTTGCAACATGAAACCTGAAACTTGAAACGAGTGAATTTATGACTCAAAGCGCGCTAGTGATTGGCGGCGGCATCGCGGGGATTCAAACCGCGCTCGATGTCGCGGACGCCGGCTTTAAGGTGTACCTCGTCGAAAAAGAGCCGAGCGTCGGCGGGCGAATGTCGCAACTGGACAAGACGTTTCCCACGCTCGATTGCTCTGCCTGCATCCTCACGCCGAAAATGGTAGACGTGGCACGGCATCCCAACATCGAACTGCTCACCTACTCTGAGGTGACAGACGTGCAAGGCGCGGCGGGCGATTTTCGCGTGACGGTGAAAAAGAAACCGCGTTACGTGGACATGACGAAATGCACAGGGTGCGGCAGTTGCGCGGAGGCGTGCCGGCTGAAGGGCAAGATCGTGGACCCGTTCAATGCCGCACTGGGCAAGCGGAGCGCGATCTACGTTCCATTTCCGCAAGCCGTGCCGCTCAAGTACACGGTTGACCCGACCCAGTGCGTATATCTCACGCGCGGCGTGTGCGGCAAAACGTTTCGGTGCAAGGACGCGTGCAAAGCCGGCGCGATTGATTTCACCCAGCAAGAGCAATGCGTCGAGTTGAATGTCGGCGCAATTGTCACGGCGACCGGGTTCGATCCGTTCAACGCCACGCTCAAACCGGAACTGGGCTACGGCGTTTATCCGAATGTGATCACGTCGCTCCAATTTGAGCGACTGTCCTCCGCGTCGGGTCCTACTGCCGGCAAAATTTTGTTGGGCGGCAAAGAGCCGCGCGAGGTCGTGTTCATCCAGTGCGTCGGCTCGCGCGACGCGACGACCGGCAACCTCTACTGCTCGCGCGTTTGTTGCATGATCACCGCCAAACACGCGCACCTCGTCAAGGATAAAATCCACGACGCCCGGGTGACGGTGTTTTACGCGGACATTCGCGCGTTCGGCAAAGGGTTTGAGGAGTTTTATGATCGCGTGCGCGCGGAAGGCGTGCAGTATCGGCGCGGCTATGTTTCGGAAATTTTCAAGCGCGGCGAGAAACTTGTGATTCGTTCCGAAGACACCCTGCTCGGCAAGCCGATTGAAACGCCCGCCGACCTAGTCGTGTTAAGCACGGGGCTTGTGCCGCGTCCCGAAACCCAACCCCTCGCCAACTTGCTGGGGCTTGGCAATTCCGCCGATGGTTTTCTCGCGGAGGCGCACGCCAAACTGCGCCCGGTGGACACGGCGATTGACGGCGTGTATCTCGCCGGGTGCGCGCAGGGTCCGAAAGATATTCCCGATACAGTCGCGCACGCCAAAGCGGCGGCAAGCGCGGCTATCGTACGACTACGTCGCAGTGAACAGTGGACAGTGATCAGTGATCAGTTTACACTGTCCACCACCCACTGACCACTGTCCACCGGGAGGAAATATGCTTGACACAGAAACCCTCGTCCAACAATTCGATCTGTTGGCGTGTATCCAATGCGGCAAGTGCACCGGCGGTTGCCCGATCTCGCCGAAAAGCGCGCTGAACCCGCGCGCGCTGATCTACCACATGTTGCTCGGCGGCGATTTCGAATTGGTCTCGCGCGACGAGTTGTGGGACTGTACGACGTGCGCGACATGCGGGATGCGTTGTCCCAAAGGCGTCAAGGCGTACGATCTGATCATCGGCTTGCGCGGGCAATGGATCGAAAGCGGAAAAATTCCGACCACGCTCCGCGCGCCGCTGACCGCGACGCTGAACCAGGGCAACCCGCTCGTCCTGCCGCGCGAAGACCGCACGCTGTGGGCGGACGGGCTGGACGTGAAAAACGTCGCGGAGGGCGCGGAGATGGCGCTGTTCACCTGTTGCGAAAACGCGTACGATCCACGCGTGCAACCGATGCCCAAGGCGCTCGTCCGCATTTTGCGCGCGGCAAATATCGCGTTCGGCACGCTCGGTTTGGACGAGCAATGTTGCGGCAGTGAAATTCGGCGCGTCGGCGAGTCCGGCTTGTTCGAGTATTTGCGCGACGACAATCTCGAAAAATTCCAAGCGGCGGGCGTGAAAAAATTGGTGACGACTTCGCCGCATTGCTACAACGTGTACAAAAACGAGTACGGCAGTCCAGGAATCGCGGTCGAGCATTACACGCAAACCGTCGCGCGCCTCATCGCCGAGGACAAGTTCAAGTTCGGCAAAAAATTCGAAGCGACGGTGACGTACCAAGACCCCTGTTTCCTCGGCAAGCAAAACGGCGTGTACGACGAGCCGCGCGCGGTCCTGAAAGCGCTCCCCGGCGTCAAGTTCGTGGAGATGGATCGTTCGCGCGAGCGAAGCGTGTGTTGCGAGGGCGGCGGCGGCAGAATGTGGCTCGAAGGCACGAACACCAAAGTGCGCCTCGCGAATGATCGCATCGCGCAAGCGCGCGAAACCGGCGCAACGGTGCTGGCAACCGCGTGCCCGTTCTGCTTCCTCACACTCAGCGACGCGGTCGTTGCGACGGGACACGAGAACGATCTTAAAGTTATGGACATTGCCCAAATCGTAAATGCGGCGATCTAATTTATGATTTCAGATTTATGATTTAGGATTTGAGTGACGCGCAAATCATAAATCATAAATCATAAATCGGAAATGCTATGAAACCACGAATCGGCGTTTACATTTGCCACTGCGGCTTGAACATTGCGAACACGGTGGACGTGGAAGCGACGCGCGAATTTGCGCGCGCCTTGCCCAACGTCAGCGTAGCGCGCAACTATACGTACATGTGCTCCGATCCCGGGCAGGCGCTCATCACGAACGACATCCGCGAACTGGGTCTCACGCACGTCGTCGTCGCGTCGTGTTCGCCGCGCATGCACGAGCCGACATTTCGCGCGACGATCCACAAAGCCGGGCTGAATCCGTACTGCTTGGAGATGGCGAACATTCGCGAGCAATGCGCTTGGGTGCACGCCGATAAAAAATTCGCCACGCTCAAAGCGATGGACCTGATCGCGTCGGCGGTTGCCAAAGTCGCGTGGCTCGTGCCACTGCAAACGCGTGAGGTCGGCGTGACACAAGCCGCGCTCGTGATCGGCGGCGGCATCGCGGGACTACACGCCGCGCTCGACATTGCGGACGCCGGCTTTCCGGTGGCTCTCGTCGAAAAGCAACCGTACCTCGGCGGACGCGTCGCGCAACTCTACACGACATTTCCAACGCAAGAGCGCGTCGCCGATTTGCTCGCGCCGCTGATCGCGCGCGTGACCCAGCATCCCCATATCCGCGTGATCGCCAATGCAAAGGTGGAGCAGATCGAAGGATTCATCGGCAACTTTCGCGCAACCGTGCGCACGCGCCCGGCGTTTGTGGATGCGACCAAGTGCGACGCGTGCGGCAAATGTGTGGACGCCTGCCCAGTGTCCGTGCCCGACGCGTTCAACGCGAACCTCACGCCGCGCCGCGCGATTTATCGCCCGACGCCAAATGCCCCGTTGGTTGTTGACGCGACCCAATGCACGTACATCCAAGATCGGGTGTGCCTGTCCGAACCGCGTTGTGTCGCCGCCTGTGATCGCCACGCCATTGATTTTTCGCAAGCCGAAACGGTGAGCGAGTTGAACGTCGGCGCGATCATCGTGGCAACCGGCGCAAGCGCGTTCGACGCCACGCTGAAACCGGAACTGGGATTCGGCGCAGCCGCGAACGTGATCACGTCGCTGCAATTCGAGCGGCTCGCGGCAAACCCGGCGGAATTCGCCAAAGCGTTCGGCGCGGCAAAAGAAATCGCGTTCGTGTCCTGCGTCGGCTCGCGCGACGCGACCACCGGCAACGCGTACTGCTCGCGCGTGTGTTGCATGGTCAACGCCAAACAAGCGCAAATCGTCAAGCAACAATTCCCCGCTGCGCGCGTGACGATTTTTTACGCGGATGTGCGCGCGTTCGGCAAAGGGCACGAGGAATTTTACGACGCGGTTCGCCAGTCGGGTGTGCGGTACCGGCGCGGGTACGTTTCCGAAGTGTACCGGCGCGGCGCGAAAATGATCGTGCGCGCCGAAGATACGCTGATCCAAAAACCGCTTGAGGTTGAAGCCGACCTGGTCGTGCTCGGCGTTGGCTTGACGCCGCGCGCCGAAACCGACGAGGTCGCCAACCTGCTCAGTCTGCCGCGTTCGGGTGACGGCTTTTTGCTCGAAATTCATCCGAAACTGCGCCCGGTCGAAACGGCAGTGGACGGCGTTTTTCTCGCCGGCACCTGCCAGGGACCGAAAGACATCGTGGACACCATCGCGCAAGCGCGCGCCGCGGCATCGTCCGCGCTCGCGCCGTTGTGTCGCGGCACCGTCAAGGTTGAATCTGCCACGTCCACCGTAAACGACGAGATGTGCGCCGGGTGCGGCTTGTGCGTGGCGACGTGCCCGTACGGCGCGCCCGCGCTCAACGCGCGCACCGGCAAAACGCGTGTCAACGCGGTGCTGTGCAAGGGCTGCGGCGCGTGCGCGGCGGCGTGTCCGTCGAAAGCGATCCAAGTGATGCAATTTACGCCGCGCCAAATTCTGTCGCAGATCGCGGTGCTGGCGTAACGTAACCGATTGGCTGGACGCGGACGCGCGCGGATACTTTTTGATCCGCGTCCATTCGCGTCTTACTTTCAAGGAGGGAACGATGATCCGACTTGAGTTGACGTTTCAAGAAGCCGAGGCGCTCCACAAGGTTTTGCGTGAGCACCTCTGCGAAATCGCCGCCGAAATTGAAGCGAACGCAATCGAAGATTTCACCGAACTGCTTCAGCAAGAAGAAGGCGCGTTGCGCCGCATCGTAGACGATCTCGCCGCCCAGGGTATCGGTGTGCCCGCCGAAATGTTCGGCGGCTATTCCGAGTAAGCGATCCGTCCAGCGCGTAGCCGAACGATCAAGGAGCCGCTATGTCTTACACGCCTGAAATGCACGAATCTCTCCAACGCGTCGCCGCCAGCCGGCAACACCGCCTGACCGAACGCTATCCCAGTTTAGCGCCCGACGAACGCCAGGCGATCCTCAAACAATTTCACCCCGATTACATCGCGGCGGCGATGCGCCCTTTGCGATTAGGTCCCAACACCGGCGCCAAGACGCCGACCGAGCTGGCTGACGTGTTGGAAGCGCGCCCGTTGCTCGATGCGCGAACGCTCGATCTAACCCAGGTTGATCTCGAAACCGACGTGCTGATCATCGGCGGGGGCGGCGCGGGCGCGAGTGCGGCGTTACTCGCGCAGGACGCGGAGCGTGGCACGGACGTTTTGCTGGCGACGAAACTGCGCTTTGGCGACGCGAACACAATGATGGCGCAAGGCGGCATCCAAGCGGCGGACAAGGCAAACGATTCGCCCGCGCAACATTATCTCGACGTGATCGGCGGCGGCGGATTCACGAACGATCCCGATCTCGTCGCGGCGCTCGTGCTGGATGCGCCGGCGGTGATCGCCTGGCTCGAACGGCTCGGCGTCATGTTCGAGAAAACAGCGGACGGCGAAATGGTCACGATTCACGGCGGCGGCACTTCGCGCAAACGGATGCACTTTTGCCGCGACTATTCCGGCGCGGAGATCATGCGCGTCCTGCGCGACGAAGTTCGCAACCGCGAGCACATTCGCGTCATCGAGTTTGCGCCGGCGATTGAACTGTTGTTGAATACGCGCGGGGAATGTGCCGGCGCAATCTTGCAAAACCTCGAAACCAACGAACGCGTGATCGTGCGCGCCACAACGACGATCCTCGCCACCGGCGGCGGCGGACGTTTGCACTATCAAAATTTTCCGACGACGAATCATTACGGCGCAACGGCGGACGGTCTCGTGCTGGCGTACCGCGTCGGCGCGAAACTCGCGTTCATTGACACGATGCAGTACCATCCCACCGGCGCGGCGTACCCCGAACAAATCCTGGGGCAACTCGTCACCGAAAAGGTGCGCGGGCTGGGCGCGCAGGTGTTGAACGCGGATGGCGCACAATTCGTCTACCCGCTCGAAACGCGCGACGTGGAGGCGGCGGCGTTCATCCGCGAATGTCAAGCGCGCGCGCGCGGCGTCGCCACACCCACCGGGCAGTTCGGCGTGTGGCTCGATTCGCCGATGATCGATCTCATTCACGGCGCGGGCACGATTGCGAAGGAATTGCCGGCGATGGTGCGGCAGTACAAACGTTTTGACATTGACATGATCAAGGAACCGATCCTGGTTTACCCGACTTTACATTATCAAAACGGCGGCGTCGCGATCACGCCCGACGGCGCGACGAACGTGCCGCACCTGTTCGTCGCCGGCGAAGCGGCGGGGGGAATTCACGGGCGCAACCGGTTGATGGGCAACAGTCTGCTCGACATTTGCGTATTCGGGCGCCGCGCCGGGATCGCGGCGGCACACTGCGCGCACGCGCACACCAACGGCGCGGCGCTCACGCTCGAGCACCTCGCCCGGTGGAACCAGGAACGCGCGCGTGCCGGCTTGGACGATGGGATCGCCGCGCCGATCCTTCTGCCGGATTACACGCGCCACGTGCGATAGGTTGACGCGCGCATCGGCGCAACGAGAACGCGCCGGATCGCAAGCGATGCGATCCGGCGCGTTTCGATTTTCGCGCGGGGGCGTGCGCGGTTACGCGATGCCCAACGCTTGATTCAGTTTGGCGCGATCAAAATCTACGATGATTTTGCCGCGAATGTTGAACGTCGGCGTCACTTCGCGCCCGCCCGTCCATTCGCGCACGCGTTGCGCCGCGGCGCGATCCGTCGCGAGATTCACCTCGACGTACGCAATGCCGCGCGAGTCCAAATATGCTTTCGCCGCTTTACAATCTGGACACCACGGCGTGCAGTACAACACCACGTCGGCGGTTGGCACGGGCGCGGGCGCAACCGTCGCCGCGCGCGCGCCGCCCGGCTCCAACTCCGCCAAAACCTGAAAGAGCAAATCATTGTCGGGTTGTTGTTTGATGTCGTGCACGTCCACGTACCGAATCCGCCCCGTCTTGTCTACGACAAAGATCGCGCGCTCGGCGGTACCGTCCGCGCGCAACACCCCGTATTGCTGCGCCACTTGCCCGTGCGGAAAAAAATCGCTGAGGAGCGGATACGTAATGCCGCCCAACTGTTTCGCCCACGCGATCAGGCACGGCTTGCTGTCCACGCTGAGACCCAGAACCTGGGTCTGCATTTCCTCGAATCGCGCCAATGCGGCTTGATACGAGGGAATCTGATTTGTTCAGACCGGCGTCCAAGCAAGCGGGAAGAACACGAGCACCACATTTTGCTTGCCACGATAATCGCTTAACCGAACCGGGCGCTCCAGGTGACTAGTCAATGTAAAATCCGGCGCGAGTTCGCCAATTTTCAGAGCCATTGCATCCTCCTTGCAGGAATTTTTTGCACCGTCCCTCGAATAGTGTGCCGATTGTAACACATTGTCGCGCGTTTGGAAATTTGGGGATGGGCGTCAACCTTTTGGGCGAACGCCGCCGCCGATTCAAATCGGCGGCTGAGCGAGGTGGAAATCGGTTGAAACCGATTCGCGCAACTCGGTTCACCGAGTTTTCACCTCATTGAGCCGTCGTTTTCAAACGACGGCGGTAGTACCCAAAATTTTGACGCCCACACGAAATTTTGGGATGGGTGGCGCGTTGACGCCCAGCGCAATCTGCTTTATACTCGCCGCGAAAATTTGGCGCGCGGCGCGCACGCGGCGCAGAAGGTTGACCATGAATCGAGGCATCTGGTACGCGATTGGCGCGTACGTGGCGTGGGGGCTGTTACCCGTTTACTGGAAATGGTTGCAACACGTTCCCGCGTTGGAGTTGATCACGCACCGGGTTTTGTGGTCGTTCGTGACGCTGAGCATCGTGCTCGCGTTTTTGCGCTGGCGCAAAGCGTTTCGCCCCGTTACGCTCACACCGCAAATTTGGCGCGTCTATTTTTTGGCGGCGTTGCTCATCGGCATCAATTGGTTGATCTACGTGTGGGCAGTCAACGCCGGCTTTATCATCGAAACGAGTCTCGGCTATTTCATCAACCCGCTGTTTAGCGTGCTGATGGGCGTGATCTTGTTCCGCGAACGCTTGCGCCCGTGGCAGTGGGCGCCCATCGGGCTAGCCGCGCTGGGCGTGGTGTATCTCACCCTGGCGTATGGCGCGTTGCCCTGGATCGCCTTGACGCTGACCTTCTCCTTCGGCTCGTATGGGCTGGTCAAGAAAACCGCGCCGCTCAATTCGCTGTCCGGCTTGACACTCGAAACCGGCATCTTGTTTTTGCCGGCGCTCGGCTATTTGCTGTTCAGCGAAGCGAACGGGCAAGCCGCGTTTCTGCACACCGGCATCCTTGCCGATCTGTTGCTCGTCGGTGCGGGCTTGATCACGAGCGTGCCGCTGTTGCTCTTCGCTTCCGCCACGCGGCGCATCCCCTTGTCACTTGTCGGCATTTTGCAATATATCGCGCCAACCCTGCAATTTCTGCTCGGCGTGTTTGTGTATCACGAGCCGTTCACGCTCACCCAACTCGGCGGTTACGTGATCGTCTGGATCGCGCTCGGCTTGTTCGCCGTCGAAGGATTTGCCGCACACCGCGCGCAAGCCGCCGCGCCCATCGCCGAGTAACGACGCAGCGCGCGTGTTGACATCCGCGCAACTGCCAGTATACTGGGGCTGAGGTCAAGGCGCATGGATGAGTTAATCGAACTGCACGAAAAACCGGTGTTGGACGATTTGTGTTTGATCGCCGGGTGGCGGCAATGGGCGGACGCTGGCAGCGTTTCGTCCGAGTTACCGCTGTATCTCGCGCAAAAAACCGAAGCGCGCAAGATCGGCGAAATTCGCTCCGATCGGTTTTACCTGTTCCAACTCCCCGGCGCGCAAGCCCTCTTTCGTCCGGAAATCAAATTGGAAGAGGGATACCGCGCGGAACTGCGCGCGCATCGCAACGAAATTTTCTACGCCGACACGGACGCCAAGTTTCTGATCTTTGTCGGCGACGAGCCGCACCTCAACGTCGAACGCTACGCCGACGCGTTTTTCAACCTGGCGAAAATGTTGCGCGTCCGCCGCATCGCCGCGCTGGGTGGCGTGTACAGCGCAGTCCCGTTCGAGAAGGAACGCCAAGTCACCTGCACCTACAGTCTCAAAAAAATGAAAGAGGAACTCGCGCAATACGCCGTCAACTTTTCCAATTACGAAGGCGGCGTCAGCATCGGCTCGTACCTCGCCGACCGCGCCGAGAAACTGGGCATCGAGTATTTCGGCTTTTACGCCATCGTGCCGATGTACGACCTGTCGCAACTTTCGCCCCTGTTGCGCGAGTTGATGCTGGAACACGATTACAAAGCGTGGCACGACGTAATGCGCCGCCTCAACTATATGTTCCGCCTCGGATTCGATCTGTCCGAGTTGGAACGCCAGAGCGACGATCTGATCCATTCGATCCAAATTAAAATTGACGATTTGGAAAAAGCGATGCCGCAAGTCGGCATTCGCCAGCATCTCGCCAAACTCGGCGAAACGTTTACCGAACCGTCCTTTACACCGCTGGACGATGTGTGGGAAAAAGGATTGGGCGATCTGTTCAAAGATTTGTAGCGGCGCGCGCGCGTGAGCACGCCGAGCCAATTTTCCCCGGAGCACTCGCGCCCATGTTGTTGGCTTATTTCGCCGTCGCCTTTGCGGCTGGCATCGCCGTTGCCCGTGCGGTTACTTTGCCCTTGAGCGTTTGGGTCTGGTGGCTGGCGTTGCCCCTGGGTCTGTTCATTATCTGGTGGCGCGATCCCCTGTTGCGGCGCGCCCACCTGTGCCTCCTCGTGTTTCTCCTCGCGGCGATCCGCCTCACCGCCGCCCTGCCCCAGTTCGACGCGCGTTCGCTCGCGGCGTTCAATGATCGCGGCGCGCTGTTGCTCGTCGGCGAAATCGTGGACGCGCCCGAAATGCGCGACCAAGCCACGCGCATCCAGCTCGCCGTCACGCGCCTGCGCGTCGAAAACGTTTGGCACGAGGTGCATGGCGTCGCGCTGGCAAGCGTGCCGCGCGAGAGCGCGGTACAGTACGGGGATCGCCTCCAAGTGTTCGGCGATCTGCAAACGCCGTTCGAGTCCGCCGAATTTTCGTACAAGGAATACCTCGCGCGCCAAAACATTCACTCGGTCGTCCGCGTGTACGGCGATGTAAAAATTCTCGCGCGCGATCAAGGCAACCCGTTTTTCGCCGCGCTGTACGCGTTTCGCGCGCGCGCCGTGACCACCGTCTATGCGATTTTGCCGGACCCCGCCGCGTCGCTCCTCGCCGGCATTTTGCTCGGCGTGGACACCGGCATCCCGCGCGATCTCGTCGCCGCGTTCAGCGCGACGAACACCGCGCACATTATCGCCATCTCCGGGTTTAACATCGCGATCCTCGCCGGCATTTTCACCGCGTTCGCGCGCCGCGTCGTCGGCGAACGGTTCGCCGTGTTCGTCGTCGTCGGCGGCTTGGCGCTCTACACCTTGCTCGTCGGCGCGGGCGCGTCAGTCGTGCGCGCGGCAATTATGGGATCGCTGTCCGTGATCGCGTTGCGCGTGCACCGCCCCAACACCGCGCTCAACACGTTGGGCGCGGCGGCGTTGTTGATGCTGGCGGGCAATCCATTCACGCTCTACGACCTGGGTTTCCAATTGAGTTTTCTCGCCACGCTGGGCTTGATGCTGTACGTGACGCCGCTCACCCGCGCGTTCGAAAATTTCTTCGCGCGCTGGACCAGCGGCGAACGCGCGCAACAACTCGTCGGCATCCTAGGCGATTCGTTCATCGTCACACTCGCCGCGCAGATTACGACGACGCCGCTCATCCTCTTTGCGTTTCACCGCTTGTCGCTCGTCGGCTTGCTCACCAATTTGATCGTATTGCCGGCGCAACCGGCGGTGATGATCTGGGGCGGCATCGCGCTCGTCGCCGCGTTGATCGTGCCGCCGCTCGGACAACCGCTCGCGTGGATCGCGTGGGCATTCCTCGAATTTACCATCGTCGTCGTGCAAACAACCGCGCGCCTGCCGCTCGCGTCCATTGAGATCGGGCACGTGGATGCGCTCGTTCTCGCGCTGTACTACCTCGCGCTGTTCGCGTTCACGCTGATCGGCTGGCAAACGATTCGCGCGCGCCTCGCCGGAGGCCCCGCGTTCGCGCTTGGCGTGGCGCTGGTGCTGGGAATGTGGGCGTGGAGTGTGGCGAGCACGTTGCCCGACGCCAAGACGCATGTCGTTTTTCTCGACGGCGGCACAACCATCGCGCAGACGCCGCGCGGCGCGCGCGTGGTGATTGACGGCGGCGCAAATCCCAGCGCAGTCGTTGCGACACTGGGACAGCGTATGCCGTTCTGGGATCGCGCGCTCGATCTCGTCGTGCTCACCGACGCGGACGACGAGCATCTCGCCGCGCTGATCCCAATCGTGGAACGCTATGCGATTCGGCAAATCGTCGAGGTCAACGCGCCGGCAAAACCAACCGCCGCGTATCAAAAGTGGCGCGCGCTGATCGCGGAAAAACAGACGCCGGTGATCGCGGCGCAGCCAGGGTTATGCGTCACGCTGGAACCCGACGTGACGTTCGACATCGCGCACGCCGGCGACGCGGCAACGGCGCGCCTGCGCGCGCAGGGCGTCACGTTCTTGTTCGCCGCCAACGCCAGCGCGGACGATCAAGCCGCGCTGATTCAGGCGGACGCCGAACTGGCAAGCGCCGTGTTGATCGCGCCGCGCAAAACGACGAACGATTTTGCGGAGGCAGTCAGTCCCCAGGTCGCCATCTTGTTCGACGGCAAAAACGCGCGCGCCCAACCTCCGCCTGAAACGTTAGCGGCGTTGGCACGCGCGACGATTTGGCAGGCGAGCGAGCGTGGCGTCGTCGAACTGATCGTGGATGGGCAAACGGTGAACATCAAGTAAGCGAATATTTTTGATCGGGAGGAAGTCGTGGAACGAATTGGGTTTATCGGGCTGGGTGTGATGGGCAAGCCGATGGCGCGCAATCTGATGCAAGCGGGCTATGCCCTGACGCTGTTGACGCGCACGCGCGCCAAGATTGAAGATTTGTTGAGCGCGGGCGCAACGTGGGCGGACACACCGCGCGTGGTCGCGCAACACAGCGACGTGGTGATCACCATGTTGCCCGATTCGCCGGACGTGGCGCAAGCCATTGCCGGCGCGGAGGGTATTTTTGCCGGCGCGCGCCCTGGGCTGTTGGTGATTGATATGAGCACGATTGCGCCGGGCGTCGTGCGGCAACTCGCGGCGGATGCGGCGGCGCGCGGGATCGATCTCCTCGATGCGCCGGTCAGCGGCGGCGAAACCGGCGCGATCAACGGCACGCTTTCAATTATGGTCGGCGGCACGGAAGCGGCGTTCCAGCGCGCCCTGCCGATTTTTCAGGCGATGGGCAAAACGATTGTGCGGATCGGCGAATCGGGCGCGGGGCAAATCACCAAAGCGGCGAATCAAATCGTCACGGCGATCACCATCGAAGCGGTGTGCGAGGCGCTGGTGCTGGCGACCAAAGCCGGCGTGGATCCGGCTAAAGTGCGCCAGGCATTGCTCGGCGGCTCGGCGCAAAGCCGCATCCTCGAAATGCATGGCGAGCGAATCCTCGACCGCAATTTTCAACCCGGTTTTTTCTTGCGCTTGCATCGCAAGGATTTGGACATTGTGCTCGCCACCGGCAAAGAGTACGCGGTGCCGCTCCCAGTCGCCGCGCAAGTGCGCGAGTTGATGACCGCCGCGCTCGCCGCTGGGCAAGGCGAGTTGGATAATTCCAGTCTCGTGATGCAGTTGGAGCGCCTCGCACAAACCCAGGTCAAACGCGCGTAACGCCCGACAAAGTTCGCTCTTTTATCGCCACGCGTCGGGAAGCAAAACCCCTTCCGCAATAAAGCGCGCGTCGCCGCCGAGAAACACTTCGGCGAACGCATCGCCCTGCCGTGCGAATGAAACGTGCAACTCGCCGCCCAGCACTTGGACGCGCACCGGCGAATCCACCCAGCCGCGCGTTGCGGCGATCACGCTCGCGGCAACCGCGCCGGTGCCGCACGCCAACGTTTCCCCCTCGACGCCGCGCTCGAAGGTGCGTTGCCACAAGGTGTGGCGATCCAACGCCTCGACAAAGTTGACGTTGGTGCCCGCCGGAAAATCGGCGTGATGGCAAATTGCCGCGCCGAGCCGGTGAATCTGCGCGCGCGGCGCACGCGCCACCTCGCGCCACGCGACGACTGCTTGCGGCGCGCCGGAAACCTGGGTCGCGCACACGGTGTACGTTTCGCCCGCGACATCCAAGCGATGATCCAGATCGAGCGGCGCGGTCAGTTGCAATTGCACGCGCGCACGGTCCCCCTCGACTTGCGCGAACACCGGTCCCCCCAGCGTGTCAATCGTCATCCGCGCGCCGGCGATGCCGTGCGCGAGCGCGTACCGCGCCACGCACCGCGAAGCGTTGCCGCACATCTTGACCTCTGCGCCATCCGGGTTGATCGTCCGCATCGAAAAATCGCCGCCCGCCGTTGGCGGCTCGATCAGCATCAGTTCATCGCCGCCCAGCGAGACATGCGGCGCGCACACATGGCGCGCAAACTCCGCCAGATCGAACGCGTTCAGAATGTCGGCGCGATTGTCCACGATGATAAAATCATTGCCGACGCCGGTCATTTTGGTAAAGGGAATTTTTTGCATGGCATATCCTTTCGCGCGGCACTATAGTGAAAACGCGGCAAGCTGTCAATTACGCACGCGCGTGTCACCTTTTGCAAAAACGCGCATCCAACAGAGTAACACTTTTTTTCTCGAAAGGATTCCGCTCATGGACTTGTTCTCTCAATTGTTCGGCGCACCCGTACCCCACCTCGACGTACCAGCAGCCAAGTCGAAACTGGATGCCAAACCCAAGCCGATGTTGCTCGACGTACGCGAGCCGGCAGAATACCACGACGGGCACATCGCCGGCGCAACGCTCATCCCCTTGCGCGAGTTGGGACAACGCTTGCACGAACTGCCGCGCGACCGGGAAATTATTTGCGTGTGTCGCTCCGGCAATCGTAGCCACGCGGCAACACGCCAATTGATCGCGGCGGGGTACACCGCAGTCAACTTGCGCGGCGGGATGATCGGGTGGACGCACAGCGGGCTGGCGATTAAAACCGGCGCGGGCAAATAATGCCGAATGTGGCGCTGGAACTCGGGCTGGGTTTCGTGATCGGATTGTCGCTGGGCTTG
>CAIKBD010000126.1 GCA_903825565.1 uncultured Anaerolineales bacterium | reverse complement strand
ATCTGCGCGAACTGACCGGGCAAATGTACGCCGGGCGCGGCTGGCAGTTCGAGTATCCGCAAGCGAACTGGGACGGCAAGTTTAATTTCGTGTGGGCGCGCGGCGCGCAAGCGGAAATTTATTTTCGCGCGGACACGGTTGCGGATCGCGCGTTAACGCTCTCTGCGCGCGCGGAGACGCCGCTCCGCGTGGGCGTCGCGCTGAATGGCGAGCGGATCGGCGAGATTGCGCTGACCGACGTGTGGCAAGACCATCGCGTTGAGTTGCCGGCGCGCGCGCTCAAACCAGGAATGAATCGTGTCGCGTTGCTGTTCGGCACAGAGTCGGACGAACTGGTCGGCGTGACGACGCTGCGGATCGAAAAATCCAAATGACGAGGAGGAACGATGGGGAAGGTGATCGAGACGACGTTTCGCGTGCGCTATGCGGAGACGGATGCGAGCGGGGTCGTGTATCACGCGAACTATATCGTGTGGTTTGAGCACGGGCGCGGCGAATGGTTTTGGCAACAGGGGCGCGACTATCAGCGGGATGTGGAGGGGCGCGGTTTGAATTGGCCCGTCGTCGAAGTGTCTGCGCGGTATCTTGCGCCGGCGCGCTACGGGGATTGCGTCATGGTGCGAACCTGGCTCGAGCAAGTGGAAAGCCGCGCATTTACCATCGCGTACGAAATTCTCAATGCCGAGACGCGGCAAGTGTTGTGTACTGGTTGGACACGTCATCTCAACGTGGATCGCGATTGGCGCGTGGCGAAACTGCCCGACGATCTGCGCGAGTTGATGCAAGGGTAAGCCCAATTTACTTTCGGAGGGGATGATGAATTTCGTGTACCTGTCACCGCACTTTCCACCGAACTATTATTTGTTTTGCGTGCACCTGCGTCGTTTGGGCGTCAACGTGCTGGGCGTGGCGGACGAGCCGTACGATCTGCTCCATCCCGAGCTACAAACCGCGTTGACCGAATATTATCGCGTGACGGACCTGCACAATTACGACGAACTGGTGCGCGCGCTCGGCTATCTCACGCACGGCTATGGCAAATTGGATCGGCTCGATTCGCACAACGAGTACTGGCTCGAAACCGAAGCGCGCTTGCGAACCGATTTCAACATCGAAGGGTTTCACGTATCCGATCTGGCGCGCATCAAGCGCAAATCCGAAATGAAAAAAGTGTTCGAGAAAGCCGGCATCGCCGCGGCGCGCGGGCAAATCGTGCGGTCGGCGGAACAGGTGCGCGCGTTCGTCGCCGAGGTGGGCTATCCGTTGGTCGCCAAGCCCGACATTGGCGTGGGCGCGAACAAGACGTACAAGATCAACAACGCTCAGGAGTTGGATGCGTTCCTGGCGATCAAGCCGCTGGCGGATTACATTCTCGAAGAATTTGTCGCGGGCACGATTCAAACGTTTGACGGCTTGACCGATCAGCAAGGCAACATTGTGTTTTACGCGTCGCACCAGTACAGCCAGGGCGTGATGGAGACGGTGAACGACGACAGCGACGTGTACTATTTTTCGCAACGCGAAATTCCGCACGATTTGGCGCAAGCCGGGCAAACGATTGTCAAGGCGTTTGGCGTGCGCGAGCGGTTTTTCCACTTTGAATTTTTCCGCCTGCCGGACCAGCGGCTGGTCGCGCTCGAAGTGAATATGCGCCCGCCCGGCGGTTTGACGACGGACATGTTCAACTTTGCGAACGACCTGGACGTGTACCGCGAATGGGCGAACGTCGTTGTGAACAATCGCTTTGAGGCGAAATTCGCGTGGGCGTTTCACTGCGCCTACGTCGGGCGCAAGCTCAACAAACAGTACGTGCGCTCGTCGGAGCAGGTGCTGGCGGAGTTTGGCGAGTGGATCGTGCATCACCAGCCGATCAGCGGCGTGTTCGCGCCCGCGCTCGGCGATTACGGGTACCTGATTCGGTCGCCGCGCCTCGACGACATTATTCGCGTGGCGGAGTTGATTCAGGAAAAAGAAGGCGGCGCGCGATGAAGATCGAATATCATAAATGGGCGAGTCCCGCGCTGAGCCAGGAGATGGAATTAAAAGTGTATGGGCACGCGGGCAAACCGGTGCTCGTGTTTCCGGCGCAGGGCGGGCGCTTTTTCGAATTTGAAGATTTTGGCATGGTGGATGCGTGCCACGCGTTGATCGAGTGTGGCGATATCATGTTCTTCACGGTGGACAGCGTGGACACGCAATCGTGGGCGAACGCGCACGCGCACCCAGCGGAGCGCGCGCGGCGGCACGAGGCGTATGATCGCTACATCACGCAAGAGGTTGTGCCGTTGATGCGCCAAAAATCCGCGCACCCCAAATTTTGGACGACGGGCGTGAGCATGGGCGGTTATCACTGCGCCAACTTTTTCTTTCGCCACCCGGATATTTTCGACGGGGTGATTTCGCTGAGCGGTTTGTTCCAGTTGCGAATGTTCATCGGCGAGTACATGGACGACAATGTGTATTTCAACAGTCCGTTGGCTTATTTGGCGAACCTGAACGATCCCTGGTATCTCGATCAGTACCGCCAAAGCCGCATCGTCATCTGCGCTGGGCAGGGCGCGTGGGAGGAGGCGATGCTGGCAGACGTGCGCCAACTCGAAACGATTTTGCGCGCCAAGCAAATCCCGGCGTGGATCGATCTGTGGGGCGGCGACGTGAATCACGATTGGCCCTGGTGGCGGAAACAATTGCCGTACTTTTTAGAGCGGCTCGTGCAAACTCCGGCAAGTTGAGCGACGCAGGTTTATAGATCCTTTACGTCGTTTTCATCTGGGCTTAATGCGCGCGCGCGATAATCGCGGATGAAGACGGAGGAAAAATAAAATGCAACGACCCAACTATATCTTATTGTCCTGCGCGATTGTGCTTGCCGTGCTCCTCGGCGTGGTGGGCGGCGGCGTGATGGGCGGCTTAGCCGGCTATTATACCGCGCGCAATGCCGCGCCGACGCCGGCGGTGGCGGCGCCGATCACGATTGCGTCCAGCCCAAGTACCGCGACGAGCGTGCCGCCCGCGAATACCCAAACGCGGATTACCTTGAGCGAAGAATCGGCGGTAATTGACGCTGTGCGGAAAGTCAAGCCCGCCGTCGTGACCGTGATCACGCAATTGCCTTCATCCACGCGTCGGACGGCGACTGTCACGCCGACTGCTTCCGGCTCCGGCGTCATCATTGACGAAAAAGGATACGTGATCACGAACAATCATGTGATCGAAGACGGCAAAAGCGTCTATGTCGTTTTCGCCGACGGCGTGCGCGCGGAAGCCAAAGTGGTTGGTACCGATGTGATCGCCGATATTGCCGTGCTCAAAGTGGAAACCAAAGTGCCGGCGGTTGCCGCGCTGGGCGATTCCAACGCGTTGCAACCCGGTCAAATGGCAATCGCCATCGGTAGCCCGCTCGGCGATTTTCGCGGCACGGTCACGCTCGGCGTGGTGAGCGCGATGAACCGCAGTGTCGGGCGGCAACAAGACTTGATCCAAACCGACGCGGCGATCAATAACGGCAATTCGGGTGGACCGTTGATCAACACGCAAGGGCAAGTGATCGGGATCAATACGCTCGTGGTTCGCAGCACGAACGAAGGGAACGTTGCGGAAGGCCTCGGCTTTGCGATCCCGTCCAACATGGTGAAAGAGATCGCGACGCAGTTGATCACCAAAGGCAAGGTCGAGCGCGCGTATCTCGGCGTGACGTACCAACAAGTGGACCCGCAAATTGCCGGCGCATTGAATTTGCAGGCAACGCGCGGCATTGTGATCATGTCGGTCGAGGCGAACACGCCCGCCGCGCAAGCCGGCTTGAAAGAGGGCGATGTGATCTTGGCGCTGGATGGTCAGATCATTGATGCGGAACATTCTCTGGCGACGATGCTCTTGGCGCGCCGCGTGGGCGAAGCCGTAACGTTGCAAGTGCAACGCGACGGTAAAATGTTTGACCTCAAAGCGACGTTGAGCGCACGGCCAGCAGGGCGCTAGTCAATCGCGTGTGAGTAAAATTCCAAACCGCCAAAGGGTCACAGCCCTTTGGCGGTTTTTTGCGTACGCGGCTCGGCGAGTCCGCGCGCAAGTATCCAGCCCGCAAGTGTGATCGCCAGCGCGAGCGCAAACACCGCGCGAAAGCCGAACAGATCGAGCAAGGTTCCGCCGATCACCGGCACGAACGTCGCAATGCCCAGCACGGTGTTGGTGAAACTGATGTACAAGGCGCGTTCGGGCGCGGGCGCGATCTCCAGCAAGTAACTGGGATACGCGATGTTTGCGGCGGGGCGCGCAATGCCGTGCAATAAAAAGAGCAAGCCGAACGGTAACGCCAACGCCGCGCCCGGCGGAAACAAACCGAATATCAGCGCGATGCCCGGCAGGGGGAGTAGACAACTTGCCGCGCCGAGCAGGACGATGCGATTGCCGCGTCGGTCGCTTGTGCGGCTCCAGAGCGGGTTGGCGATCAGCCCGGTGATCGTGCTGATGCCGATGTAGATGCCCAGCGTTTCGGTGGGAATGTCCAATACGCGCGTGGCGTACAGCGCGTAAAACGGCGTGGCAATATCGGCGACGGCAAGCACGACGCGCGTCACGAGAAAGCGGCGGTAGATGCGATTAGCCCGCAACACGCGTTGCGCCGCGCGCAGTTGATCGTGCAGGGTGAGGTGCGTTGCCGTGGGCGTGTCCGCCGGTTCGATGACGAGCGAGAACGCGCCCAGGCCGGTCGTTACGCCGATGCCGGCGATCAGAAACAGAAAACCAAAGTTGAGTGGATAGGCGGGTGCGAGGTTTGGGTTCAGGAAAATGCCGACGAGGTAGCCCGCGCCAATTGCGGTGAGTGCGCCCCACAGATCGCGCCCGCCGAAATACGTGCCACGGCGGTGCGCCGGTACGGTCTTGGCGACGACATCCAAAAATGGCGTGCCCGCCAAGCCGGCGGCGAGCGAGTAGGTGGTGAACAGCGTGAAAAAGATCGCGAGTAGCGCCAGTGGATTGTGTGCAATGAGAAACGTAGCGAGTGTGAGCAAAGCCCAGCAAATGATGCGGATGATGCCGGCGATAATGTACACCGGTTGTTTGCGGGGCAGGCGTTGCAAACGATGCGAAATCAAAAACTGGGGCAGGTACCAGCCGCCGTTGGCAATCGCCGGCAAAAAGCCCACGAGGAGATTCGATGCGCCGAGCGCGCTGATAAAAACGGGAAGCACCAAGTAGGGCGAGGTCAGGTTGTCTACAAAACCGAAACTCGCGCCATTGATCATTCCCAAAATATAGTTGCGGCGAAAATTAGCGTTGGCGGTTTGACGCGGTTCAAGAGTCACAGGATTGTGTTTTGAGTATGGCGTGTTTCATACAACGCCCCGACTGAGATAGGTGCGGATCATTTCCAACAACTGGGTCAACTGCAAAGGTTTGGGCAGGTACTCGTTTGCGCCGGCGTGCAAGCACCGTTCGCGGTCGCCGGGCATGACGAGCGCAGTAAGCGCCAGGATCGGGATGGAGGCGAGCGCCGGGTCGGCACGGATCAACTGGATCGCCTGCAAGCCGTCCAGCTCGGGCATTTGAATATCCATCAAGATCAGATCGGGTTTGTGCGTGCGCGCCAGTTCCAGGGCGCGCGTGCCATTGAACGCGAGCACGACTTGGAACGCGTGCCGGTGCAGTAAATCCGACAAGATTTTGAGCGTCGGCTGATTGTCGTCGGCGATCAAGATCACGGGCGCGCCGCTGGCAGGCGCAATTTTTTCCGGCGTGGCGTCAAGCGGCGCAGGCGTTGGCGCGGTGGGCAATGCGGGCGCTTCGGCTTCGGTGAGACAGGGCAACGTCATGGTAAAACAACTGCCCGCGCCCACCTGGCTCGTCAAGGTGATGCTGCCGTTGTGCATTTCGACGATGCGCGCGACGAGCGCCAAGCCCAAGCCGGTGCCCTCATACTGCCGGTTCAACCGGCTATCGAGTTGGACGAAGGGTTTGAACAAGCGGGATTGCTCGGCAAGCGCAATCCCGATGCCGGTGTCCGTCACCGAGATTTGCACGAGGTGGTGCGCGGGATCGTAATTGATCTCCAAGGTAATCTTGCCCTCCGCGGGTGTAAACTTGACGGCGTTGGCCAGCAAGTTGACGAGCGCTTGTTTGAGCAAGCGCGGGTCGGCGCGCAACACGGCGTCGGGCGCGTTCGTGGTAGACGCAATCCGCAAGTGTTTCTTCTGGGCGGCTTGCGTGACGAAGCGGAGACTGGCTTGCCCCAGATCATCCAAAGGCACCGGCGCATAGTCGAGCGCCATTTTCCCGGCTTCGATTTTGGACAGGTCGAGAATGTCGTTGATCAGCGAGAGCAAGTGCTTGCCGCTTTCGGCAATGTAGGTCAGGGCTTGGGCTTGCGCGGGGTCCAGCGCGCCGTACACCTGCTCTTGCAGGGCTTCGCTCATACCCAGGATGGTGTTGAGCGGCGTGCGGAGTTCGTGGCTCATCGTCGCCAGAAACTCGTCCTTGAGCCGATTCGCTTTTGCCAGTTCGGCGTTGACGAGCGCCAACTCTTGCGACCGGCGTTGCAGATCGGCTTCGGCTTGCTTGCGCTCGGTAATGTCGCGCGCGACTCCCTGGACTTCGCTGGTCGCGCCGGTTTCATCCTTGATCGCGTAATCTTCCCATTCGAGCCAGCGCCAACCGTTCACCGTCCACGCGCGTTGCTCGACCTGCATCCGGTACGGCGGCACGTCGAGTCGTTTCATCGCTTCGAGGGTTGCCGGCAAATCGTCGGGGTGCACAAGCGGCATAAAGATTTGGTCCAGCAATTCGGCGCGCGTTTTGCCGAACGCGGCGCAGTACGCCTCGTTCACGAATTGAAAGCGCCCCTGGTTATCCACGCGCACGATCAGATCGCGCTGGGATTCGATCAAGCCGCGATAGCGTTCCTCGCTCACGCGCAAGTGGCGTTCGGTCTCTTTTTGTGCGGTGACATCGTGGGCGATCACGATCACGGCTTCGCGCTGATCGAACTCGGTCAGGTGCGAAGTGATCTCCACGTCAATCAGTTGCCCGTTTTTCAAGCAGTGTTGCCACCAGCCGTGATGTTCCCGCTCGGTGCGGATCGCTTGGGTGTGTTCGAGCAGGCGCGTAATGTCCGTTGTCGGGCGGATGGCGGTAATCGCCATATTCAAAAATTCGTCGCGCGTGTACCCGTAGCGCGCGACGGCGGCGGCGTTGACTTCGAGAAAGCGCAATGTGACGAGATCATAAACCCAGGTCGGTTCGGGATTGCTGGCGAACAACATGCGAAACTTGGCTTCGCTGTCGCGCAAGGCGGATTCGACGCGCCGCCGTTCGGCGATTTCCTGTTCGAGCGTTGCGTTGGCGGACAAGAGTTCGCCGGTGCGCGCGTGCACGCGTTGTTCCAGCTGGGTGTTCAACTCCGCGAGTTGCTGATCGGCTTGGCGCAATTCGCGTTCGACCTGTTCGCGCCGCGCCAAGTCTTGGCGCAACTCGTCCGCCGCGAGGTGGGCAATGGCGAGCGCGCGTTCCAATTCGCGCGCCGTGATCCACGCGCACGCGGCGACGACGAACCACACGAGGATCGAAACGAAATTAATGTCCGGATGGGATGCGCCCAACCACCACGCGGCGGCGAGGTATTCCAGTCCGGCGACGATGATGACGACGAACGAAGCAATCGGCGTGGCGATAAAACTGGCAACCACCGTGAGAAAAATATAGATCAGGAGGACGTTGATGCCTTCCTCGACCATAAGCAAACCGAATACGAGCGTGGTGCTGAACGCGAGGAAGGTGACGCTCGCCTGCAATGTATGCCCCGTCTTGTTCCAGTGGCGCACGATCCACATCAAGCCGAGCGCGCCGAGATCGAGCGTGGCGAAGAGGGCGTGCTTGAAGGACGGCTCGATGATCCAAGCGCTCATGCTGACGATGATGATGAGGAGGTTTGCGCCGAGCGCGGTCACGAGAATGGTATTGAGGATTTTCGCGCGCACATTGGCGACGGAATCATCGTAATGATTTAGGCGAAGCGCGCGCGCCAGTAAATGGTAGAGCGTCGGTTTCATTTCATTTACCGAATGACTTGATGAATCAGCGTCGGCGGCGTTGGCTCGCTATCGCTGAAGGTATACGCGGCGAGCAAGCGTTCTTGCGCGGCGGCCCATTTCGCGCGGTCGTTCGCGTGCAGGGTGAACAGCACATCGGCGGGCGACACGTATGCGCCGCGCTTGTGGTGAAACACGACGCCGACGGCGAGATCAACCAGGTCGCCTTTTTTCGCGCGGCCGCCGCCCAAGTCCACAACGGTCAAGCCCACTTGCTCGGCGTCAATCGCGGCGATGAAACCGGCGCGCGGCGCGCGCACTGGCTCGACGATGGCGGCGCCGGGCATGCGCGCGTAATCGTCCACCACGCCGGCATCGCCGCCTTGCGCCGCGATCCATTCCGCAAATTTGTTCAGCGCGCGCCCGTCCGCAATTGCCGCGTAAAGTTGCGCGCGCGCGGCGTCTCCGTTCGGCGCGACGTGCGCGAGCAGAAGCAATTGTTCGGCGACGGCGAGACAATGCTCTCCAAAATCGGCGGGACCGCGCCCCTTGAGCGTTTCAATCGCTTCGATCACTTCGAGCGTGTTGCCCACCGCCTCGCCCAGCGGTTGGTTCATATCGCTGATCACCGCGCCGACTTGCCGCCCCACGCTTTGCCCGATCTGCACCATCAACTCGGCGAGCGCCGTTGCCTCCGCTTTGGTTTTCATGAACGCGCCTTGCCCGACCTTGACATCGAGCATGATGATCTGCGCGCCCGCCGCGATCTTTTTGCACATAATCGAGCTGGCGATTAGCGGGAGCGAGGGCACGGTGCCGGTCACATCGCGCAACGCGTACAGCCGCCCATCCGCCGGCGCGAGGTCGTGCGTTTGCCCGCTGACGACGATGCCGTGCTTTTTCAACTGCGCGATAAATTCGGCGGTGGTCAGTGTGACGCGATAGCCGGGAATCGCTTCGAGTTTGTCGAGCGTGCCACCGGAAAAGCCCAGCCCGCGCCCGGACATTTTGCCGACTGGCAAACCCAGCGCGGCGACGAGTGGCGCAACGACGAGCGTCGTCTTGTCGCCGACGCCGCCGCTCGAATGTTTGTCCAGCACTTGGGGCGACACCGGCGTGAGATCCAAGACCGTGCCGGAGTGTGCCATTGCCAGCGTGAGCGCGGCGGTTTCCTCTTTCGTCATGCCGCACAACAATACCGCCATCGCCCACGCCGCCGTTTGGTAATCGGGAATTTCGCCGGACGTAAAGCCGCGCACAAAAAAATTGATTTCGTCACGGGTCAGCGTGCCCCCGTCGCGTTTTTTGATGATAATGTCTACGGCTCGCATTTCTACCTCATGCTTTCTCAATACGCCCCGCGCGCCAGCAACACGGTTGGAATCGTCTTGAACATGATCCACAAGTCGAGCCAGGGCGTCCAGTTTTCGATATAGTAAATGTCGAGCATCGCGGTTTCGTCGAACGTCAACTCGCTGCGCCCGCTGACCTGCGACAAGCCGGTGATGCCGGGCGAAACTTCCAGGCGGCGTTTGTGCCACTCTTGATATTGCTCGACCTCGCTGGGCATGGGCGGGCGGGGACCCACGATGCTCATTTCGCCGCGCAACACGTTGAACACTTGCGGCAACTCGTCGAGACTGGTGCGGCGCAAGAGCCGTCCGAACCGGGTGCGGCGCGGATCGTTGCGAATTTTGAAGAGGGGTCCCTTGGCTTCGTTGAGTTCGATCAGCGTGGGGATTTCTTCCTCCGCGCCCTGGCGCATCGAGCGGAATTTGTACGCGGTGAACGGTTTGCCGCGCCGACCGATACGCGTTTGCATAAAAATGATCGGTCCCGCCGAGTCGAGCCGGATCACAAAGGCGATCACCAGCATCAGCCAGCCGATGCACAACAACGCCAAAATGCTGATCGTGAGATCGAGCATGCGCTTGACGACTGAATCCACCGTGCCCATGCGCGCTTCGCGGATGCCGATCAACGGGATGCCGCCCACGTCGTCAATCACCACGCGGCTGAGCGAAAGTTGGAACAAGTCGGGCACCACTTTGGCGACTGCGCCGAACTGCTGGCTCACGTTCATCATCCGCACAATCTTATCGCGCGCCGTCCAGGGCAGGGTGATGATCACTTCGTCAATCGCATACTCGCGCAACAAGCCGGGTAAATTGTGCGTCGTGCCCAACGCCTTAAAGCGTCCAATGTCGGTGCGCGCCTTGTCCGGGTCGTCGTCCACAAAGCCGATCACTTGATAGGCGAGGTCTGGCTTGGCGACAATGTTCCGCATCAATGCGCGACCTACTTCGCCTGCGCCGACGATCAGCACGCGGTCTACGCCAATGCCGCGTATCCGCCGGCGCGCGAGGATCGTGCGTTGGATCAAGCGTTCCGCGCCGAGCAGGATCACGACGAGCGCAGCGGCGTACAGGTACATCGCGCGCGAAAAAACGAGCGGGCGGATGAAAAATGTAAACGCCATGATCAGCAAGAGCGCTGTCGTTGTGCCGTTGAGCAGGGAATACAATTCGTCAATAAAGGCGCGCCCGCGCATCGGCGCGTACAGCCCTTCAAACCGAAAAATGGCGATGGACAAAAAGGTGAGCGCGATGGCGAGTGGAATGTACGCGGTGTAAGGTTGATAGAAAAATCCATCGCCGAGCACCGGCGCGAGTTCGAGTTCATAGCGCACGAACCACGCAAGCAGGGTGGCGACGTTGATCAACACGGCGTCGCCGGCGATTTGGGCGAAAATCCAGCGGAGCGGGTGGCGACGCATTACGCCTCCCTCTGCGCGAGCAGGGCGCGGTACAGATCGGCGGTCTGGTGCGCGGTGCGTTCCCAGGTGAAGGTTGCCGCATGCGCAAGTCCGCGCGCGATCATCTGTTCGCGCAGAGCGGTGTCGCTCAACACGTGTGCCATTGCCTCGGCGAGCGCGACGGGATCGTCCGGCGAAACTTGGAGCGCGGCGTCGCCGGCAACTTCGGGCAAAGACGAAACGTTTGAGGTGATGACGGGCACGCCGGTTGCCATCGCTTCAAGCGGCGGAAACCCCATGCCTTCGTACCGCGAGGGATACACAAAAAGCTCGGCGGCTTGATAACACAAAGGCAGTTCGGCTTGCGGCAGATAACCGGTAAAAATTACGTGATCGTTCATTTCTTCTTGCTCAATTGCTGCATCCACTTGGGCGTACTTCCATCCGCGGCTCCCGGCGAGCACGAGTTTGTGCGGCAGGTGCGTCGCGCGCTTGAAACGCGCAAACGCGTGAATGAGGTGCGCGACATTTTTGCGCGGTTCGAGCGTGCCGACGAACAAGATCATTTTCGCCGGCAAGTGGCGTTGCGCGCGCCACGTGTCGAGCGCGGCGCGATCCTGCACCGGCGCAAAGCGCGCTTCGATGCCAGAATAGATCACGGCGATTTTGCGTGCGTCCGCGCCGAGCAACTCGACCAGATCGCGTTTGGTGCTTTCGGACACGGCGAGCAGGCAACGGGCGTGCCGCGCGGCGTGACGCACCGCCCACGTGAGATAGAGCCGATTCGCCGCGTTGAACGTTTCGGGATAACGGATGAAACTGAGATCGTGAATCGTGACGAGCCAGGGCACCGCGCTGGCGAGCGGTCCAGCGTAGGCAAAGCCGTGCAACAACGCGATCTGCTCTTGGCGCAGGACGAAAGGTTGCACGCCCTGCTCCCAAAAAATTCGCGCGAGCGGTTGCTGTGTTGGCAAACGCGAGCGGGCAACGGTCAGATGCGTCAATTGTTCACGGGCGCGCGGCTCGCTGAGAAAAACGGTGTATGCAAGATCGGGTGCGGGGGTCAGGTGGCGCAACAAGTGAAAACTGTACCAACTGATTCCCGCACCGCGATAACTGGCGGAGAGATTGAGCAGGTGGGCGTTGAGTCCGATCCGATGTATCACACTGATATTATAACACAAATCGAGTATCTGCTTGTCTAATTGATCAACGCGCAATACACGCGATACGTTGCTTCGGCGACGCGTTTTTGCGTAAAGCGGGCGAGCACGCGCGCCCGCCCGCGCGCACCAAGCGCGGCGCGCTGTGTCGGATCGTTTTGCAACGCGGCGAGGTGCGCGCCGAGCGCGGCAATGTCGTTCTCGGGAAACACCAAACCGGCGTCGCCGATCACATTCGGAATTTCGCCGCAGTCCGATCCGATCACCGGCACGGCACATGCCATCGCTTCGATCAGCACACGCCCGAATTGCTCCTTCCAGTTGGGGCGCGTGCGTGAAGGCACGACGAGCGCGTCGAGTTGCGAATAGACCGCCGGCATTTCGCCGGACGGACGCCACGCGGCGAAATGAACGCGCGGCGCAATGCCCAGTTCATTCGCCAGTTGCGCGAGTGATGCTTGCGCGGGTCCGCTGCCGATCACGTCGAGTTGCCATTCGCCGCGCAAGGTTGCCGCCGCGCGCAACAACCCATCCACGCCTTTTTCCGCAACGAGCCGACCCAGGTACCCGATACGAAATGCGGCGGCGGGTTGGCGCGGGCGCGGCGCAAAGGTGTCGGGATCAACGCCGAACTGGGGAATGACGCAGGCAGGTCCGCGATACCCTTTCGCGCGAATGACCGTCTCGGCGTCGGCGTTGCCGACAATCGCATAATCGGCGCGCCGCAAAACAAATTGCTCCAGCCACGCGAATGGCGGCGGATAGCGGCGCGATAAATTTTGCCACGCAAAGAACAGCGTTTTGGCGTGGATCGCTTGCGCGGCGCGCAACGCGAGAAACGTCGCCAGGTTGTACGGCTCTTCGTCAATGTGGACGACGTGCGGGCGCAGCTGCCGCAAAATATTTGCCAGCGTGGGATAGTAATGCCAATGGAACTGTCCGTTAAACCGAATCGGCTCGGCGCGCAACGTATAGCCCTGCGTGTGTACGCGTTCGAGCGGCAGACTGCCGCGCTCGTCGCGCCACACGGGGGGCACGACGACGGTGAGTTCCATCTCGCCCAGTTTGGCGAGTTCTTCGAGTTTGGTTTGATATTGCCCGACGACGCAGGCTTTGCTGATCATGACGACGCGCATAGGAAATGAGCAAATGGGCAAATGAGAAATGACAAATGACAAATGAGCAAATGGGCAAATGAGCAAATGAGAAATGACAAATGACAAATGAGCAAATGGGCAAATGAGCAAATGACAAATGGGCAAATGACAAATGAGCAAATGACAAATGAGCAAATGGCAAATGGGACGATGACGAATGGAGTGTTTGTCACTTGTTCATTTGTCATTTGTCATTGTTTCAATAGATTTTATCGAACGCGGGCACCAGCGTGCGCCAATCGTATTTCGTTTCGACGAGCGCGCGCGCGTGCTGACCCAACTCGCGACGGCGCGCCGGCTGACGCAGGAGATCGATCACCGCGCGCGCGAACGCGTCGGGTGTGTCGGCGATGCGCGCATCGCGCTCCGGTTCCAGCTCGATTCCTTCTGCGCCGCGTTTGGTCGCCACAATTGCTTTGCCCATCGCCATGGCTTCGAGCACTTTGAGCCGCGTGCCGCTACCCATTCGCAATGGCACGACGTACACCGCGGCGTCCGCGACGAACGGGCGAATATCCGGCACCGCGCCGGTCACCGCGATCCCCGGTTGTTGCGCGAGTGCGGCGATGCGCGGCGCGGGTTTTTGTCCGACGATGACGAGCCGCGCCGCTGGGATTTCCGCGCGGATGCGCGGCAGGATTTCGGCGGCGCACCAAGTCATCGCGTCAATGTTCGGGCGAAAATCCATTTTGCCGGTGAACACCAGAATCGGTTCGGCGGCGTTTGAAGCGGGCGGCGTGAAAAATTCCGTGTCCACGCCGTTGGGGATGACGGAGATTTTCGCCGTGGCGTGGAGCAACGCGGCGATGGCGCGCGCATCGGCGGCGGAGCACGCGGCAATGTGCGCGGCGCGTTGGCAGGTGGCGCGTTCGTACCGCTCCAATTTTTTCCACTGGAGCAACGAGTAGAGCGCGGCGTGCCACCGCGTCACGCGGCGCAGGTCGGACGCGCAAGCCGTGCGTTGCAAAACGTACTCGGCGTTGTGTTCGTCGAAAATGATCTGGGCGCGGCGATTGGCGCGCGCGACATCCGCGAGATAGCGCGCCATTTCGATCCCTTCGATCTGAATGACATCGAACGCGTCGGCAGGCAACGCGTTGGCGCGCGCGTGCATCGCCGCCGATTGCAGGCGGAGCGCCATGTCCGGCAGCGGCGAGGTCAGCGTAGTGAGCGCGCGTTGCGCAAGCGTGCGCGCCGGGTACGGCGCAATCTCGATGCGGTGGCACAGCGCGCGCAGCGGCTCGGCGTGCGCCAGTTCGTCGGGTGTGCCGAACGACAGCAGGGTAATCGTGTGGCGCGGCGCGAGATGTTGGATGATGTTGAAATTGCGGATTGTCGTGCCTTGATGTGGCGGGTACGGCAATTGCGGGGTGAGGATGAGCAGGTTCATTTAGACTTGCGCGACTTGGCGGTAGACGGCGAGCGTTTCGCGCGCGGCGCGTTCCCAAGAAAAAGTTTGCGCGCGCTTTAAACCTTTGGCGCGCATTTCGGCGCGCAACTTGTCGTCGCTCAAAACGCGCCACATGGCGACCGTAAAACCCTCGACATCTTCCGGTTTGATCAACATGCCGGCGTCACCCACCACTTCGGGGAGCGAAGAGACATTCGACACGATGACGGGTGTGCCGCACGCCATGGCTTCGAGCGGCGGCAAACCAAACCCTTCGTAAAACGAGGGCAGGACGAACACGCGCGCGGCGTTATACAAATGCACGAGTTCTTCGTTGGGCACGCCGCCAAGCAAGCGTACGCGATCCCCCAGGTTCAGTTCCGCGATGACGGCGTCCACTTCTTCGACGAGCCAGCCGCGATTGCCGGCGATCACCAGCGTCGCATCGGATTTGTAATTGTCGCGCAGGCGGCGGAACGCGCGCAACAAGGTCGGCAGATTTTTGCGCGGCTCGATGGTGCTGACAAACAAGATGTATTCCGCTGGCAAATTAAAGCGCGCGGCGACGCGTGCGCACGCCAGTTCCGGCGCGATGGGTTGGAAGAGTGGATGCGCGGCTTCGGAGATCACCGTGATTTTTGCTTCGGGC
This sequence comes from uncultured Anaerolineales bacterium, assembly GCA_903825565.1. Lineage (GTDB taxonomy): Bacteria > Chloroflexota > Anaerolineae > UBA4142 > UBA4142 > CAIKBD01. The sequence goes on along the minus strand of CAIKBD010000126.1, from coordinate 8,019 downwards.
ACGCCCAACATGCGGATCGTGTCGCGCTTGGTGGATTCGGACACGGCGATGATGTGATCGGCGTGGCGCGCGGCAAGATCAACCTGGCCATAATAGCGCGCGCTTTCACGCGTGAGGAAGCGCGGGTACAGCATAAACGCGAGATCGTGCATCGTGATCACCGATGCGCCGCGCGTCCATTGCGGCGGAATGAAATCCGGGCTGTGCAAAACGTGGAGCGCGTGCGGTGCAAGTTCGAGCGACATGGCAAGCCGCTCAAAGCGGTGGTGGCTGGGCGTCCACAGTTTTTGATATTTGAAATTGGCTTGATCCACCAAGCGCGTCTTGTCTTTGCGACTCTGAAAGATCAAAAATTGATCATCCTGGTTGATGCGGGCAAGCGCTTGGGTCAAGCGCAAAATATATTGACCGATACCGGCTTGGTGGTAAAAGACCAAGCGTGCGTCAATGCCAACTTGCACGATAGTTGCTCCTCTTGCGAGATGGGTGGATTATATGCGTAACGCGTGAAAATGCCAATTCACGCAAAGCGTCGCTAATTTTTTCCTTTCCATTCGCACGATTTGCGGATATTTTCTCTGCTGTCCCCCGCGAAAATTGGAGGCGGAAAACGCAAATGCCCGCGGATATTTTTCTGCGCTCGTCTGCGTTTGTCCGCGTCCAATTTTTTCCTTTTTATCCGCGAATTACGCGAATCTTGCGAATAAAAAATAAAATTATTGACGGATCGGCGATCCGGTCTTGCATCATCCGGCGAGTAGTGCTATAGTCGGTTGCGCGTAGGCAAGAACCTACACCCCATCAAAATTTTATTTTTCCCAAGAAAGGAAAGAAGACTATGCGAATTTCCGTGATCGCTTTTTTCGCGGCGATATTTGTTTTTTCAGCATGTGGATGCGGACCGACTCCAACACCGCCAGCGACTGCGACACCGGTGCCGCGAATTTTCGATGGCAAGCACGCGCACGAAACGTACGTGGTCGGGCAGATGAATTTTGGGGCACGCCCAGCCGGGAGCAAAGCGTTGCGTGAAACGGGCGATTACATTCTCGCGCAATTGAAAGAATCGAAAGTGAAAACCGAGACCCAGGAATTCACGTTTCGCAATGTGCCGGTGCGGAATATCGTCGGCAAGCTCGCCGAGGGTAGGGGACCGGTGATCATTCTCGGCGCGCATTACGACACGCGCCTCAAAGCCGATCAGGATAAAACGAATCCCGATCAACCGGTGCTTGGCGCGAACGACGCGGCAAGCGGCGTGGCGGTCTTGCTCGAATTGGCACGCGTGCTGGATCCGGCGAAACTCAAAAACGAAGTGTGGCTCGCGTTTTTCGACGCGGAAGATAACGGCGATTTGAGTGGGTGTGTGATCGCGCCGCAACCGCCGTGCGATCCGCGCGCGTGGCACTGGTCGGTCGGCGCAGAGTACTTGGCGGAGAATTTAAAGATTACGCCGTCCGCCGTGATCATTGCGGACATGATCGGCGACGCGGATCAAAATATTTATTTCGAGCACAACTCGGACGCAACGTTGCAAAAAGACTTGTGGGCGATTGCCGCGCGACTTGGTTACACAAGACAATTTATTGCGGAATACAAATGGTCTATGGACGATGATCACACGCCGTTCGTGCAACGCGGCATCCGCGCGGTTGACTTGATTGATTTCGATTACCCGTACTGGCACACCACGCAGGATACGCTCGACAAGGTATCGGGCGCGAGTTTGGAGCGGGTGGGGCGCGTGTTGCAAACCTGGCTCGAAAGTAAATAGCGCGCCAGTTGCCAAGTGTGGTAAAATGAGGGTGCAGGCATCAAACGAGGAGTAATAACCATCCCAAAACCAATCACCTTTCCATCCCAACCACCCATCGAACGCGCGTTTCTTGTCGGCGTGGAATTGAAGCGACCGCGCAACGAGTTTCCAATTGACGATTCGCTCGACGAACTCGAACGGCTCGCGGAAACGGCGGGACTGCAAGTCGTTGGGCGCGCGGTGCAACATTTGGATCGCATCAATCCCGCGACGCTGATCGGCAAGGGTAAACTGCACGAGATCATCGAATCGCGCGCGGAGATGCCGTTCGACGTGATTCTCTTCGACGAGGAACTTGCGCCGAACCAGCAACGCGAAATCGAGCAAGCCTTCGAGGGCAAGGACATTAAGGTGCTCGACCGCACCGCGATCATCCTCGACATTTTCGCGCAACACGCGCGCACGAAAGAGGGCGCGCTCCAAGTCGAACTCGCGCAGTACGAGTACCGCTTGCCCCGGCTCACGCGCATGTGGACGCATCTCGCACGGCAGACGGGCGGCGCGGCAGGGCGGGGCGGCACCGGCGGCGTCGGCTTGCGCGGTCCCGGCGAACGCCAACTCGAATTGGATCGCCGCGAGATTCGTGGGCGCATCGCGCACCTCAAAAAACAGATTGAGGAAATTCGCAAGCAACGGGGCGAGCATCGCCGCAAACGCCAGCGCGAGGGTTTGCCGGTCGTCGCGATTGTCGGCTACACCAATGCCGGCAAATCTACGCTGTTGAACGCGTTGACTAACGCGGGCGTGCTCGTCGAGGACAAGCTATTTGCCACGCTCGATCCGACGACGCGGCGCGTGAAATTGCCCAGCGGCTCCGAGGCGTTGTTCACCGACACAGTGGGGTTTATCCAAAAATTGCCGACCGAACTCGTCGCCGCGTTTCGCGCCACACTCGAAGAGATCACCGAGGCGGATGTGTTGTTGCACGTGCTCGACGCGTCGCATCCAAATCTGCGCGATCAGGCGCAAGCGGTCGAGGAAACGCTGGAAGAGATCGGCGCGAACGACAAGCCGGTGGTGATGGCGTTGAACAAGGCTGACAAAATCGCGGGAGGCGAGGGGCGAAGCGCACAAATGGAATCGCCCCTCGCCGCTCGCCTCTCGTTTGTAGTTACACAAGACGAATTTCTACGCGAGGGAAACGCCGTGCAGATTTCGGCGTTGCAAGGGCAGGGGCTAGGCGAACTGCTCGCGCGTGTCGAGCGCGCGCTCGCGGAAGAGATGATCGATCTGCGTGTGCGGATTCCGTACAGCGCGAACGAACTTGCCGCGCTGTTCCACCAACGCGGCATCGTCGAGCGCGAAGAGTTTTCCGAAAAGGGCACGCTGATCGTCGGCAAGGTTGCGGCAAGTCTCGTCAAACGATTCGGCAGGTATCAAATCTAACCGTTCGTTAGAGTTGTTCGCGAGTGAGGTGTAGGACAAATTTATAAATTTGTCCTACACTCGGAAAGGAGGAACAATGTCCAAGATCGAAGCCAAGTTGGAAGCGATGGGCTTGCAATTGCCCGCGCCGATGAAATTAGCCAAGCCGATGCAATTGCCGTTCGCGTGGGTGCGCGTGCACGGCAAGCGCGCCTTCATCTCCGGGCATGGCCCGCTCAAGCCGGACGGCACGCTCGCGCATCCGCTCGGCAAACTGGGCGTCGAGTTGGCGGTGGACGAAGGGTACGCGGCGGCGCGGCTCGTCGCCTTGAGTATGCTCGCCAGTTTGAAACGCGAGCTCGGCGATCTGGACCGCGTGACGGCGTGGGTGCGCGTGTTCGGCATGGTGAACTCGGCGCCGGGGTTCAATCAACAGCCCGCCGTGATCAACGGCTTTTCGGATTTGATTCTCGAACTGTGGGGACCGGAAGCCGGCGCACACGCGCGTTCCGCCGTCGGCATGGCAAGTTTGCCGATGGATATTCCGGTGGAGATTGAGGCGGAAGTGGATATTGCGTAAAGGATGAAGGCAGAAGGATGAAAGGTTCTTCATCCTTTTTTTATCCGCGAATCACGCGAATCGGCTACATTACATTCCGTTCGACCCAGCGGCGGACGAGTTCGACGCGATAGTGGTACGTGCCGTCGTTTTTTTCGAGGATGTCGCGGGTGATTAATTTTCGTAGAGACGCAAAATTTTGCGTCTCTACATTTTTGTCCATCGCCACCGCACGCATAATGTCGCGTTGCGCGTCGTCGCTGTCGCGCCCGTTGAACAAATCGTGAAAATACATTTTGCACGTTTCGAGCACCGAGTCGAGCGCGCGGTTGGCATCGTCGAGCGTCGCGAGCATTTTGTTTTGCTCGTTGAGCGCGTTGACGAGATCGCGGCACGTGGCTTGCAACAAGTACGGCTGGCAGTTCGTGACCGCGATGATGCGCGCGACTGCAGAGGGTTCGTACTGCAACGGGAAATCGTCAATCGGCTTGACGATCAACTCGCGCGCCTCGTCTTCTTTCAGCGCGCCGATGTGCAGGGTGCGGACGTTGATCAGGTAATCGGATAGTTGGGGCGAAGCATTTTGCGACCGAACGTCAGTCGCAAAATGCTTCGCCCCTACATCATCCAACAAATGCGAGCCGCTCAACAACACGGTGATGCGCGCATGATGCTGGATGATGCCGCGCAAAAAATCGAACACGCGCGCATCGAGGCGACCCGATTCGATCATCTCGATCAGTTTTTCGTACTCGTCGAGGTTGAGCAGAATCCATCGCTCGCCGACAATTTCTTCGACGCGCGCGAGCCAGGTGAGAAACGTCATGTACGGATCGCCGCGCAGTTCATCGCGCGTGAGCGTGGGCAGTTGGATGCGGCGCGCGTTGAGCGCATCCACTTTGAATCGGTCCGCGATGAACGCGAGCAAGCCGCTCGCATCCTCGGCGGCGGTGGCGGATTGCAAATCAATTCCGACCGGAACGACGTTGGGACCGAGGCGGTTGGGCATTTGCTTGATGACGGAGGTTTTGCCACTGCGCCGCGCGCCAAAGAGGAGCAGGGTGGGGCGTTGCTCGGCGGGCGTCGCGAGTTCGCGTTCGAGCGCGAGGAACAGATCGCGGCGACCCTTGAAAACTTTGGTGTCATGTCTCAACGCGCCGCCTGAAACATACACATTTGGGATCGCTTCGAGTATGTCCAGTTTAGCGAGTTCTAAATCGAAAACACGTTCCCAGGTTTGCAATGCTTGCCCAAACCGCGCCGCGATTTTGCGATTGCCACTCAGCGCGAGACCCTCGCGCACGCGCGTCGTTTGCGCTTTCGCATTTCGCAATTGCGATTGCTTGTTCCACAGCGTATCGCTTTCGATTGCGCCGCGCGCATACTCGGCGATGTCGCGGATGGGCGGCAAGATATTTTCCAAATCCTTGGGCATTGTGGGCGGCAACCACGTAAATTGTTCCGCGATGTTCGCGATACCTTGCACACCTTGCGCGCGTTCCACATCATACGCGGTGAGTTCGATAAGCGCATTGGTTGCCGCCCATTGTTGGTCCAGCGATTCATTCACCTGGGTGATTGCGCGTTGCGCCGCTTGACGATCTTCTTTGCCTATCGCGACGAGATGTTCTTCTAATCCAAAGAGCGGCGACCAAATTACCTCATCCCAATTGACGGGCGAATACTTGAATAAACGAATGGCATCCTCTTTACTTTTTTGCTTAACAGCACGCGAGGTAAGCATAATCGAGATTGGCAATTCAAAAATGTACAAGAACAGGCGAAAATAACATGCAAGAAAACTCACACTGAATGTCACACCGAATGCCGCACCGAATGCCACGCCTAACATTACGCCGAATGCCACGCCCCACGCCACGCCCCACGCCACGCCGAATGCCATACCCAACGCTACACCGTTCGCCACGCCGAACACCACGCCAAATGCCACACCGCTCGTTACACCCCACGCTACACCCCACGCTACACCCCACGCTACGCCGAATGCTATGCCCAACATCACGCCAAACGCTACACCCCACGCCACGCTCCACGCTACACCCAACATCGCGCCGAACGCCACGCCCCATGCTACGCCCAACATCACGCCGAACGCCACGCCCCACGCCATGCCCAACACTACGCCGCTTGCCACGCCCCATGCCACGCCCCATGTCACGCCAACCCAATTCACGTTAAAACCAAGCAATGCAAAAACACTGGCAACCGGAAAGGCAATTAGCCAAGGTGTAATCAAAATATGAAATAACGATAGCCAAACCAAAGTCCTCAACGCGGGTTTGGATTTGCCACGCCGCCATAAAGTAATCAAACTCGAGCCAATCGCCAAAGACGAATCTTGTTGCTTGATATATTTTTCAAGTGTAATCGGCTTGAAGAAAACCCAGTAGAGCAAACGTAAAATATCGTTGGGGAATTTGAGGGTAGTGGGCATAGGTGTCCTTGGGGGGGTGATGACAACGGACTGGATGGGATTTATCGGACAAATCCAGGTGACGCCATAATTGTCACCTCGAGCGAAGCGAGAGGTCTCCACCAATTATATGGAGATTCCTCGCTTCGCTCGGAATGACAATGAAAAAGTGTCCGTTTAATCCAATTTCGTCCATTGTCATCTTGTTATTGTCCGGTCATTCTATCAATCCACGCTTTAACAAATTGTTGAATCGTAGATTTCGCGGCGGATTTCATCGGCGCTTTGGATTTTTCGTACAGCGCTCTTGCTTTGCGCGGCAAATTCAGTTTGAGGTCAACCTGGCGCAATTGCGATTCAAATTCATCGCGCAGTTTGTCCCAGTCAACCGGCTCGCCATCGGCTTTGGCATCGTAAATCATCCTGCCCGCCAACTGCAATTTGTACGGATGGTTTTCGCCCAGCAAAAACATGTTGTTGCGCTCGCCGTCGCTAAACGGTCGGTCGCACGTTGCGCCGCGCCGAGTCAATTCCTCCGCATCGTCGGCAGTCAGTTCGCCCAGCGTGAGATAGGTAAAGATGTTGAAGAACGGCGAGGTGTAGCGTTCGGCTTGCGCCAAATCGCCGAGCGATGCGCGCGAAGCCGTGATGAACGCCGCCGCGCTCGCGTTCATCAGCGCGCGCCACGAATCATACAGGTCGTTCGTGAACACCTCCGGCTTTTGCGTCAGCTCCTCAAACTCGTCGAGCAAAATCACCGGCAAGCGACCCTTGGCTTTGAGCGCGACGACGGCATCTTCGAATTTGGCGAGCGGCATCGTCTTGGCATTTTTGGGCGCGCCCAGTTCCGCGAGAATCTTGATCAGCAAACTGTCGAGCGTTTTGCTGGACGCCTTTTGCAAATCCACGTACGCAAAACGATAATTCTGCGGCGTCGCCAAGTGTTGCGCGAAGCGGTGCGCGACGTAAAAGAGCAGGGAGGATTTGCCGATGCGGCGCGGACCGACAACCGCGATGGATTGTAGTTGCCCGGTGTGCGCGGTATCGAGCGCGGAGAAAATGCGCCGCAGTTCCGCTTTGCGTCCGACGAACGCTTCGGGCTGAACGTGACCGCCGTTGAAAAATGGATTGGGCATCGAGTCACCACAATGGCGCGGGCGAATCGTCCGCGCGGGCAAGCGAGCGGGGGAGAGCAGGCAAGCCGCCTGCGTTACCGCGAGTATAACACAACCGGGCGGTGAAACCAAATAGAACGGATGTGCTTTTTCGGCACGCGCGACGCCGAACGCCGGCGATGCCGCCGCCGATTCAAAGACTCTGTTGGCGAACTCCGTCGGGCGTTGGAAACGCCCGCCTAACACAGGTGAAAACCCGATAGAATCGGGTTGAATCGGTTTCCAACCGATTTCTACCTATTTTAGACGCCGATTTGAATCAGCGGCGGGTTCGCCATAGGGCACACACCGCTAACGCCTCGCCGCGCGCAAATGTCGCCACGCGACGCGCCGGTGGTTGCCGTGCGGCGACGTTCGCGCGGAGTAGTAATGCGTGGCGCGTCTGGGCAACGCGTGTGGCTCCTGCGCGGCAAAATTTTCCAGCTCCGGGGCAGTGCTTGCGCGACGCGCAAAATTGCCGCGAGAAAAATTCGCGCGGCTTGCTTCGCACGGCACGAAAATTCTTTGCATCGGCGCGGCGGTTCCATCGAAAATTCGTGTTTCGTGGGGTTGTGGTCGCCAAGATTTACGTCAAGTAAAAAGCGGGGGATTGACACACAAATCGAATTACGTTATACTTATCTTAATCACCATTTAGACGAGTGAAAATACCGTCTGATTTCCGAACTCT
>CAIKBD010000125.1 GCA_903825565.1 uncultured Anaerolineales bacterium | reverse complement strand
CGTAGGAGTAGTCATCTCGCCTCCGCCGCTGCTTGACAGTCGTTTTTTGTTAGTTTATACTAACAAAAAATGTTTGAAGCCACTTGGCAAGAAACGTGCCTATCTCTAATTATATCCAAGCGCGCACAAATCACAAATTGTGCGAGAAAGGAAGACATATGGTTTCGGCGTTCGTCATCACGTTGCGGGAAGGATTGGAAGCCGCGCTGATCGTCGGCATCGTCCTGGGCTATTTGAAGCGGATCGGACGACACGACCGCGCGGCATACGCCTGGGCAGGCATCGGAGCGGCAGTCGCGCTGAGCATCGCTCTGGCGGTGGGGATGCGCGCGTTCGGCGCGGAATTGGAAGAGCCGTTGGAGCAAATCTTCGAGGGCACGACCATGATACTCGCCGGCGCAATCCTCACCTGGATGATTTTCTGGATGCGCTACCAAGCGCAATTTTTCAAAACCGAGTTAGAGCACCAAGTGCAATCGGCGGTGACGCGTGGCGCGGGCTGGGGCTTGATGGCGCTGGCATTTGTCGCCGTTTTTCGCGAGGGTTTGGAAACGGCGATCATGCTTGCCGCGAACGTATTCGCGGCGGACGCACTCGGCACGTTGCTTGGCGCTGGGATCGGCGCGGCGCTCGCCATCGTCGCCGGTGCGTTGCTCTATGTGTACGCGGTGCGGCTCGATGTGAAATTATTCTTCGACGTGTCGAGCATCGCACTGATCGTTTTCGCCGCGGGCTTGCTCGCGCACGGCGTCCACGAATTTCAAGAGATCGGCTGGCTCCCGCTGACGAGCGTCGCCTGGGATACGCGCTGGTTGCTCGATCACGATACTGGACTGGGAGCATTTCTGCGCTCGCTGGTCGGTTATTCGGCAAAACCAACCTGGCTCGAAGTGGCGACGTACGTCGGATACTGGGTCGTCGTTGTGCAAGCGGTGCGTTGGTGGCTCGCACACATGAACGCACGCCTGGCGCGCGAGCGCACATAACACGCGCCACCTCGCGCTTTGGGAAAAAACCGCGTCGTGCTATAATCCGCCCCTGCTGGGAGGCAACCTATGAAAACCGTAATCGTCCTTGCCGCGCACGGCGCGCCGCCAACCGATTACCCGCCGCAACGCGTCGGCATGTTGATGGCGCTGGAATTTGCGCCGCGCCGCATCACGCACCTGGGATTTCTGCGCGCAAAACGCGCGGCGTTGGATCGCGAGGTGCGCACATGGCGCCGCACCGGGGAAAATGATCCGTACAAAAACGGCGTCGAACAACTCGCCGCGCAGATTGCCAAACACGCCGGTTTGCCGGTCATTGTCGGCTATAACGAATTTTGCGCGCCGACGATTGCGGAGGCAATCGATCACGCGGCACAGGACAACGCGACGCAAGTGATCGTGGCAACGACGATGCTGACGCGCGGTGGCGAACATTCCGAGATCGAAATTCGCGCGCTCGTCGAGGCGGCGCAGGCGCGCCACCCCCAGGTTCGCATCGTCTACGCGTGGCCCCCCGATGGGGAGCGCGTCGCGCAGTTGTTCGCCGCCGAGGTCAAACGCTTTGTGTGACGATCAAAGAAAAACGAGACCAGAACCGCCCGGGTCGCGCAGACCCGGGTTTTTGTTTTTACGCGCGCGGCAACCACGCGCTCAACTGCGCGAGCAATTCGGTCAGCGAATCGGGAATGTTGCCGTCGAACGCTTCGACCGTGTGCGTTTGATTGCCCAGGCGCGCAACAATTTCGTGCGCGAACCCGTCCGCCGGCGGCTTGCCTGCGGCGGAAGCCACGCGCAAGAAATTCGCGCGCGCCAGCGTTTTGCGGAGCCGCGCGATCTGCGCGTCGTTCAACTTGCGCGTCGTGCGCTCGTGCATAAATTTCGCGGCATCCGCGCCGCCGTAACTGATCCGCCCGTCGGGATACACCACAATCTCGCGCGAACTAAATTTCAAGCCGCCGCTTTTGCGATACGCGAGCAATGCGCCTTTTGGCAAAATCAATCGCTCGACGACTAGCGGCGCAGGCGCGCGTTCCGCTTGTTCGATTTCCCCTAACACCTGATCTTCTGTCATTGGATTGTCACCGTTTGGATAATCTGCGCGAAACTTGTGCGCGCGGAATCGAAATCATTTTCCGGCGCGACAAGCGTGATAAAGAACACGGTTTCCTTGCCAACGACGATGGACTCGATGGCGTGCACGACGACGGGCAACGAGGCGCGGCGCGGCT
>CAIKBD010000124.1 GCA_903825565.1 uncultured Anaerolineales bacterium | reverse complement strand
TTGCTCGATTATCACAAGGCAACCCAACGCTGGTGGGACAATATCGCGCAGGTTGCCGCACCCTTGCTCGCCGGTCGCCCGATTTATCTGGTGTCGTCGAACTTGCACAGTCTCGCCAATTTGATCACCGGGCACGCGCTGACACACGAGAGCGCGTTGATTGACTACATTCGGGAGATCGAGCACGCGGACTTGCTCGAAGAGTACACGAGCATCCGCGCGGCAGAAGTGCGAAGTAGCAAGGAAAATTTTTTGTACTATGTGTGGAAGAAATTTTCCGCCGATCCCAAACATGCCACGCACGCCGCCGCCATCAAAGCCCAAGCCGATACCGACGCCGGCATCACGACAATTCCTAGCTCGCGGTACCTCGATGTGGGCGCGCAAGTGTTCGAACTCGACCGCTTGATCCCGGCACGGCTCGATCCGCGTTTGCCGCGCGACGACTTGGCGCGCCTGCGCCATAGCCGCGCGGTGATTTTCAACATTGATTACCCGCTGGGTTTGGCGGCGTACCAAATCTTGTCCGAGATCGCGCAGAACGTGGATCAGGTCAAGGGCTTTTACCTGATGGGCAAAGCCGCCACACTGAACGGACGCATCGGCGACGTGATCATTCCCAACGTCGTGTACGACGAGCACTCGCAAAACACGTACCTGTTCAACAACTGTTTCAGCGCGCGCGACATCGAGCCGTATTTGGTCTATGGTTCCGTGCTCGACAATCAAAAGGCAATCACGGTCAAGGGCACGTTTTTGCAGAACCGTAAATTTATGGAGCTGTTTTACCGCGAGGGCTATACCGATATTGAGATGGAAGCGGGACCATACCTGTCCGCCATTTACGAAATGATTTACCCCAAACGCTATCCGGTCAACGAGATTGTACGCTTGTATCACACGAATTTCGATTTTGGCTTTTTGCACTATGCGTCAGATACGCCGTACAGCAAAGGCAAAAACCTGGGTACGGTGCACCAATCATACTTTGGAATGGACCCGACGTATGCAACGGCATTGGCGATCTTGCGCCGCATTTTGGAGAGAGAGACAGTATAGAGCAAGCCCCGTTGAGTGAGTCCACCTCAACGGGGCTTGCTTTATCGCACTTCGATTCCGCCGACGCCGCCATCCACAAAAATTTCGATCTTGGCTTCCGCGCTCGCATAGTTTGCGCTGGCATACGTGTTGCCCGATTTGGCAAAGCGCGTTTCGTTGACGCGGATGTTGCCCACGCCCTTGTCCGCGCGAATTTGTGCGGCGACGCCTTCGGGGATCGTGATGCGCGCGTTGCCCACACCGCCCTTGATTCGGATCGTCGCACCGGTTTTCGGCGCAACCACATCCACACTCCCCACGCCTCCCTCCACATCGAGCGCGGTGATCTTGAGCGCGCTCAGGTCAAGCGTCGCGCGCCCCACGCCGCTTTCGACTTTGATGCTGAGCGGCAAATTGGGCGTGAGCGCAAGGTTCCACCAACTTTCACCGAACATGAACGGCATCCAGCCCAGCGTCTCCTCGCTCAACACCAAGCGCGCTTGATTGCCGGCGACGCTGTAATCTTTCCGCACACGCGTTTGCGAATTGTGTCCGAACGTGCCGCGCAACAAATCATTCGTGTCGGCGTTCAACGCCGTGATGGTGACAGCGGCGACGCCGCGATGCAATTCCAGCGTCGCACTCTGAATATCGCCGAGCGGCTCGGTCAGCGATTCGGTGATCGCCGCCGCGCGCCCCGCAAAAAGTTCGCCCTGCGTAAACGCCAGCCACACGATGCCGCTGACCAGCGCAACCCACAAGACGATGACGATGAGCGCACCGAGCCCCGACCGCCGACCGAAAATAATTTCCAGTCCGACCAAGATCAGGATGAGAGGCCAGAAACGCAACGCCACTTCCCAGATCGAAAAAGGCAACAGGTTAAAGTTTGCCAGCAAAAACAAAACGCCAAGCGTGATCAAGATGAGGGGCCCAATTACGCTGGGCCGTCGGTGTTCCATAACCCTCCTCTGAAAATAGGACGCGGATTAACGCGGATGAACGCAGATAAAAACAAATAGTCCGTGCTCGTCCGCGCTCGTCCGCGTCCCAGCAATTTTCATTCGACCGTTGGTGCGCTTGCCGCGCATGGACAACTCCCTTTCGGATTTCGGATTGATACGACGCGCGATCAGAAATCCGAGATTCACTTTCTTCCGAATTCTCTTTCCAACATTCCCAGATTGAGTTGAATCATCGTCGGTCTGCCGTGCGGACAAGTGCGCGGCGCGGTCGTCTGTTCGAGCCGGCGCACAAGTTCGCGCATTTCTTCGAGCGACAGAACTTGGCCGCCCTTGACCGCAATGCTTTTGCACACGCTTGTGATCAACCGTGCCTCCGCCGATTTTTCGAGCGGCGCTTCGCCCTGCTCCAATTCATCGAGAATCCGCGCGAGCGTGTCGCGCGGATCGCTTTGGTGCATCGCCGCCGGAATCGCCCGCAGTAAAATCGTTTGCCCGCCAAATTCCTCGAAACGGAAACCGACGGAAGCGAGCGCGGCGCGGTGTTCGCCGAGCGCGGCTTGTTGTGCGGACGTAAGCGGCAACGCGAGCGGATCGATCAATTCTTGCGAGGCGACCGTTGCGCCAGCCCGTTCCGCCATCAGTTGCTCGTACAGCACGCGCTCGTGCGCCGAATGCTGATCGATCAAGTACAGCCCATCCGGTCCCTCCGCGATGATGTACATCGAAAGGATTTGACCCAGGACGCGGAGCATCGGAAGTTTGGGCGTTGGCGTTTGGAAATCGGAATTTGGAAACTGGACGGTGGGCGTTGCCGCTACAGAATCGGGCAACGGGCGATACAGATTGATCGCGAGTTGCGTCGCCGACTGCGCCGGAAAATCGTGCGACGCGTCCGACGCACCCAGGTTGACGCTGGGGATGGGCGCGTTGCCGACGAGCGCGGCGCGCACATTTTTTTGCACGGCGCGAAAGAGCGCGCTCGGATCACGAAAGCGCACTTCGCTTTTCGTCGGATGCACATTCACGTCCACCATATCGGGCGGCACTTGGACATCCAGCACGACAATGGGCGCGCGCCCAACCATCAGTGCAGTGTGGTACGCTTCGATGACGGCGTGTTGCAGCGTCCGGTCTTGCACCCACCGATGGTTGACGAAGAAAAACATGTATTTGCGCGTTGAGCGGTTGACGCTCGGCGGCGAGACATAGCCGGCGAGTCGGATGTCGGAGGTTGGAGGTTGGAAATTAGAAGGTATCTCCAAGTTGTCGTCTCCCAAGTTCGGGGGTGCAACTTGGGATTTCCAATCTCCAATCGCGATCATCTGGTTCGCGATCTCAACGCCAAACACTTTGAGCAACGCGTCGAACAGGTTGCCGGTGCCCGGCGCTTGAAACGTGAGACGTTCATCGCTGACGAGCGCCAAGCGCAACGCCGGGTGCGCCAGCGCGTACGCGTTGATCAGATCGGCAATGTGCGCGGCTTCGGTGCCCGGCGTTTTCAAAAATTTGAGGCGCGCCGGCACGTGGCGAAACAAATCCTCGACGGTGACGATGGTGCCTTGCGGCGCACCCTGCGGCGACTGATCCATCAGCGCGCCACCATCCACGCAAATTCGCGTGCCGGCGTCTTCGCCGCGCGCGCGCGTAATTAGCGTGACGCGCGCGACGGACGCAATCGAGGGCAACGCCTCGCCGCGAAAACCGAGTGTGCGAATGTTGAACAAATCGTCGGCGGATTGCAGTTTGCTCGTCGCATGCCGCGCGAACGCGGTAGCGACTTCGCCCGCTGGAATTCCACAGCCATCATCCGCCACGCGAATGAGGCGTTGACCACCGCCGCGAATTTCGATTTTGATTTCGCGCGCGCCCGCATCAATCGCATTGTCCACCAGTTCCTTGACGACGGAGGCGGGGCGTTCGATCACTTCGCCCGCCGCAATTTTTGCGGCGAGCGCCTCGGGAAGAATTTGAATCGGCATCGGGCGCATTGTAGCACAAAAATTCAAATTTCTAAAGGACGCTCAATTTTGAAATACGAATTTTGAATTTCCCCTAACATCGGTTAGAATGAAACCATGATCACCCTTGAAGCAATTTACGCGGCGCAGGCGACAATTCGCCCGCACATTTTTCGCACGCCGTTGCGCGAAGCGTTTTTGTTGAGCGAACGCGTGGGCGCGGCAGTGTGGCTCAAACCGGAAAATTGGCAATTGACCGGCTCGTTCAAACTGCGCGGCGCGATCAATATTCTCGCGCAACTCTCACCGGCGGAGCGCGCGCACGGCATCGTCACAGCGAGCGCGGGCAATCACGCGCAGGGCGTCGGTTTTGCGGCGCGCGTTTTCGGCATTGCGCCGGCGACGATCTTTGTGCCGCACACCACGCCACGCACGAAACTCGCCAAACTGCGCCAGTATCCAGTAGAGGTACGGCGCGTCGGCGAAACGTACGACGACGCGCATCACGCGGCGGACGCGTTCGCGCACGAAACCGGCGCGACGTTCGTCAGCGCGTACGACGATGCGCGCGTCGTCGCCGGTCAAGGCACGATTGGCTTGGAAATTTTGCAAGACCTCCCCAATGTGGATGCCATTCTCGTTCCGGTTGGGGGCGGCGGCTTGGCGACTGGGATCGCGGTTGCGGTCAAAACGCTCGCGCCGTCCGTGCGCGTCATCGGTTTGCAGACGGACGCATCGCCGTCTCTGCGCGATTCTCTGCGCGACGGCAAATGCTACGAAGAGTACGCGCACGGCGCGACAATTTGCGAGGGACTCGCGGGCGGCATCGGCAAGATGGTATTTGAGGCGGCGCAGAAAGAAATGCTTGACGACGCGGTGATCGTTGCCGAGGATGATGTGCGCCGCGCGATTCGCGCGCTCGCCGAAACCGAGCAGATGATCGTCGAGGGTTCGGGCGCGGTGGGCGTCGCGGCTTTGCTCGCGCGCACTGTGGACTTGCGCGGCAAGCGCGTTGCGGTGGTGTTGAGCGGCGGCAATATTGACTTGGATTTGTTGACGCCAATTTTGCTCCACGCTACGTAATACGCAATGCGCAACACGTAATACGTAATACGTAGTGCGTAACACAAATGAAGAAGGCGGAATGCAATCACGCGGCTACAGCCCTTACCTGGTTCTACTCATCGGCATCGCCGCAGTTTCATCCGCCGCGATCCTCATTGCCTACGCGCGCGCGGAGGGCGTACCGGCTGTTTCGGTTGCGGCGTTGCGGCTCACGTTCGCGTCGCTCGCGCTGGCACCGTTCGTCGTGACGCACGCGCCGCGCGAGTGGCGGCGACTATCGCCACGCGATTTTGCGCTCGCGCTCGTCGCCGGCGTTTTGCTCGCGCTCCATTTCGCCGCGTGGATCAGTTCGCTCGATTACACTTCGGTGATGAGTTCCGTCGTGTTCGTCAGCACCAACCCGCTGTTCGTCGGTCTCGCCTCGGTGCTGATCCTGCGCGAGAAATTGCAACGCGGCACAATCATCGGTATTTTGATCGCCGGGATCGGCGGCGCGTTGATCGGCTTGAACGACCTGCGGCACGCCGGCGCAGAATCGTTGTTCGGCGACGCACTCGCGCTCGGCGGTGCAATCACCGTGTCCGGCTATTTGCTGATCGGTCGCCGGTTACGCAAACAACTCTCGTTGATCGCCTACATCGGCTTGGTGTATTCGACCGCCGCGGTGGTGTTGCTCGCGCTGGCGTTGGCAATGGGTGCAAACTTGCTCGCATATTCGTGGCAGGGCTATGCGTGGATCGCGCTCCTCGCCGCGGGACCGCAACTGATCGGGCACACATCATACAACTGGGCGCTCAAGTACGTGTCGGCAACGTTCGTCACCGTGACTCTGCTCGCCGAACCGATTGGCGCGACCTTGCTCGCGATCCCGTTGCTCGCGCAATTGCCTGCCCCGATCCAGATCGCCGGCGGCGCGCTGATCCTCATCGGCATTTATTTCGCCGCGTGCGAGGAGGCAGTGGTCAGTGAGCAGTCAGCAGTAAACAGTCAGCAGTCAGCAGTAAACAGTAAACAGTAAGCAGAGATTAGATGCCGAGCATTGATTTCTGATTTCTGATTTCTGCCTACTGCCTACTGCCTACTGCCTTCTGACTACCGAACCTGGAAAAACTATGATCACCTACATTCTGTTCGATCTCGACGACACGCTGTACGCCACGTCCGCCGGGATGATGCACGAAGTGAGCGCGCGGATGAGCGAGTATATGATCACGCGCCTGGGTTTCGCGCCGGCAACGGTGGACGCGCAACGCAAGGATTACTGGGCGCGCTACGGCACGACCTTGCGCGGGCTGTACATCGAACGCCACATTGATCCGCAAGCGTTTTTGCGCTTTGTGCATGACGTACGCGTGGATACGTACTTGCAAGCGGACGCGCGGCTTGAGGCGATGCTCGCGCAGATGCCGCAACGCAAGGCGATCTTTACGAACGCGCCGGAGGATTACGCGCGCGAGGTCTTGCGTGTGCTCGGCGTCGAACGGCATTTCGAAACGATCTTTGGCATCAACTTTATCGAGTACCAAAGCAAGCCAACGCAATGTGCATACGACAAAGTCGCCGCCGCGTTACCCGTGCCGCCGAACGCGTGCTTGATGATTGACGACACGGCGCGCAATCTCGTGCCCGCAAAAAAAATGGGCATGACGACGGCGTGGCTGACGAGCACAGCCGACCGCTACGGCGACGACGGCCACACCAGTGCCGATTACACGCTCGCGACGATCTATGACGTGGCGAAAATTCTCTGACCGCTGGCAAGGTTGGATCGTCATTCTCTACGGCGTCGAGCTACTCGACGAATTGATCTACGGCTTGCAGGGTGCGGTCTTGCCGTTCCTGCGCGATGATCTCGCGCTAACGTACACCGAGGTCGGCTTGCTATTTACGATCCCAGGTTTGCTCGGCATTGCCAGCGAACCGGTGATCGGCTTGCTCGGCGACACCCGCCACCGCCGCGCACTCGTCGGCGGCGGCATCGCGGCAACGGCAGTGGGCTTGGGACTGGTCGGGATCGGGCAAACGTTTTGGATGATTTTGCTGGCGTTCAGCATTTTGTATGTGGCGAGCGGCGCATACGTCAATCTCGCGCAAGCGACGTTGATCGATCGCGATCCGAAGCGCGCCGAGCAAACGATGGCGCGGTGGACGTTGGTCGGATCGCTCAGCGTAATGATCGCGCCGCTAATCGTCACCGTGCTGTTTTATCTCGGCTATGGATGGCGCGGCTTGTACCTCGCACTCGCCGGCGTCGCCGGCGGGTACACTGCGTTGCTGTTGCGCCACCGCTTTGCCACGCACGCCGGCGCAGACAAGCGCGCCGCGCCGCGCGAATTGCTCAGCGCGTTGATCACCGCGCTGAAAAACCGGGAGCTCGTGCGCTGGATCATTCTCACCGAATTATCGGATTTGATGCTCGACAAATTGTTAGAAGTAACGGGGCTGTACTTTCACGATGTCGTCGGCGTGGATTTGGGCGCGGCAAGCGGCGCAGTGGCAACGCTCACCATCGCCGGCGTGATCGGCAACGCGTTGCTCGTGCCCGCACTCGAAAAGGTGGATGGCTTGCGCGTGCTGCGCGCCAGCGCGATCGGCGTGTTGATCTTGTTCGGCGCCTGGTTGCTCGCGCCGAGCGTGTGGCTCAAGTATGGATTGATCGCGCTGATCGGTTTTGCCACTGCCGGGTGGTTTGCCATTTTGCGCGGCAGAACCTACGCCATTTTGCCGGGTCAGTCCGGCGTGATCGTGTCCATCACCGCGCTGGGAAATGTATCAAGCGTATTCGTGCCGCTGATCGTCGGGCGCGTCGCCGACGCATGCGGACTACAAACGGCGATGTGGCTCCTGGCATTGGGGCCTCTCGCGCTGATCCTCGGATTGCCCAAGGGAGAAAAGATAGCATGAAGATTTGGAACATTGCGTTACTGATTGCGTGGTTAGGTTTGGGTGTGGCGTGTACGGCGGCGCCACCGCCTACGCCAACGCCCATCCCACCGATTGCGCCGATCCTCAACGCGCAAGCATCGCCGGTGGCTACCGCCACTGCCACGCCGACCCAGGTCGTCGCGCCAACGGCAACGCCCGAACCGACGCCGACGCCAACATCGATCCCCGCGCTCAAGATCGGTGTGTTGCTCGACAAAACCGGCGGCTTGGCGGATTATGCCGCGATGATCGAAAACGGCTTCAACCTGGGTCTCGATTACGCGACGAGCGGCAAACGCGAAATCGTCGGCAAACCCGTGCAGATCATTCTCCGCGACACCGAATCTAAACCCGATAACGCGGCGCAGTTCGCGCGCGAATTGCTCGACAAGGAAAAAGTCGAAATTCTGATCGCGCCGCAAACGGCAAGCGCGGCGCTCGCCGTTTCGGATGTCGCCAAGCAAGCGCAACGCGTCGTCATTCACACCACCTCGCATCCCGATCCGACCGGGCGCACGTTCAACCCGTACGCGTTTCGCGCGGCGCGCACGAACGTGCAAGACGCGCTGGCGCTGGCAAACATGTTGAGCCGCAAAAGCAAAACGTTCGTGCAGATCGCGCCCGCGGGTCCACTCGGCACGGTGTCTGCCGCGTGGTTTTATTACGCCGTGAAAAACAACGGCGGGCAATTTGCGATCAACGACAATGTAAATCAACTCGGCGCAGTTTTGATTCCGGCGGACGCCAAGGATTGGTTGCCGTACGTGCAACGCGCGATCAAGGCGCAACCCGAAGTGTTGATCGTGACCTGGATCGGGCCTGGGTTTGCGTCGCTGTTCAATCAAATGCAATCGCAAGGCGTGATGAAGACGTTGACAGTCGGCACGCTGTTCCCGGACAATCGGGCGATTCAAGCCGGCTACAAGCCGCTCGTCGGCGTGCTCGGCATTACCAATTACCATTACACCTTGCCGAAAAACGCGGCGAATGATTGGCTCGTCGAAAAACACAAGGCGCAATTCAAAACGCCGCCGGACATTTTCACCGAGACCGGTTTTGTCGCGGCGCAAATGCTCGTCGCCGGGCTCAAGGCGACAAACGGCGACACCAGCGGCGACAAGTTGAGCGCGGCGCTCGAAAAGTTATCGTTCGACGGCCCCAAGGGCAAGTACACGGTGCGCGATTTCGATCACGTCTTGTTGCAACCCTTGTTCGCCGTCAAGTTGAACAACACCGACCATCCCGATTTCAAATTCTTCGAGTCGCTCGGCGAAGTGCGCCCTGAGGATTCCGCACCGCTGTGCTTGCTCGAAAGCGAGTTCAAGAGTCGGTGTCCAGTCAAATGAGTTTGGTGCGAGGATAGCGAACGATGAACCGATGGGCGCGGCGGGGATCACGATGGCTTCGCGCGCTGCTGCTGTTGTGCGCGGCGGCGCTCGTCTCAACGCGCGTCGCGCACGCGATTATCCTCGAAGTGGGCTGTAGCGCGCCGGAACTGATCGCGGCGATCCACAAAGCCAACCAGACCACCAGCGCGGACACGCTCGAATTGACGACGGGATGCCGGTACGAATTGAGCGTGGCGCACAATACGAGCGCGCAAGGCGCGAACGGATTGCCGCTTATCGTCGGCGAGATCACGATCAACGGCAACGGCGCGAGCATCGAACGCAACGGCGCGCCGGCGACGCCGCTGTTTCGCCTGTTTCAAGTCAACGCCAAACAGCGGTTGCACCTCAACAACGTGACGCTTCGCAACAGCGGGCTGATCACCAGCACGATGAATTGCCCTGGCAATTGCGGCGGCGCAATTTACAACGCTGGCGCGCTCGCCATCACGAACAGCACATTTACGAAAAACCTGGCGAGCGGCGGCGGCGTGATCTATAATGTCGGGCAAATCGAAATCAGCAACAGCACATTTTTTGAAAACACGGCGAACCTGGGCGGCGCAATCCTCAACAATGGCGAGGCAACGCTCACCCACGCGACGATTGCGGCGAACAAGGCGACGCAACTCGGCGGCGGCGTCGCCAATCAATCGCGCGCGGCGTTGCAAGCGCGCGGCACCTTGCTTGCCGGCAACCTGGTCAACAACTGCACCGGCGCGATCCTCAACCTCGGCTACAATCTCGATTCGGGAACGTCGTGTGGCTGGGGCAACGCCAACAACTCGTTGAGCAACACCGATCCGCGCATCGGGATTTTGACGGACAATGGCGGGTTTACGCAAACGCTGATGATTTTGCCGGATAGCCCCGCGCTCAACCGCGTGCCCGGCGCGAACGGCTGCGGAGCTTGGGTCTATAAAGATCAACGTGACGCCGTGCGCCCGGAACCGGAGGGGGTGTGGTGCGACATCGGCGCAATCGAAGTGCCGGAGGCAAACACGCTGGGGCTGATGCTTGCCGGGCTGAGCGGGCTGGTGGCATGGTTGCGGCGCAAGCGACGAACGATGAAAAATGAATCCTATCGCTCCGAAAATGGTCGGGTAAGTTAAAGCCCTGCCCGGTTGCAGCAACCGGGCAGGGCTTTTTTTTTCGCGTCGAATTTTTTGCGCGCTTACCAAATCGTCACAATCGGCAAATCGCGCATCGTGACCAAACCGGGCGCGGCTTGGCGCACACGCTTGATCGCGTTGACCGTGATCGCAATCGTCGCAATGTCGCCGTTCGTGCCGGTCAGTTTCACTTGCAGCTCGGGCTTGCCGCGAATCGTGATCAAGTCGTGATCGTCCGGCTCGCCGAGCGCGGCGATGAACGTCAACAGCATAAATTCGCCATCGGGCGCATAGCCGCGCGCCACTTGTTTTAGCCCGCGCACAAACCCAGGTTGTACGTCGAAGAAATCAGTCTTGACCGGTTTCTCGGCGACTACCGCCTCGACGGTGGTTTCGAACTTGGTGAGTTGTTTGCCGAGCGTGTCGAACACCATCCCCACCGACTGCACCAAGCCGACGTGCCCCATCCGCCCTTCCGCCATTTTCTGGTTGAACTGCGCGACGGTCATCCCGCAACCGATCTTGGCTTGGAACGGTCCCCGCCGATGCGAAGCGTTCATCAAACGCAACACGCTGATGTGATCCACGCGTTGGGAAATTGCCGTGAGACTCAACGGCAACGAGTCCATCAAAAAGCCGGGATTGACGCCCGTGCCCAACGCCGTTTTGCCGGCGCGCTTGGCGGCCGCGTCAATCTCTTGCGCGGCGGACGCGTGCTCCGGCGAAGGGAAGGACAATTCTTCCGCCGTCGAAACGACATCGAACCCGGCTTGCAAAATTTCGACGATTTGATTTTTGAACAGATCAAAGTACGAACTCGTCGTGTGCAAAACGACATCGGCTTGCGCCGCTACGTCGCGCAAAGAGGGCGCGACCGCGACGCCGAGCTCGCGCCCCGCGCCGATCACCTGCCCCAAGTCTTTGCCGACTTTGTTCGGGTCCACGTCCACGCCGCCGACGAGCGCAATGCCCGGGCGTTCCAAAACGTGCCGCGCCATCGCGCAACCGATGGGACCCAAGCCGTACTGAATTACGCGAATTGTGTCTGCCATTGTGTTTGCTCCTGTTGAAATTAAACGGACGCAATCGTCCGTGCGGTATCATACCATTAAAAACACAAAGGCACAAAATTCTCAAACCCGGCGGGCGAAATTCAGCCCGCGCACATTGGCTATCGCCCAAGTGGATCACGGCGTGTGCAAAGTCACTTGACAGGTCAATTCTGTCATTTCGAGACGCTGATTTTGCGTCTAGAAATCTCGCTTTTGACGCAAGGGCGAGACTTCTCGCTCCGCTCGAAGTGACAACTGCGGACTTTGCACACGCCGTGCAAGTGGATGATGCCGGATTGCCAAAATTCGCAAGCGTCGCTATAATCGTCGCCGTCTACTTGAGCGCGTCGCATCGCCGCCCGCGTTGGTGTTTGCCAGAGCGGGCGGTCGTTTTCGGAAAAGGGAATGACGATGAGCAATATCTTGATCTTGACCGGCTATTTTGCGCTGTATGCCGGGTTGCACAGTTGGCTCGCGAGTTTGCGCGTGAAGGATTGGGCGCGCCGCACTTTTGGCGCGAGCGTCGAGCATGTGTACCGGCTAACGTACAACTTGTTCGCCGCGTTCACGTTTCTGCCCTACGTTTTTTTGATGACGGCTTTGCCGGATCAACGCCTGTACGTGTTGCCGCTTCCCTGGCTCGTGCTCGTGATCGCGATCCAGTTGGGTGTGCTGGTATTGGCTGGGATCGCATTACTGCAAACCGACATTCTGTACTTTCTCGGTTTGACGCAACTGATCCGCGACGAGCCGCCACAAACCGGCGAACTGATCACCAAGGGCTTTTTCCGCTACATGCGCCACCCGATCTATACGTTCTCATTGATCGCGATGTGGATCACGCCGGTGATGACGCTCAACCTGTTCGTCACGTACGCGCTCTTTACGCTCTACTTTTTGATCGGCTCGATCTTTGAAGAGCAACGCCTGATTGGCGAGTTTGGCGACGCGTACCGCAACTATCAAAAACGCGTGCCGCGCCTGATCCCACGCTGGCGAAAACCCGGCGGCTAGTCGTCGCACACACACACACACCAAGGAAATCCATGGAGAATCTTTTCGGACTCGTCGGTTTATTCATTGCCGCGGTCATCGCCGGCGCGATCAACTCGGTCGCCGGCGGCGGCAGTCTCATCTCATTTCCCGCGCTCGTCGCATTCGGCGTGCCCTCCATCCCGTCGAACGCGACGAACACCGCCGCGCTGTGGCCCGGCTCGCTCAGCAGCGCGTTCGCGTACAGCAAAGACACGAAACTGTACCGCAACCTGGTCGTCCCGCTCCTCATCCCCAGTTTCCTCGGCGGGTTGCTCGGCGCGTTCGTGCTCGTCATCACGCCGCCGGAATGGTTCGACGCAATTGTGCCGTTCCTCGTTTTGTTCGCCACGCTCTTGTTCGCGTTCCGCGATCAATTCACGCGCGCGCTCAAATTCGGCGGCGGCGAAGAACACATCACCGCATTGGGGCGCGTGTGGGGATTTCTGTTTCAACTGTTCGTCGCCACCTACGGCGGCTATTTCGGCGCAGGCATCGGCATCTTGATGCTCGGCTCGCTCAGTGTGATGGGCTTGCGCGACATTCATCGCATGAACGGGTTGAAAACAATTCTCGGCACGATGATCAACATGATCGCATTCGTGTTTTTCGCGTTCAAGGGTTTGGTCGTGTGGCATCTCGCGCTCTGGATGACGCTGGGCGCAATCGTCGGCGGGTACGGCGGCGCGCGGCTCGCCAAGCGCGTTGACCCGCGCTACATTCGCGCGTTCGTCATTTGCGTCGGCGTCACCGTTTCGATCTACCTGTTCCTCAAATAAGCGCGGGGCAAAGGTCTTGGCGTGGAATATTTCCTGGGTCTGGGCGGCTTGTTCATTGCCGCCGTCATTGCCGGCGCAATCAATTCCGTCGCCGGCGGCGGGAGTCTCATTTCGTTTCCTGCGCTCGTGGCGTTCGGCGTGCCGAGCGTGCCGGCGAACGCCACAAACACCGCCGCGCTCGCGCCGGGATCGTTGAGCAGTACGCTGGCATATCGGCGCGACACGGAACTGTACACCGATCTCGTCCTGCCGTTGCTCGTGCCCAGTTTCATCGGCGGATTGCTCGGCGCGTTCGCGCTCGTCATCACGCCGCCGGAACTGTTCAACCGGATCGTGCCGTTCTTGGTGTTGTTCGCCACCCTACTCTTTGCGTTCAACGATCAGTTCACCCGCTGGATCAAACTCGGCGGGACGGAAGATCAGGTGACGCTGGGCGGTCGGGTGTGGGGATTCGTGTTCCAACTGTTCGTCGCCACGTATGGCGGCTATTTCAGCGCGGGGATTGGCATCCTAATGCTGGGTTCGTTGAGCGTGATAGGCTTGCGCGACATTCATCGCATGAACAATTTGAAAATGATCTTGAGCACGGTGATCAACCTGATCGCGTTCATCTTTCTCGCGCTCAAGGGCTTGGTCGTGTGGCACCTGGCGATCTGGATGGGGATCGGCGCAGTCGTCGGCGGGTACGGCGGCGCGCGGCTCGCCAAGCGCGTTGACCCGCGCTATATTCGCGCGTTCGTCATCGGGATTGGCATCGTCGTGTCCGGCTATTTGCTCGTCAGGTAAAAACGGACGCGGATCAATCTGTGGTATAATCCCAATCGGCGGCATTCGTCGGTTCGATGCTTTGCCCGGCGTCTTCGCGGTGCACCAAGACGATTTCGCCGAACAGCGCATCTTGTTGCGCGCGAATTTGGCGGCGTTTGATCAGTTCGAGAATGGCGAGAAACGTAACGATCACTTCGATCCGCGTCTGCGCTTGTTCGAGCAATTGCGTGAACGCCACGCGCGTTTCGCGGCGCGTCAAATCCACGATGCGCTGAATTTCTTGATCAATCGAAACCGCAAGCGGCACGGTCAGCGTGCCCTGCGGCAACAGCGGGCGAATCTTGAGCGCGCGCATCAACGCCCGCGCGAGATCGTCGGGCTGCACGCCTTCGAGTTTGAACGCGGTGGGCTTGACGCGCGGCGGCGGCGCGGTGCGCGGGTACGCGCGCCAACCCTTTTGCTCGCGCTCGCGCAAATGCGCGGCAACTTGCTTGAACATTTTATACTCGCGCAGTTGCCGCACGAGCGCATCGCCAACATCTTCCTCGCTCGCTTCGGGGGCGGCTTCGGGCTGGGGCAACAAGATACGCGACTTGATCAGGATCAGTTTCGCGGCAATGATCAAATAGTCCGCCAACTGCGACAATTCGATGTTGCCGGGCTTGCTGATCACTTCGAGAAACTGATCGGTGACGGCGGCGAGCGACACGCGCGTAATATCCAACTCACGCCGTTCAATCAATTGCAAGAGTAGATCGAGCGGACCTTCAAATTCGGGCAAGTGAAACGTTGTCAATTTTCGAACTCGGATTTCTGATTTTCGATTTCTGATCCGAAATCGGGTGGATTATACGTGGATTCAAATTCGACGCAAGACGGACTGATTCAAATTGCAAATGTAACGCGCGCGTATACGGTCGGCGCGCGCAAACTGTTCGCGTTACGCGGCGTGTCGCTGGCAATTGCCGCTGGCGAATTTGTCGCGCTGGTGGGTCCTTCCGGCAGCGGCAAATCCACGTTGTTGAATTTGATCAGCGGCATTGACAAGCCGGACGCCGGCGATGTGTGCGTGGACGGCGCACGCCTCAACACAATGAGCGAAAACGCCCTGGCAAAATGGCGCGGCACACAAATCGGCATCGTCTTTCAATTCTTTCAACTCTTGCCCACGTTGACCGCGCTCGAAAACGTAATGCTCCCGATGGAACTGCGAAACACATTCGGCGCGCAACGCCGCGCGCGCGCGCTTGCCGCGCTGGAACGCGTGGGCTTGGCGGAACACGCCACCCAGTTACCGTCCGAATTATCCGGCGGCGAACAACAACGCGTGGCGATTGCGCGCGCACTCGTCAACGATCCGCCGATTTTACTCGCGGATGAACCGACTGGCAATCTCGATAGCGAAACCGGCGCGCGCGTCGTCACCTTGCTCAACGAATTGCGCGCCGCCGGCAAAACGATCGTTCTCGTCACGCACGAAGAAGCGCTCGCGCGGGTCGCCTCGCGGCGCGTGCGCGTGCGCGACGGACAGATCGTAGATTAGGAGCGCACGCGTGGGCACTTGGACAAAAACCGGAACGTTAGTGATGAGTTTGCTCGGCATCTTGATCCTTGCCGCGTTCATCGTGCTTGCCGGCATTTACGCGTTGATTATTTTCGATAACGGCACGATCACAGTCCCAAGCACGACGAGCCAACGCGCGCCCGCCGCGCCGCCACCGCCAGCAACCCAGGCGCGCGCCGCGCCTACGGGACCCACGGCAATCCCAGGTACGCCGCGCCCGTCGCTCACACCATCGCCCACGTGGCCCCCCCCGCCCACGAACACGCTCGTCATTCAGCCCGGCGAAATTTTGCCGCCGCTCTATGTTGCGCCGCGCACACCCACGCGTTCGCCGAATCCGTATGCGATCTTTGTGCCCACCCCGACCGCCGCCGCGTCGCTGAATGGGTCGGTCGCTTTTTCCAACACGCTCAAAGTGATCACCTACACCGTCATCGGTAAAACGGTCAACGAGATCAGCAACTCGCTCGAAACGAACGCCCTCAGCGATCCGCACGAGCCAAACTCACGCTTTTACGCGCGCACCGATTGGTACTTGAGCCGGCAATGGACGACGCGCATGACGACGCGCGGGTGCGAAGTGGATCGCGGCGACGTGACAATAGCAATGACGGTAACTCTACCCGCGCTCGCCAATCCAACGAACTTGATGCCGGACGTCCTCAACCGCTGGAACACGTTTTTGGAAAAAACCGTCGCGCACGAAAGCGAACACGTACGCATCAACCTGAACGGCGCACGCGATCTGCAACGCGAGATCGGCAATCTGACGCCAACGGCCAACTGCGATATTCTCAACGCGCAGATCAATGCGCTGTCCCGTGCGAGCGCGCAAACCATTGATCGCGCCGGCATCGAGTACGACCAGCGCACCAATCACGGCTTGGCGACGGGTGCCGTGTTTCCCTAACATGCCGCTCGCCGGTATCCGTATCACGAGGATGGAATGTTACTTTCCGGTTTCGGTCCGCAAATTTTCTATATCCTGCTCGCGCTCTTGATCGCACTGACCGTGCACGAAGCCAGCCACGCGCTCGCCGCGTATTGGCTCGGCGATCCGACGCCCAAAGAAATGGGGCGACTCTCGCTCAACCCGTTCGCGCATCTCGATCCATTCGGCGCGTTCATGATCCTGACGGTTGGCTTGGGCTGGGGCAAACCGGTGATCATCAAAGCCGAAAAACTCAGGCCCAATCCCCAGGTTGGCATGGCGCTCGTCGCCGTCGCCGGTCCCCTGTCGAACCTGTTGCTCGCGGCAATCGTCGCCCTGCCGTTGCGCCTGCACTGGATTTCGTTGTTGCCGGTTCGCATCATCGAAGCGGACTGGTTGCCTGGCGAGTTACAATTTGTGTATTTCGGCTGGGTCGTTCTGTACACGGCATTCATCAGTCTGGGCTTGGCTGTGTTCAATCTCATCCCGATCAACCCGCTCGACGGCTCGCGCCTGTGGGAAATCGTCCTGCCGGCAAAATGGTATGCGCGCCTCGTCCGCGTCGAAATTTTGGGGCTGGGCATCGTCATCGCGCTCGTCTTGTCGGATCGTTTTCTCGGCACGAATATTTTGATGAGCATTCTCGCGCCGCCCTGGCGCACGCTATGGTGGTGGCTGGTCGGCATGGCACCGCCCATTCCCCTGTAGCCCATTTTCCAATCTTGATTCGAGGCAATCGTATGTTGAAAACACACACTTGCGGAGAACTCCGCAACACGCACATCGGGCAAACCGTCACCCTCGCCGGCTGGGTACATCGCCGCCGCGATCATGGCGGGCTGATTTTTATGGACCTCCGCGATCACTTTGGCGTGACGCAGATCGTCTTCAACCCGGCGACCAGCCCCGACGCGCACACACGCGCGTATGATCTGCGCGCGGAATTCGTCATCCAAATCAACGGCGCGGTTGCCGCGCGCCCGGCGGGGCAAGAAAATCCGCACCTGGCAACCGGCGCCATCGAAGTGACGGTCGCGCAACTCACTGTTTTGAACGAATCGAAACAACCGCCGTTCCTGATCAACACCGAAGAAAACGTGGACGAATCCCTGCGCCTCAAATATCGATTCCTTGATTTGCGACACGAACGCCTGCAACGCAATTTGAACGTGCGCCATCGCGCGATTAAATTCATGCGCGATTATCTCGACGCGCGCGGATTCATCGAGATCGAAACGCCCATCCTGATCAAGAGCACGCCCGAAGGCGCGCGCGATTACGTCGTGCCAAGCCGCGTGCATCCGGGCACGTTCTACGCGTTGCCGCAATCGCCGCAACAATTGAAACAACTGTTGATGGTGTCCGGGTTTGATCGCTACTACCAAATCGCGCGCTGTTTCCGCGACGAAGATTTGCGCGCCGACCGTCAGCCGGAATTTACGCAACTTGATCTCGAAATGGCGTTTGTCGAGCAAGAAGATATTTTGAACTTGATCGAAGGTTGCTTTACCGAAATGGTGCGCGCGGTAACGCCGCACAAACAGTTGCTCGCCCCGTTCCCGCGCCTCACGTTCGCCGAGGCAATGGCGCGGTACGGCAGCGACAAGCCGGATTTGCGATTCGGAATGGAACTCACGGACGTGAGCACGCTCGCCGGCAAAACGCAATTCCAAGTTTTCGCCACGACGATTGCCAGCGGCGGTCAGGTGAAAGGGATTTGCGTGCCGGGGTGTGCGAATTACACGCGCAAACAAATTGACGAACTGACCGAATTGGCAAAAGCCAAAGGCGCGAAAGGACTTGCCACTGTAGCGCTCGCCGCGGAGGGTGTCAAATCGCCCATCGCCAAATTTCTCACCGCCGAGGAAATGCGCGCGCTCATCGCCGCGCTCGCCGCGCAACCCGGCGACCTGCTGCTGTTCGTCGCCGATCAGCCGGCGGTCGTCGCCGGCGCGCTCGGCGCGCTCCGCCTCGAACTGGGGCGCCGGCTGAACCTTGCGCCGCAAGACTTGCTGGCGTTCGCCTGGGTCGTGGACTTTCCGTTATTCGAGTGGAACGCGGAAACGCAACGGTGGGACGCCACGCACCACTTGTTCACCTCGCCGAAAAATGAGGACGTGCCGTTGCTGGAAACGGATCCGGGGCGCGTGCGCGCGAATTGCTACGACCTCGTGTGCAACGGCTTTGAACTGGCGAGCGGCAGTATTCGGATTCATCGCCGCGACGTGCAGGAAAAAATTCTCGCGCTGTTGAACTATTCGCGCGAAGATGCTTTCGCCCGGTTTGGGCACATGCTCACCGCGTTCGAGTACGGCGCGCCGCCGCACGGCGGCATCGCGCCGGGCATTGACCGCCTCGTCGCGCTCTTGTGCGATGAGCCCAGCATCCGCGACGTGATCGCTTTTCCCAAAACCGCCGCCGCGACCGACTTGATGACCGACGCGCCGTCCGCGCTCGCGCCCGAACAATTGCGCGAATTGCGCTTGGCCGTGCACGCATAGCGCGCGCGAAAAATTTAAGGTCGCGCCCCACCCGCAAATTTTTCTGGGATATGACTGATGGGATGAAAAAACCGAAACGCGCCCCAGATCGAATTTGACTTTTCTTTTTGATAGTGCTAAAGTTTGAATCGCAACCCTGCTGTGTACGTGATGCGCCTCTGGCGTTTGAGCCAACACTCGTTCGTCGGGAGACGGTTCTGCGGAGAGCGCGCCCAACTCCTTCGGAGTTGGACCACTCGAAGAGTAGTTTCCCACCCTGCGTAAGCAGGTTCACAACCCTTGGATGCACACGGCATGGTGGGGCTTGCGCTTTTTTTTTGCAGATTTTCGTTTTCAGATTTTTGGCGCGCAGTGACGCGCTCAAAATCTAACAACGGCAATCTGCAATTTTTCTTGGGGGCTTGACAGTCACCCGGCAAATGTGCTATTCTCCGCGCTGTGAATTGGAGCGCACGGCGCACGAGTCTGCGCCCAAAGGGAGTTGTCGCGTAATGCGAAAGGAACGAGTTACCGAAAACGTATATGTGTTTACCAGCGAAGCGTACGCGCAGGTGAC
>CAIKBD010000123.1 GCA_903825565.1 uncultured Anaerolineales bacterium | reverse complement strand
CTTGTCTACCGTCGTGCCGAGTTTTTGTGCGAGCGCCTGCAAGTACAGATCGCCGAACGTTTTGCCGGTTTGCGCCGGCGGGGTCGGACCTTGTGCGAGCGCAACCGTGCCGCCGATGCCGGCGACGAGCAACCCGAACACGAGCAAACTGGCGATCACCCATTTCATTTTGTCGAACATTGAACCTCCAAATTTTTTTCGCGGAGCACACGGAACAGTTACGAAAACCAAATTCGCTTGGCATCACCTCCCTTGTGCAATTGGCAAAGTTTTACGGCGGCGGTCCGCCGGGACCACCCATACCGGGAATCCCCATCCCGCCGCCGGGCAGGTTGGTCGTGCGCGTGGTCGTTTGATTGACGACGACGAGATCGCCCTCCTGCAACCCGGATAGAATTTCTACATACGTATCGTTGGATAGCCCGGTTGTGACCGGCTTGGTGGCAGTCTGCCCGTTGGCTTGCACGGTCACGATCTTTTGATTGCCCTGCGCGCGCACGGCGCGCGTTGGAATCAGCAACGTGTTGTCGCGCCGCTCCACTTCGATGTTCAGGTTTGCCGTCATGCCCGGTTTGATCGTGCTGTCGGAGTTGGTCAGCCCGAACGTCACCGGGTAGTTGACGACGCCCTGCGTCACCGTGCCGGTGGGACCCACCGTGAGCACCTGGGCTTGGTACGTTTTGCCGGTCAACGCATCGAGCGTCACTTGCGCCGGATTGCCCACCCTAATCTTGGCAATGTCCACTTCGGCGACCGTGACTTTGATTTGCAGTTTTGAAAAATCTACGACGGTGACGGCGGTGCCGGTGCCGGCGTAATCGCCCACGCTAAAAGCGACCGTTGCGATAGCGCCGTCGAACGGCGCGCTCACTTTGGCTTTGTCGAGATTGCGGCGCGCTTGCTCGACGGCGACCTGGGCGTTGTCGAGTTGCGCTTGCGCCACGCGCAGATCGGTGTCGAGATTCTTCTG
Organism: uncultured Anaerolineales bacterium; assembly: GCA_903825565.1. Taxonomy (GTDB): domain Bacteria; phylum Chloroflexota; class Anaerolineae; order UBA4142; family UBA4142; genus CAIKBD01. Next base: position 829 of record CAIKBD010000123.1, on the reverse strand, counting down.
CGCTTGCTCCAACGCGATTTCGCTTTGCGCGGACTGCGCTTGCGCTTGGCGGAACGCCGAATCGTTGATCGTCGCTTCGGTCGTCTTGTAATTTGCCAGCGCGGTTTGATAATCAATCGTGGCTTGGTGCAACGTGGACGCTTCCGCGCTCATCCCCACATCGGGTCGCCAGGCAATCTTGTTGTAATTGCCCTGCGCCTGATTCAGCGTAACCGCCGCCTTGTCCAGCGTGGCTTTGGCGATTGCCAACGAATTGGGGTTTTGATCGTTTTTGGCTTTTGCCGCTTCGAGATTGACCTTGGCGTTCTCCGCCGAAATTTGCGCGTTCCGCAACGCAAACGCCAGATTTGTTTTGGTCTGTTCGTAATTGGTTTGCGTGCTGGCGAGATTGGCTTGCGCGGTTTTGAGCGCCAAATTCAAATCGGTCGTGTCGAGTTCCAGCAACACCTGGTCTTTTTTCACCAAGTCGCCGACTGCCACGTGGACCTTGGTCACCGCGCCGGTTGTTTGAAACGCCAGCGCGATTTGGTTCGGCGATGAAACGTTGCCCGCCGCGCTCACACTTGCCGCGAGCGAGCCGCGCTGGACGGAGATGGTTTGCGCGCGCACGCTGGTCGCCGCCGGCGTCGCTTGGTTCCGCCAGATCAACACACCGGCTACAATCGCGGCGAGCGCGATCACGCCTCCGCCGATCAAAACGAATTTTCGCTTCATCCCGTTTCCTTCCTGCTTGGGTCTGTCTCGTCGAACGTTTGCTACGCCCCCACTATAATTCCTCCAGATGAAAATATCCCAAGCGGAAATTGAGAAAACGCTGAGAATCGCCACG
>CAIKBD010000122.1 GCA_903825565.1 uncultured Anaerolineales bacterium | reverse complement strand
TAGAGCGCAAACACATTCGGGCGATCCGCAACGTTCGCCGGCTCGCGCGGCAGATTGCCGCGCGGCGCGCCGGCGCTGGACATTTTTTCAAACGCGCGCCGCCCGCGCTCCGTGTTCACAAAATACAGCGCGTCGTCCGCGTCGAGGCACAACAGCGCGCCGCGCTCGACCGCGCGCGCCAACGCCGCGTCGAGGGGCGCGCCGCACGCTTTGAGCGATTGCGCGAGCGTCCGATCCGCGCGCAGATCACTCGCGCGCACAAACAGGTGCTTGGCGTTTGCGATCAGCCAAAACACGTGGAGCATCACTTTGAGTTCGGCGAGGTCGTCGAGCGCGGGCAACAATTCGCTGAAAAATAAATTCGGCAGCGGCGTCACATCCACTTTGCCGGCGGGAAAACCGGAAAAGAGTTTCATAGCGGCTCATCGCCCGGCGCGCCCACGACGAGATCGCGGAATGTCGCCTGCTCTTCGGCAAAGAACAACTGGATGTCCTTGGTGGGTCCGTGCCGATGTTTGGCGACGATCACCTCGGCGATGTTTTCGGGGTACGGTTTATGCGGGTGCGCCTGTTGCCATTTTTCGAGCGTGGGGTAGTAGGTTTTTTCGCGGAAGATGAACGCCACCACGTCCGCGTCCTGCTCAATACTATTGTGCACGATAAAATCATTCGCAACAAAATTATGATAGCCCGGCACAGTCGCGTCAAACACTTCGGCTTCGCCTTGATCGGTGATCGCGCGAATCTCATCCCAATAAATATCTGGCGTTTCTTGAGACAGGAGCGCAGGTTGCGCCGAAACAACATTCAGGGAGCGCGGCAACGCCAAACGATCACCAATTCGCAAATTTTCTAACGGCGTCCACCCATCCATCCGATAAAATGGATGATTGGCTGACGCGCGAATCGTGCGCCCGGTCCGCGTTTGCAATTCAAAGACTCGTTTCCGCCCGCTCGAAAAAGCGCGCGTCATCAGCGCCGACCGCATACGCAAGTTTTCATCCATTGCCAAAACGGGAACGGCTTCGCCACGCGCGACCAAATCGCCAAGCATCACCCGTTCGCCGGTATCAGCGCGCAAGATCAACGTCTCGCCGGTGAGACAGCCACTCTCGCGCAAATCCGCCAACTGCGGGCGATGATCCTGCCGCGCCTCAACCGCGCGCGACAATTGCGATAACGCCACAACCGGGATGTGCAGTTCGCGCGCGAGTTCCTTCAACTGCCGCGAGATTTGCGAAATTTCTTGCACCCGATTTTCGATGCGCCCGCGCACGGTCATCAACTGCAGGTAATCAATGATCACCATATCCAAGCCATGCTCGGATTGCAACCGCCGCGCTTTGGCGCGCACCTCAATCGGCGTGAGCGCGGCGCTGTCGTCAATAAAGATGGACATTTCGGACAACTCGCCGGTCGCTTGCACGAGTTTCGGATAATCTGCGTCGCCGATTTTACCCAGCCGCAAATTCTGCGAATCAATGTTGCCCATGCTGGCGACGAGCCGTTGCACCAATTGCTCCGCCGACATTTCGAGACTGAACAGCGCGACGCGCTTGCGATATTTCGACGCGGCGGTTTGCATAATCGCCAACGCAAATGACGTTTTGCCGGAACCCGGTCGCCCGGCGACGATGATCAGATCGGACGGTTGAAACCCGCCGAGCAAGCGATCCAAATCCGCAAAGCCGGTGGGCACGCCGAGCAGTTCGCCTTGGTGCTTTTGCACGTAATCGAGATGATCGATGAACTGATCCACGGCGACCCGAATCGGGATTAGGTCGCGGCTCATCCGGCGTTGCGCGACGCCGAAAATAATTTCTTCGGCGCGATCAATCGTCGTCTCGATGTCTTCGCCGCTGTCGTAGGCGATCCCGGCAATATCACCCGCCGCCGAAATCAGCCGACGTTGCGTGGCAAGCCGTTCGACCAGGCGCGCGTAATGCTCGATGTGGATTGCGGTAGGCACGGCGTTGATCAGCGCGGTGATGTACGCCGCGCCGCCGGCGTCGTTCAGTTTGCCATGCCGTTCGAGTTCGGAGACGACGGAGAGGAAATCAATCGGCTCGCGGTGTTCGTGCAACGCAAAGATCGCTTCGAAAATCCACGTGTGTTTTTCGAGGTAAAAATCTTCCGCGTGCAAAATCGGCACGACCTTGATGATCGCATCGGGATCGATCAAGAGCGCGCCAAGTACCGCTTGCTCGGCTTCGATATTGTTCGGCGCCATTTTGCTCGTGCTATGGCTGGGGCTAGGCGTGTCCATCGTCCATCTCACAGAAACCCGTTTTCGCGCACGGAGCGGAAAACGGGGTTTCTCTCTCAAGGGTGCTGGATTTTTTCCGGCTCAATCTTCTTTGGGTGATTTGCCTTCCCCCAAGCCGTCCAAGTCGAGGTCTTGGAGCATGTCGCGGAAGGCGTCGAGTTGTTCCGTCTCTTCGGCGTCCGCTTCGGGCTTGTCCACGCCCTGGCTGGGTCGAATCGCCGCACGCGCCATCACTTGTTCGCTGACGAGGATCGGCACTTGGAGGCGAACGGCTAGCGCAATCGCGTCGCTGGGGCGCGAGTCGAGCGTGACGCGTTTGCCTTTCCAATCCATCACGATTTGGGCGAAGAAGGTGTCGTCGTGCAATTCGGTGACAATGATTTGTTGCGCCTCGCCGCCAAATTCGTGCATCATCGCTTTGAGCAAATCGTGCGTCAGCGGGCGCGCGGGCTGGGTACCTTGCAACGCAATCGTGATCGCGTCCGCTTCAAACGGTCCAATCCAAATCGGCAAAAAGCGTTCGTCGTCATCTTTCAACACGACGATCCGATGCGGCGAAACGAGACTCACGCGAATACTATCAATCGTAACTGAAACCAGTGTCGAATCCATTGCGATCTCCTCCCCGCGCGGCGCGCAACTGCCGCGACGGAACGCATTATACCACAACACCGCGTTTCGGAAAAGACGCGCCCTGAAAATGTGACGCCCACCCCGCCCGCGCTTTCGTCGTTGTGCGATTTACGAGATGATGCTATAATGCGCGCCGATTCTGGGAAAGGGAGTTTGCTTCATGTCGTTGCCTTTCGATCTCACCGCGTTGGCGTCCGTTTTGCAACTCGTCGGCGCATTCCTGGGGATTTACCTGCTCGCTATTTGGATCAGTCTGCTGATCTGGACGTTGCGCGATGTGCGTGCGCGCTCGCGCGATCTGTTCGTGCAAATTCTGTCGGTTTTGCTCGTGTTCGTCTTCAACCTGCCGGGCTTGCTCCTGTATTTCATGTTGCGCCCGCGCGAAACGCTTGCCGAGCAAAACGAGCGCGAATTGGCGCAAGAAGCGTTGATGCAAGACATCGAAGAAAAATTGGCGTGTCCCGTGTGTAGTCAAAAAGTACACGCCGATTTTCTGTTCTGCCCCAACTGCCACACGCGCCTCAAACGCCGGTGCGACAACTGCCACCGCATCACCAGTTTACGCTGGAACATTTGCCCGTACTGCGGCGCGCCCGCCAGCGCGCCCCCGCCGACGACGAATCCCCAATAAATCGCAACCGACCGGGCGCGCGCCCGGTCGGTTTTTTGATCGCGGCTAGATTTTTTCGCCGACGACGCGCACTTGGATCATATTCGTTCTGCCGGAAATGCCCGCCGGCACACCGCCCGTAATCACGACGAGATCGCCGGGTTGCACCAAGCCCCGCGCCTCCGCCGCCGCGATACTTTCCTGCACGATCCCATCCATCGTTTCCGCGCGCGCAATCAGCGACGCGTGCACACCCCACACGAGCGCGAGTCGGCGTTGCGTTTTCTCGCTCGCGGTCACCGCCAAAATCGGCGTCATGGGGCGATGCCGCGAAATCATGCGTGCGGCGAAACCGCTGGAGGTCGAGGTCACGATCAACTTGGCGCGCAACTGCTCCGCAATTTCGCACGTCGCATTACCAATCGCATCCGTAATGCTCATCGCATCATCGCCGAATTTTCGCAGGCACGCTTGAAATTGCTGGCTCGCCTCCATCACATCGCCGATGCGCGCCATCATCGCCACGGCTTGCGCCGGATATTTGCCCACCGCCGTTTCCGCCGACAGCATCACCGCGTCCGTCCCGTCAAGAATCGCGTTTGCCACGTCACTCGCCTCGGCGCGCGTGGGGCGCGGGTTTTCGATCATGGATTCGAGCATTTGCGTCGCCGTGATCACCGGCTTGCCCTGCGCGTTCGCCTTACGAATGATCAACTTTTGGAACAGCGGCACTTGCTCCGCCGACACCTCCACACCCAGGTCGCCGCGCGCGACCATCACCCCGTCGCTCGCCGCGAGGATCGCGTCAATTTGTTCCATCGCTTCCGGCTTTTCGATTTTGGCGATCACCGGGATCGTGCCGGCGCGCGCCGCGATCAACTGCTTCAGCTCGACGACATCTTCCGCGCGCCGCACGAACGACAGCGCGAGGTAATCCAGGTCTTGGGTAACCGCAAATTCAACATCCGCGCGATCCTTTGCGGTGAGCGCGGAAATTTTGAGCGGCACGCCCGGCAAATTGACACCCTTGCGCGGACGCAACTCGCCGCCGTTGATGACCTGGGTCTGCACGTCCGTCGCGTCCGCCGCAAGGACGCGCAGTTCGAGCAAACCGTCCGCGATCAGGATGCGATCCCCTACCCGCACCGCCGCCGGCAATTCGGGAAAATCAATGCGTGCAACCGCCGCGTCCCCGGGCACGTCACGCGTGGTCAGCGTAAAAGTTGCGCCGGTCGCCAGTTGCGCCGCGCCGCCGGCGATTTCACCGATACGAATTTTGGGGCCCTGCAAATCGCCGAGCAACGCCAACGTCGCGTCCTCTTCGCGCGCGATGCGGCGCACCCGCGCGATCCGCGCCGCATGGGTAGCGTGATCGCCGTGCGAAAAGTTCAGGCGCGCAACATCCATCCCCGCGCGCACCATCGCGCGCAGCACCTCATCCGAGTCGGACGCTGGACCCAACGTGCAAACAATGCGAGTATGTTGAACCATTTTGCGTTCCATCTGCAATTCCTTTTTGAGCATGCGCCGCGTCGCCGAGTTAGCGTTTGACCCACACAAATTTTGCAACTTCGCGGCTGAGCGACAGCGTTTTGGTGTTCAACTTTAGAGTGAGCGGGCCATTGAGCGGCGCGACCTCAACCACCGTCAGCGTTGCGCCAGGCACGACGCCGCGCGCGCCCAAGTATGCGAGCAGTTCGCCCACATTCTCGGCGTACTCTGAAATGCGCGCAACGGTCACACGTTCGCCCTCCGCCGCCGCGCTCAACTGAAGCGCCTTGGCGTCCGGCGCGATGCTCCGCGCATTGCCGGGAATCGGGTTGCCGTGCGGGCACGTCGTCGGATAGCCCAGGTGTTTGTTCAACAATTCAAACACCTCTTCCGACATCGCATGTTCCAACCGATGCGCCTCTGCGTCCGATTGCGCCCAAGCCAACCCCAAGGTGTCCGTGAGCCACCGCTCGACGACGCGATGCCGGCGTTGCAAACGTTCGGCAATCGCTTGCCCTTTCGGCGTCATGGCGATTTCCTTGCGTGCGTTGAGTTTCACCAGCCCTTCGCACACCATCCGTTGCAACGTCGTCGTGACGGTCGGACGCGAGACGTGCAGCGCCTCCGCCAGGCGCGCGCCAATCACGGCTTGCCCTTCGACCGCCATCATGAAAATAATTTCGAGGTAGGATTCAATCGTAGGAGTAGTCATCTCACCTCCGCCGCTGCTTGACAGTCGTTTTTTGTTAGTTTATACTAACAAAAAAGATTTGAAGCCACTTGCAAGAAACGTACCTATCTCTAATTATATCCAAGCGCGCACAAATCACAAATTGTGCAAGAAAGGAAGATATATGGTTTCGGCGTTCGTCATCACGTTGCGGGAAGGATTGGAAGCCGCGCT
>CAIKBD010000121.1 GCA_903825565.1 uncultured Anaerolineales bacterium | reverse complement strand
GCGAAACACGGGTTTCAAGTCATCCGCTCCAGCGCGCAAGGACGCTACTTGCGCCTCGGTTATTTCATCACCCGGATCGAGCCGTACAGCAAACCGCTCTATCGCGCGCTCGAAGCGATCATCAAACGCCTGAACTGGGGCAGCATTGCCATCCCCGTCAACTTTGGCGATCTGTTCACGCTGTACGCGCGGAAAACGTGAGCGCCCACTCGCCACTATGCTGACAACTCGCCGGCTCTTTACCGCGATCCTGTTCGTCGCGCTGTTCGTGATGACCACGCGCGAAATTGCCGACCCCGATTTTTGGTGGCACCTACGAACCGGGCAATTCATTCTCGAAACGCAAACCATCCCCCACGGCGATCCCTTTTCGGCTACCAACGCCGGCAAAACCTGGGTCACGCACGAATGGCTCGCCGAGGTTTTGCTGTACGCCGTTTATGCGCTCGGCGGTTTCCCCGCGCTCATCCTCGCCTTTGCCGCGCTCATCACGCTGACGTTCGCTTTCGTCTATGCACGCTGTGCCGGCAAACCGTATGTCGCCGCGTTCGCCGTGTTGCTCGCGGCAATCGCCACCGCGATCACCTGGGGCGTGCGCCCGCAAATGCTCTCGCTGTTGCTCACGAGCGTTTTTCTCGTCGCGCTCGACCACTGGGAGAAAACACCCAGCCGCGCCATATGGATTTTGCCGGGCTGGATGCTTCTCTGGGTCAACCTGCACAGCGGCTATGCGCTCGGCATCGTCATCGTCGCCGTCTACCTGTTCGGCGCACTCTGTCGCGCCGGTTTGACCGCGCGCGCCCTCGCCCTTAATTTTCGATCTCCAAGCGCCCAACTTTTTTTCGTTTTGATCGCCTGCCTGCTCGCCGTCTTGGTCAACCCCAACGGCGCGACAATGTTTGGCTATCCGTTTGAAACGCTGACCAGCGACGCGATGCAAGCGTATATCCAGGAATGGTTCTCGCCGGATTTTCACCGCCTCGAATTTCAGCCGTTCGCTTGGCTGTTGCTCGGCACGCTCGCCGCGCTTGCGTTCGCCGGCAAACGCGTGTCGCTCACGCAAACGATCTTGCTCGGCGGCTTTGGCTATGCGGCGTTGCGCTCCGCGCGCAACATTCCGATCTTTGCGATCATCGCCGCGCCGATCCTCGCCGACGCGTTGTGGCAGATCGTGGCAACCGCCGGCGGGGCAAAATTTTTCGCCGCGCCGAAAATCCGCGCGCCGCGCGGGCTGATCGCGCTGAACTGGATCGTGCTGGCGTTGATCGTGCTGGCGGGCAGTGCGCGCGTCGCGCTCGTCGTGACGAATCAACACGCGGTCGAGCGCGCGAAATTTCCGGCGGCGGCGGTGGATTTTTTGCGCGCCGAACATTTCGCGGGGAATGTGTACAACGCGTATGGCTGGGGCGGCTATTTGATCTGGCGGCTGTATCCGCAAACGCGCGTGTTCATTGACGGGCGCGCGGACGTGTACGGCGACGCGTTCATCGAAAATGTGTTTCTCAAAACGTACCGCGCCGGCGCGGATTGGCGCGCGCCGCTCGATCAATTCGCCGTGCGCGTCGTGCTCGTCGAGCCGGGCGCGCCCCTTGCCGCGCAACTGGCGCGCGAACCGGCGTGGCAAAAAATATACGGCGACGATCAAGCCGTGATCTATCGCCGCTAACAAACCGAGCCGTTGCGCGATTCAGCAACGGCTCGGTCATTGATTCAGGGCAACCGCGTTTGCCCAACGATTTCGTACGCGCGCGGCGCACGCGTCGCCAACACGATGCGCCCGCCAAAGCCCACCTCGCGTTTGAAATCCACCACGCGATCCCGGATTCGCATTTGCGGGTTGCCGATTTCGCCGATGCGATAAATAATCTGCGTGAACGGCTTACGCAAACCGCGCACGACAAACGGCCCGCCGGTGTGATACAAATCGTCCAAGTCTTGCGGCGTGGCAAGCATCGGCGGCACGCCGCGCGGATCGGCAAAGGTCACGCTGGTTTGAATGATGCGCCCGCTGTCCGCCACAAATTCTTCCGTCACGTCCAGATCAAACAGCGAGTTGTGCCAGTCCAACGTGAGCAACTCGCCGTCGCGCGCAACCGCCACGTGGATCACGCGCCCGGTATCGCCGTCGGTCAATTCGATGCGCGTCCAACCGGGGAGCACGATTTGCGCGAGTAACCCGACGACGAGCGCGCAACCGACCCCCAGCGCAAAAATTTTTCGTTGCATGGCATCAAAAAACCCGAAGGGGCAAGCGGTCCCCTTCGGGTTTCGATTTTACTTGATCGCGCCTTTTTCTTGATAGTACTTTTTCGCGCCGGGATGCAAATATTGCAACACATCCGGGTTCACCTGCTTGACGGACAATTCCGGCGTCAACTTGGAAACCTCTTTCGAGACCGCCACCAAGTCGGGCTTGTTGTCGAACATCGCCTTGAGAATTTGGTACAGGCGATCTTCCGGGAAATTATCCATGGCGTAGAGCACCGCCGTAATTGCCAGCGTGTCAATGTCCGCGTCCACGCTGTTATACGAACTCTTGGCAAACACCGACTTGTGAAAGACGCCGGGATTCGCTTTCATAATTTTATCGGCGGTGTCGCCCGCGATGGGCAGGAGCACCATCTTCAAACCCGGCGCAGTCGCCAAGTCAATGATCGAAGCGGTGGGCACCGCGCCGCTCCAGAAGAACGCGTCGAGTTTGCCATCCTTCAACGCGGCAACACATTCCGCCGCGCCGAGTTTTTCGCGCGTAAGGTCCTTGCTCCAATCCAAGCCCAGCGCCTTGAGCACGTAATCGGCTTGCTCTTCCGTGCCGCTGTTCGGCGCGCCGGTCGAAACGCGCTTGCCTTTGAGATCGTTGAGCGACTTGATCCCCGTGCCCTCTTTCGTGACGATATGCAACGGCTGTTCGTAGAAACTGACGACCATCCGCAAGTTGAACTTGCCGGTCAAGCCGGGCATTTTGCCTTCGTTGACCCAAATGCCGTGATAATCGTACGCAAACGCCAAGCGCGATTTATTCGCGGTGAGCAATTTCAAATTGTCGAGCGCGGCGGTCGTGGCTTCGACCGACGCGTCCGTGTTCGCCACGTTCTTGGCGACGACGCCGCTAATCGCGCCGCCAAGCGGATACCACACGCCGCCCGTGCCGCCGGTCGCAATGCTGAACGCCAGTTTTTCGGTGGCTGCCGCTGGCGCTTTGGTCGGCTCCGCCGCTTTGGGCGGTTCTGCCGCTTTGGTCGGTTGCGCCGGCGCTTTGGTCGGCTCAGGCGCAGCACAGCCCATCACGAGCAGCACCAGCAAAGCCAAACCGATGAACGCCAGCCCCATCGTTCTCGATTTCGGTACAATCATCGTACACCTCCTGAAAATTTTTTGCCGCATCGTGTCCGCACGACGCGCTTCGTCTCGACTCTCTAGTCCAACACCACTGCCCGCGTCGCCCGCCAATGCCGCCCAACGACGACGAGACCCAGCATCACCGGGAGCAAACCCATCAACGAGAAATCAATTTGATCCAACGTCATCGCAATCGCGATCAGAATCAGCAACGCGCGTTCGAGCCAATGCAACGGCGCTCTGAAAAAGCCGACGATGCCGAGCGCGAGAAAAAACAAGGCGAACCCGCTGTTCAACGTGGCGAGCATAAAATCGGGCAAGGTTGCGCCGACGATTAGCAAACTCGCGCCCTCTTTGGTCGCCGAAAAAAGAAACGGCACGAGGAACGCCGGCAACGAGTACTTCCACGCCTGCATCATCGAGGCGAACGGGTTGCCCCCCGTCACCGCGGCGGCGGCGGACGGCGACAAGCCCACCGGCGGCGACACTTCGGAAAGCACGGCGAAATAAAAGGCGAGCAAGTGTGCAACGTGTTCCGGCACGCCCACCTTCATCAACGCCGGCGCAACCATCACGACCGTCATGATGTACGTCGCGGTGATCGGTAAACTCAAGCCGACGATGAACGACGTGACCAACGCTAGCACCAACGCAAGAAAGATGTTGCCGCCGCTGAGCGACATGATCAAGCCGGAAATTTTCAAGCCCAAGCCGGTCAAGGAAAAAATGCCGACGATCAAACCGGCGGCGGCGAGCAACACAGCGACCGGCAACATGTTCTTCGCGCCCTCGATGATCGCGACGATCAAGCGTTTGGGCGTTAGCCACTCGGCGCGATCCCGGCTGAGAAAACTGGTGGCGATCACCGAAACGATTGCCCAGATCGCCGAGCTTTCCGGCGACAAGCCGATTGCCAGCAACCACACAATCACCCCAATCGAAATGAGGTGATAGCCCTTGGTTCGCAACACTTGCCAAAACGTCAGCCCGCTCGATTCGGGCGGCGTAAAGCGGTACTTGCGCGCTTCCATCTCGACCATAAAAAACGTGCCGAGGTAGTACAGCAATGTCGGGATCGTGACCATCACCACCACGTCCCAAAACGACACTTTGAGAAATTGCATGATCAGGAACGCCGCCGCGCCCATCAAGGGCGGCGAGATCACCGCGCCGATGCCGCCGGCGGAGATCAACCCCGCCGCCATATCCGCCGAGTAGCCGGCTTTTTTGAGGATGGGCCACATGATCGGCGTGACCGACATTGTCGTAGCGACGCCGCTCGCTTGCGGGCCGCCCATCAACGCGGTCGTCACCACCGCGCCGCGCCCCGCGCTCGACGACTTGCGCCCCATCACCGCGAGCGACAGATCGAGCCAGAACGCGCCCGCGCCCGCCGCGTCCATCATCACGCCATACACGACGAACAGCATGACGAACGACACGCTGACCGAGAGCGGCACGCCGAAAATTCCTTCGAGCGTCATGTACATGTGCCCGACGATGCGATCCAGATCGTATCCTTTGTGACCGAGCGGCGCGGGAATCCAATTGCCGAACAAGCCGTACAGCAAAAAGCCGAGCAGGACGAGCGTGAATTCGATGCCGACGATGCGCCGCGCCAATTCGATCAGCAGAACGATCAGCACGATCCCGAAAAAGAGATCGGGTGGATCGGGCAAGGTCGAGCGGCGAATGAACTGATCGAGACTGTTGTCCGCGCCGAGGCGCAGCGCGGTGAGGAAATCGTGCTTGGCAAACAGCGGGGCGAATTCGGCGGGGGAGATGAACGCAAAGGCAATAGCCGCGACACCCAGGATCGCCAGCGCCACGTCGAGCGCGAGACCCCACCGCCCCAGTTTGGAGGAGAGCGGGTAAACGAGGAACGCGAGCGCCAGGATAAATGCAACGTGCACCATGCGGAAGGTGTACGTTTCAATCGGGACGACTGCGCCGTACAGCGACCACGCGACAAACGCAACGTAGAGCACGCCGATCAAAATGGCGACCTTGCCTTGAAACGCGCGCATTCATCCTCCTTGACGAACCGAGAGACTGACGCTGGGATAGACTCATTATACACAGCGGCTAGAAATAAATCAAATCAAAATTCGTTCCGCCGGTTAGACCAGCGCATCTGGCGTCGCACGCCCGCCGCGCACCGCGCTCGTCACCGCGCCGAGTAGCGCGATGAATGCGGCGACGAACCAGCCCGCGCTGATCGCATCGAACAATACGCTGGGCGTATCGCCGCGCGCGTGCACTGTGGCAAAGATTGCGCCAGCGATCCCCACGCCCAACGCCATGCCCACGTTCCGCGCGGTCGCCAATATGCCTGCCGCAATGCCTTGCCGACGCTGCGGCGCGGCACCCATCAACGCACTGCTATTCGGCGATGTGAACAAGCCCGCGCCCAAGCCGACAATTCCCAGTCCAATCGCCACCTCGCTGGAGGTCGCCGCCCCGCCCAACCGCGCCATCCAAAACAAGCCGCTTGCTAGCACCGCCATTCCCGCCGTCGCCAACAAGCGCGAGCCGATCCGATCCGACAAGATGCCGCTGAGCGGCGCAGTGATCGCCATCACGAGCGGTTGCGCGGTCAGCAACAAGCCGGCTTCGGCGGGCGTCACGCCGCGTCCCTGGATCAAATAAAATGGCATCAAGAACAAGACCGCATTAAAGCACGTGTAATTCAAGATCGCGCTGACCACCGCCGCCGAAAACAAGCGCACGCGGAACAAGTTGAGATCGAGCATCGGGCTGAGCCTGTATTCCAGGGTTGACCAAATTCAATTGACTTCACGATAGCCTCAAGGTTTGTTGGGGCGTCGGCAAACCCAGGTCTTTGAGTAATTGCGATTGCGTCGGAGCCAGTTCGGGATAGGTCCAGACCTGGCTGGC
>CAIKBD010000120.1 GCA_903825565.1 uncultured Anaerolineales bacterium | reverse complement strand
CTTCTCCCTCAAAGGGCGAAGGGGTAAATTCCCTCGCCCCTATTGGGGAGAGGCGCTAGCGCGTCGTCTGTGCGGCATTCTGCCGCGTTATGGACGCGCTAGCGGGGTGAGGGGTGATGTCAAGCGACTTTTGAAAAGCCGCGAGTGTTCGAGCGTGCGCCACCAGCGCGTAGGGGCGTTTGTAAAAACGCCTGCTAGCCGTTCTCGCCAGCGAGCCGCGCGATTTGCAAAATGCAACACCGAATCACATCTTGCTTGGCAGGCGCAAGCGCGCTTTCTTCGATGTGCGCGATTCGTTCCACGTCGTTCATCGCGCGGATGATGCTGACCGGCACTTCGAGATTGCCCTCGGCGAACGAACTCAGGTACTCGACTGCGCCAAGCAAAAAGCGGCGCATCTCATCGTCCGCGCGCGCGGTGCGGATGAAACCGGACAGCGTGGGCGGCGGCTTGGTCGCGCGGCTAATCGCCGGCAGTGCGGCGAACGAGCGCGTGGACGAAAACGCGTACAACGCCGTTGCCAACTCGGTGAAACTTTGCACGCGTTGATAAACCGAATCACCCAGCACATCCCAGATCAGCGCGCGCCAATGGCGGATTTGCGTGGGCAGAGCAAGCAAACCGGCAACCTCCGCGCGCCAACTATCGGTTGTGCGTCCCGCGACATTTTGCAACAAGCCCGCGAGCTCGGTGTTGAAAATATTTTTTTGCAAAAGCACGGCGAGATCGGGGCGGAGCGTGGGCAACAGGTGTGGGATGAAAACGCCCTCGGCGAAAAAATCGCCGACGTTGACGCCGTGCCGCCGCAGCAATTCTTGCTGGAACAGGGGCAGGTAGCGTTGCATCGCGTCGCTGTCTTCGCGCAATGCCACGAACGCCGAGTTGCCGGCGGGGAACGCCGTTTCGACACGCCCCAGAAATTCCCCGCGCCAATCTTGATAGATACGGAGCGTGTGAAGAATTTCGTAGACGGGCAGACGCGGCAACAACCGTTCGGCGATCATCCGTTCGCGCTCGGCTTCGACAAACGTTTTTTGCGCGAACCTTTCGAGCGCGCGGAACAAGCCGGTGGTCAGTTGGTTGATGCCCAGCACAATCGTTTGCGCTTGGTTGTGCGCGATGGCGCGCAACAAACTGCCCTGCTGGGCAAGCGGGATGATCTCGGCAATGCCCGCCAAAATTTCTTGTCCGCGCTCGACGCCCGCGCCGGATTTCCGGCGCGAAGTGGGACGGTCGCGCAGTTGCGGCAACGACCGCCCGATAAAGTACGACAGGATGTGGATGCCGATCACATCTTCGTCGCGCCCGTACAAAATGTGCCGAAAATTTTCGGTGACCTCTTGCAAAAATTCCAGATAGAGCGGTTCGCGCGTGCCAATCGTCAGCCGTTCTAGTTCCTGCGCGCTCCAGCGTTGCGCGCTCAAACGACTTTCGGCGATGGTTTCGGCGGCGCGAATCAAATCGTTGCGATGATTTTTTTGCGTTTCGCGCACGTGGTACAGCAGACTGACCAACTCGCGCGCGGGCAAGGCGCGCAGTTGTTCAGCCAAGTTGCTCTGAAACGTCCGCAAGTCTCCGCCGAGAAAAATGCCTTGCAACGGCGTGACGGCATACGCCGTGCTTTTGCGCGCGTCGGCGGGCAAGTGACTGGCAAAGCGTCGCCGGCTGTCGTCCGCGTCGAGAAATGCGGCGCGCCCGGCGACGGGAGAATAATAACCGCCTTGCCGTTGCATCGGTTCGCCGCTCCCCATTTTGACGCGCACGGCTTCCGCCAGCCGATGCTCCGCCAGCCATGCTTGCGTGTCGTGTTTGGCTTGCAGAAACAGAAATGCCGCGTTCGCCTGGCTCACCTGCTGGCTCAAATCCGAACCGGCGATAAACACCTCGGCGATGATTTCGGCGAAACGCTCCTGCGGCGCTTGCGCGGTTTGCCGGCTTTGCGTCGCGTAATCCCACACGCGATCCAAATAGTTCCGAATATTCCGGATCGAATCAATGTCCTCGAACAATGGAATGAGCCAGATGGCGGGCACGGGGACCGCCGGCTGTTCGCGCCGCGTTTGCTCGCGCTGGATTCGCATTTTGCGATCCAGCGCAATCAACGCTTCGGGTTTCGTGGAGAGACTGAGTTGGATGCCGAGTGCGATCCCTGGGTTGCCGTATTCGCCGGCAAGTGTGTTCAGTTCGTACAGATTGTAGACGGTCGTGTCAATCGCAAACGAATCGCGCGCCGTGACCAAGCCCTGGTGGATGCGCGGGGTGATCACGGTGCGTTGCAAAATGTCGCGATAGTTTACCGCCGCGCGGAGCAAGGGTTCACAACCGCGTTGCGCGGTCAATGCCGGAATCAGCGCGTAGAGTTGCTTGCGCAGTTTCTTGTTCAGCGCGAAATAATAGGTGAGCATCGCGCGCCGTTCGCGGCGCAGTTCGATCATGCGGCGTTCGTAGCGATCATTGTGTTGCCAAAGCACTTGCGCCGGGTCGGGGCGCAAATGCCAGCGTGTCGCCCAGCGTTGCCAGCCCGACGCGTCCACCGCAAACGGGAGAATGCCGCGATAGCGTTGCTCCAACTGATGCGTCAGTTGCGTAATGTCGTTGATCACTTGGGTGAACCGCTGGTTTTGTTGCGGTAGCAGTGCAAGTTCGGAAAACACTTCCGGGCTGACGGGTACGTGCGGATCGGCTTGCCGCAACAAGGTGAGCAGGCGGCTCAGCCGGCGCACGTTTTCCATCACGACGGCGGCAACTAGGCGATGTCCTTGCCCTGAAGGCCGGTTACTGCCATCCCAATCGCTCCAGAACGACAAGAACGGAAACAGGGTGGCGTCGGTGAACAGTTCGGCGTATTCTTCGCCGGCGATCTGCGTGGCAAGGTCGAGCAAGATTTCATCCGCCTCGTCTTGCGAGGTGATCGTCACGTTGCGACCCAGGTACTCGCGCCATAGTTCCTGCGCCGCGTGTTCGATCTGGCTTGGCGCGACGGGTGCGCGCGCGATCAATGCCTTGACCATTTCATCGAGCGCGAGTTCTGCGGACAAGGAATACATCTGCGTGGGGTGGACGGTGCGATCAAAGGCGCGCAGGCGAAATAATTCTTGCCGGCGCGCGAGCGAGTCTTTCGTCAACTCGCGGCTCAATCGGTCGGCGAGCCACGCGCCGTTGTCGCGCGCGGCGCGGCGCAACAGTTCGTCGCCGATGAGCGCGCGGTCGAGCAAGCGCGTGCGAAACACTTCGAGGCGCGCCGGCGCATACTGGCGCAAAAACTCGCGGCGCAGCGTCTCACCGTCGAGCGGCTCCAGCGCGGCGGCGCGCGCAACGGGATGCGTTTCGCCCGCGCGCAAAATGCGTTTGGCGAGCGCGTCCCAAGCGCGCCGCAACTCGTCGGCGCGCTGGGCGGGGCTGGGATTGCGGAACGGCAATGGCTTGCGGTTGTAATGCGCTTCTTCCTCGGCGATGAGTCGGTTCAGATCGATCAGCAACCGCCGCGTTTTTGCCAGCAAAATTTCGGCGCGGTCCACGCCGCCCAGCGTCAAGCGAAAAGTGGTTCTGCCGGTTTCGTACCCTTTTTCGGTGCGCGCAAAAGTTGCGAGCGGGAGCAAGCCAATGCCGCGCCGCGCCAACGACGAGGCG
>CAIKBD010000119.1 GCA_903825565.1 uncultured Anaerolineales bacterium | reverse complement strand
TGATCTTGTTCCTGCACGGCTTGCCCGAGGGTTGGTACTCGTGGCGCTATGTCTTGCCGCTGGTGGATCACACATACCGGTTGATCGCGATTGATATGAAAGGGTATGGTCGTTCCGACATGCAAGACGGCAATTACAACTGGCATCATGTTGCCAGCCAGACCGTAGATTTGATGGACAGTCTCGGCGTCAAACAGTTTTACGTTGTCTCGCATGATTGGGGCACGATCATCGGCAGTGTGATGGTGAATGATCATCCCGACCACATCCTGGGTTATGTGCGGATGGAAGCGGATTTGATCATGCAAGGCGATGGAAGCACCCCGCCTCTGTCGGCGTATCTGCAAAAACCGCAATGGCTCTTTTTCCAAAATAGTTGGATCGCCACATTTGCGTATCAGGATGCGGGTTGGCTGATTGATACTGTCTATCCTGCCCGGATGAAAACGGTATTCAAGCAAGCAGACCGCGATTATTTGGTTTATGAGTATTCGCGACCTGGCGTGGCGACGATGAATCCCCGATACTTTCAAACGAGCAACTGGGATTTGAACACCGCGATTGGGAAAATCTGCAAGAATAATTTTCCGTTCCCGGTTCTCCAACTGCAAGCGGACAGCGATCCCGCCCAGCCCAAATCCATTTTTGCGGATGTGGCGACGCAATGCCCGCATGTGCAACTGCAATGGGTCACCAATGCCAGTCACTTTGATAATTTCGATCAACCCGGGCAAGTGGCGGATGCGATCAATCAATTTGTCCGTTCAGTGAAACGATAAATTCCCAGAAAGGGAAACCGACTGATGCAATCAATCATTCACAACCGATTGTTCCGATTTATCGCCGGCGTTGTAATTGTTGTCGGATTGCTGGTGGCGGCATTGCCATCATTGCTGAATCTACTCGGGCTCCATCGTCCTTACCCAGGGAAAAGCTTTAATCTATCTGGGAAACGGGCGTTGATCATTGCCACGAATCACGACACGTTAGGCGAGACGGGCAAGGCCACCGGGGTATATGCCTCGGAACTGACCGTGCCTTATTATCAATTCCTGGATGCTTACATGCAAGTAGATGTGGCGAGCATTCAAGGTGGCGAAATTCCCATTGAACCGGTTTCTCTGCGCTGGCCCGTTGCTACGCCTGAGGATCGACGGTTTCTGGCGGATCGACAACTCCAGGATCAGGTGAAACACTCGTTGAACATTGCGACCCTGGATTTTACAAAGTACGATGTTGTGTTTATGGCTGGCGGTTGGGGTGCGGCGTATGATCTGGGATATTCTCCAGTATTGGGTGAAAAAATCAGCCAAGCATACCGCGCCAAAATCATCCTGGGTTCCGTGTGCCATGGCGCTCTTGGATTTTTGCAAGCCAAAGATTCCAGCGGCGAACCTCTGGTCAAGGGGAAAAGAATGACTGCTGTCACCGACAAACAAGTTCAAGAATTAGGGATCATGATTACGCCGCAACATCCTGAACGCGAATTGCGCAAGGCGGGTGCCTTGTATGAAAGTGAATCCGCCTTCTTGGATATTTTTGCCAGCCACGTGGTTATAGATGGCAATCTCGTCACAGGACAAAATCAAAACGATGGAGCTCAAGTAGCTCAACAGATGATGACGTTTTTGGAAAAAAAGAGTGCCCCGTGAACAAGTTCTTGAACCGCCACAATCTACTGCCCGTCGCTCTTGCCCTGGTTTTGCTTGCCATTGTGGGAGTTGTGTTCTATCAGCCGATCATGAATGCTGTGATGCGACAAATTGTCCGATCGGCAATGGCCAAAAAGAACATCAGGTTCGACGATGGTTTGTATGCTGGACTGTGCGGCACGGGGGCGCCCATGCCCGACATCAATCGGGCGGGTCCTTGTGTTGCCGTACTCGCGGGCGCGCATTTTTTTATTGTGGATGCGGGCGATGGCAGTACCAAGAATGTGTTGTTGATGAAATTGCCCATCGGCAAAGCGGATGCGATTTTATTGACTCACTTTCATTCCGATCACATCGCCGATTTGGGTGAAATGGAATTGCAACGCTGGGCGGGTGGCTCAAATAAAACACCTGTTGCGGTGATTGGTCCAACGGGAGTCGAGCAAATAGTGCAAGGATTTAATCTTGCTTATCAACTCGATGACGGGTACCGCGTGGCGCACCATGGACCTGAAACGATGCCGCCGACAGGAGCCGGCGGCATCGCCAAACCGTTTGCGCTATCCGCTGAACCCAATGCGTCTGCAGTCGTGTTTGATCAGGATGGCGTGAAAATTACGGCGTTCAAAGTGGATCATCGTCCGGTGGTGCCAGCAGTGGGCTATCGTTTTGATTATAAAGGTCGCTCGTTGGTGATCAGTGGCGATACGATGTATTCGGAATCCTTGCTCGAACATGCACGCGGCGCGGATGTTCTCTTCCACGAAGCGTTGAATGCACCGATGGTGCAGTTGATGAATGAAAATGCCGGCTTGGCCGGTTCTCCCATGCTCGCCCGAGTGACGCAGGATATTCCCAGTTATCACTCAACGCCCGAAGACGCGGCGAAGATTGCGGCGGCGGCGAAGGTCAAGCAGTTGATCTATTATCATATCATTCCGCCCCTTCCTTCGCCGATTCTCACCTCCTTGTTTCTAGTATTACAACGACGTTTCGTATGAATACGACGTTTCGCGTTCAGTAAGCCCCGTACTATTTTGGAGGATGTTTTGCGCTATACTCATGTGCGATATTCGCTCTGAAGGAGGTCGCCATGAAAAAGATTGTGCAACATCCAGCAACCCAAGAACCGCCCCCCAGTGGGCGCAAACCAGGTTTGCGTCTGACCGAGCGGGAGCTCCAAGCGAGTACGGACGAGTTGGTTATCTTTCACCAATTGTTTCACAGCGTCTTCCAACGCCGCGAGCAACGCGAGTGGTCGCTGTTTTATCTGTGCGGGCAATTGGGCAACTTACCCCGCAAAACGATCGAACACATAGTGCTGATGCTCCGCGGCCCGGACCGCAATGCTGTGCGGATGGCGCAACGATTCATCAGTCAGGGAACTTGGCACGCGGAACACATGCTCCACCGCCAGCAAGAATTAGTCGCCGCTTGGTTGAGTGATCCACTGGGAGTGGTGATTGTAGATGGCAGTGGATTTCCCAAACAAGGTCAGGATTCGGCGGGCGTCGCTCGGCAATACTGCGGTGCCCTCGGCAAAGTGGCCAACTCGCAAGAAGGTGTGTTTCTGGTCTATGTCAGTCCACATGGCAACGCCTTTCTGGATGCACGGCTTTATCTGCACGAGAGTTGGTTTGCCGACGATGCACGGAAACGGTGGCAACGGTGCGGCATTCCCAAGGAACTTGCTTTTCAAACTGAACCGGACTTGGCACTCGCGATGCTCCGCGCGTTGGTGGCACGCCACATCCTGCCCTTCCGCTGGGTCGTCGCAGATGCCCATTTTGGCGAGGTTCCGGCGTTCTTGGACGCTGTGTCCGATTTGGACAAATGGTACTTGATCGAAGTGCCTTGTGACACACGCGTTTGGTTGCAAACGCCGCGAGTGGAACCACCTGGGTGTGGGGTGATGGGACGCCCACGGACGCATCCGCGCGTTTCGCGCGGTGCGCCACGACCGCAAGAAGTACGCGAGTTAGTGAACGCTCTGCCTGCCTCCGAATGGACGCGACACCGAATCAAAGAAGGAAGCAAGGGACCGATTATTGCTGACTTCGCTTTCTTGCGTGTGACAACAGTTCGCAAGGGATTACCAGGTCCACGCGTCTGGGTCATCTTTCGGCGTCAGGTATGCCCGACCCCTGAGCTAAAATTCTATCTGAGCAATGCGCCGGCGTCCTGTTCACACGCCGAGTTGATTCGCGTGTGCGGACTTCGTTGGCCGGTGGAAACGACACTCGAAGAAGGCAAGGACGAACTGGGGATGGATCACTATCAAGTTCGGAGTTGGGTGGGTTGGCATCATCACATCGCCCAGACCTTTATGGCGCATCTGTTTGTA
This sequence comes from uncultured Anaerolineales bacterium, assembly GCA_903825565.1. Classification (GTDB taxonomy): domain Bacteria; phylum Chloroflexota; class Anaerolineae; order UBA4142; family UBA4142; genus CAIKBD01. Next base: position 1,455 of record CAIKBD010000119.1, on the reverse strand, counting down.
ATCCACGTGGGTGTACTTCTTAAAAAAAAGTCCGGCGTTGACCTTCGCCCAGGTGCGTCAGTTGATCGCACAAGCCTTGTCCGACGAGCAAGACACGCATCCCAACGTATTAACCGTGATCGCGTACCGGCAGCAGTGGAATTACGCCGCATATTGTTCCCATCGTCGCCGCACGCTCAAGCAAAATCACTGATTTTTACTTGGGCGTCTACTAAACGCGAAACGTCGTATTCATACGAAACGTCGTTGTAATACTATGCCGCAATCGGAAGTGGCGCATTGCTGTGCGCGAGAAGGATGGAGAGCACATTCGCTTGCAGTTTGAATGCTTCCAAATCCTTGCACAAAGAATCGAAGACTCGTTGTGCCCGACGCCACGCGTATTCGTTTTCGGCGAGGGTAGTTTGATGCTCGTTCACGTTCCAGCGGGGATCGTTGCCGAACGTCGCATACGCTACCCGCTTTTTGTGGTCACGGTCGTCGTCGTTTTTGCCGGCGAACAGGTTGAGTGTGCCGTTCTTGAGTGGGTCCGTGGCATCGGTCGTCGCCCACAACTCGAAATCTGCTTTCGCCTGCCTGAACTCTGCATCGGCGTCCTGGTAATCGGCGAGCCGCGCGTTGAGTTCGACGCCCGCTTGCGCGAGCGATTCGCTCAACGCTTTGATGTGGCTGTACAACTCGGCTGCTTCGTTCAAATACATGGGGTGATTCATCTTGCTCCTTGCTGATTTCTGTCTCAGCCTACTGATGTCGCAGGGGTTGATTTTGTCTGCGCGACTAATCTTTCAGGTGGGTCAACCCAGGGGTCAAGCGTCCTCTGAATCGGACGGATCGCGTGCTACCATGTGTATAAAGCAAGGGCGTCTCGGGTTGAGACACCCCTGCTTTTGTTCATCAATTTGGTCGGCGGTTTATCAAACCAGCGCGACCTGCATTTGTATATAGGGCTGACTGGGTTCTGGTGTGGGTTCCGGTACGACCGATTCGGCGCGCGACTTGGGTGCGGGCGTACCAGGCGGGAGCCAGTTACGGGCTTTGGCGGCGCGATAGTTGAAGTGCTTCCACACGTCCTCGTCGAGAAATTGCAAATGGATCGTGCCTTTTTTGAAATAGCGCACCTCGAAAAAAGTGGACGTGGTTCTACCTGGTCCCGCCTGCTGAGCGAACGCATCGCGCAAAGCCTGGGATACCGTGAGGATGCGGTCAAAGCGTTGATTCATCACCACGCATAACGCGCGATCAATATCGGTGAGCGCTGGCTCGTTGCCATAGCGCAGATGGAACGAACCCGAGTCCCACAGCTCCACGTGGTACGGCAGGACGACCTTGCGATTGACGCGCCAGCACTCGTTCGATTTCCAACCTTCAAAATAGATGCGGTTCTCTTTGTGATACTTGGTCATCGTATCAAACGCATCCAGGATCGCGGTGTCGAACAGTTCGGCATACGCCCCC